>JAFZKV010000044.1 GCA_017551765.1 Bacteroidales bacterium
ACTTGCTACTACGTCGTCGGCTTCGGTGCCGGTGGCAACTTCACCGCGGGCGGCAACACCTTCATCAACGACATCATCCGCATGGCCGGTGGCCGCAACATTGCCGAAGGCGTGGAAGGCTGGAGCTACAGCCTCGAAGCCTTGATGAAGGAAGACCCCGACTATATCATCGTGCGCCGCGAAGACTCGGCCGCCTTCTGCGGCATGAAGCCCTACAACCGCCTGCGCTCCGTGCGTGAAGGTCATGTTATCGGCATTGAGAGTGGCACCCTCGACCTTCAGGTTCCCCGCAACATCGACGCCATCCTCTACCTCAGAGAAAGAATGAAAAAATAGATCAATATGGATAAATTAAGCTATGCATTGGGCCACAATATTGGCCACCAACTGATTGGTATGGGCTTGAAAGAGAGCCTGAATGTGGAAGACTACGCCGCCGCCATCGCCGACGTGCTGCAAGGTCGCCAACCCAAGATGAGCCACGAGGAGGTTCATGAGGTGCTCGAGCATTATTTTGCCGAACTCGAGGAACGCCAACAGGCAGAAGCCGCCGAGCGTGGTAAAGCCGCCAAGAGCGAGGGAGAAGCTTTTCTGAAAGAGAACGCACAAAAGGCAGGTGTTACTGTCACCCCCAGCGGTTTGCAATATGAGGTGGTGAAAGAAGGTACCGGCCGCCAGCCCAAGGCCAGCGACACCGTGCGCTGCCACTATGAGGGCACCCTCATCGACGGCACCGTCTTCGACTCGAGCTACCGTCGCGGCATGCCCGCCGAGTTCGGCCTCCGTCAGGTCATCGCCGGATGGACCGAAGGTGTGCAGCTCATGAAGGAAGGCTCCGTCTTCAAGTTCTACATCCCCTACAACCTTGCCTACGGTGAGCATGGCGCCGGCGCCGACATTCCGCCCTACGCCGCGCTGATATTTGTTGTGGAACTGATTAAGGTGCTCTAACCCTACAGCTGCTCGAGAAAAGCGCGCAGGAGGGTCATGTGCTTCATATAGTTTCCGAGGCCGCAGCCAACGCAGTCATCCTCGGGGCTGTGGTAGCCACCGAAGGGGCCGCCGAGGGTGTAGATGAAGATGGCGGGGCACTCGGAGGTGAACCAATAATGGTCGCTGTTGGCAGCATTGTCGCGGCGACCTATTTTTTCCGTGTAGCCGTGAACCTCGTTTATCTGCTGCAGAAGGTCGACATAGGGCGAGGTCTCGCGACTGTTGGCGTTGACCACCATCAGGCCCTCGTCGCCGCCGCAGAAGAGATCTATATTGATCAGCAGTTTGACCTTGCTCAGTTGTATCAGGGGGTTCTCGGAGAAATGGCGCGAGCCCACGAGGCCGCTCTCCTCGCCGCCAAAGAGCAGGAAGACGTAGGTGTAATGCCCGCGCTGGAGGTTGGCCATACGGGCCAGGTCCATCACGGCGGCCGTGCCGCTGGCGTTGTCGTGGGCACCGTAGAAGATAGTGTCGCCGCTCATGCCGAGGTGCTCATAGTGCGCGGTGAAGACAATCATGGTGTCCACCTCGCCCGGGATGTAGCCGCAGACGTTCTGCGAGACATAGCCGGCGTTGACGATAGGCGGCCGCGTGCGGGTCTTGGGGAAACGGAAGTATTGGTAGTAGTTCTTGCACATGGGCTTCACACCGTTGGCCATCAGTTCGGCGCGCAGGTAGTCGGCTGCGATGGAGTCGCCCCTGTTCTGCATGCCACGGCCAAACATCTCCTCGCTGCTGAGGTCACGGATGATGCGGCGCGCGTAACTGCTGTCCTGCGCTGTAGCAGAATTAATAATTATAAATGAAAAATTAAAAATGAGTACAGCACAAAGGATTTGTAGACGCCAATTCTTAATTCTTAATTCTTCATTATTAATTATTTTCAGAAGCCGGGCAAATCGAGCCATAATGTGGGGAGCATTAGAATGAAACCAATCAGGATGAGGGCGAGGATGAACTTCCACACCCACTTGAGCCAGGTGCCGTAGGGAATACGGGCCATGCCGAGGACACCGATGAGCACGCCGCTGGTGGGCGTGAGCATGTTGGTGAAGCCGTCGCCGAATTGGAAGGCCAGCACGGTGGTTTGACGGCTGACACCGATGAGGTCGGCAAACTGCGTCATGATGGGCATGGTGAGGGCTGCCTTGGCTGAGCCCGAGGGCATGACAAGGTTGAGGGCCGTCTGGAAGAGGTACATCACGCCAAGCGACAGCACTTCGCCCGTCTGCGCCAGACTCTTGGTCAAGCCATAGAGCAGTGTGTCAATCACCTTGCCGTCTTTCAAGATAAAGATGATGCCGCTGGCCAGACCTACCACAAGTGCGGCGGAGAGTATGTCCTTGCATCCCGCCAGAAAGAGCTTGGCGATGTCGTCGGCCCCCTGCCGGTCAAGGATGCCTGCCAGGATGCCCATAGCAAGGAAGAGGGCCGAAATCTCGGCGATATACCAGCCCCATGCGAGTACGCCGACCACCAGCGCCACGATGGTGAGCAGCAGGAGGATGAGGATAAGGGTGTGCCTGGTTGTCAGTTGGCAGTTGTCGGTTGCCTGCTGACGCTCGCGCCAATAGTCGTCGAGCTTGTGCACCGGCGAGCGCTCGGGTTTGGCCTTCACGCGGGCGGCGTACCACAGCACGAAAGCGATACCTATTACCGTCAATATTATCCAGCAGAAGAAGCGATACTCAAGGCCCGAGAAGAGCGGCAAGCCTGCGATGCCTTGGGCGATGCCGATGGTGAAGGGATTGAGCATGGCGCCGGCGAAGCCCACGTGGGCCGCCACATAGCACATACAGACGCCCACGATGCTGTCGTAGCCCATCTGGATGGCCAGCGGAATGAAGACCACCACGAAGGCAATGGTCTCCTCGCTCATGCCGAAGATGGCGCCAAAGAGGCTGAACATGAGCATCACCAGCGTGATGATGATATTCTCCACTCCCAGCCAGCGTATCAACTTGTACTTGCTAAGCCGTTGCACACGCCGCAGAAAGGCCATGACACCCACGTCGATGGCGTGGCTGTTGTTGAGTATCCAGAAAGCGCCGCCCACCATCAGAATGAAGATGATGATGTCGGCCTTGTCGACAAAACCGTTGAAGAGGGCGCTGAAGACCTGCCAGGTCTGCGGTGCACGGTCTACAAGGTGGAACGAGCCGTTAACCACCACCTCGCGGCCGTCGACCTCCTGGCGCAGAAACTCGCCCGCCGGCACCAGCCAGGTAGACACCGCCGCCAGCACGATGAGGGCGAAAACGATGGTAAAGGTATGGGGGATCTTTTTCAAGTTGTCAGTTATCAGTTGGCAGTTATCAGTTATCAGTTGGCAGTTGTCAGGTATCAGTTGGCAGTTGTCAGTTTAGGGAGGCACGGATGGCCTCGGCGTCAATGCGGCAGTCATGCTTCAACTGCGGCACAGGGCCGTGGGTGACAAACTCGTCGGGAATGGCCAGGATGCGTACCATCGAAACCACCTGCGGATGCCGCTCGGCGAAGTATTCCATCACGGCTTCGCCAAAACCGCCCTTGCGCACACCGTCCTCGACGGTGACAATGCGGCGGTAGCCCTTGGCGGCTATCTCGTCCAGCAAAACGGTATCCAGCGGCTTGAGCCAGCGCATATCATACATGTCTGCGTCCACCTCGTCGGCGACGCGCAGGGCGTCGTTGCCCACAGTACCGAGGGTAACCACAGCCACCTCTCCCCTGCCCTCACGCAGACGGCGACCGCGGCCCACAACAAGTTCCTCAAAAGGCGACTGCCAATCGGCATGCTCACTGCAGCCACGCGGATAGCGTATCACCACAGGCCCGTGGCCGGGCAGCTGGGCGGTGTACATCATATTGCGCAGGTCGTGCTCGTCAATGGGGGCACAGATGGTGAGGCCCGGTACCGGTCGCAAGGCCGCCAGGTCGAAGACACCGTGATGCGTAGGACCGTCGTCACCCACCAAGCCGCCTCTGTCCAGACATATCACCACCGGCAGGCGCTGCAACGCCACATCGTGGATAATCTGGTCGTAGGCACGCTGGGCGAAGGAAGAGTAGATGTTGCAGAAAGGCACCATGCCTCCGGCGGCGAGGCCGGCGGCAAAGGTGACGGCGTGCTGCTCGGCAATGCCCACATCGAAGGCACGGTCGGGCATCTGTTCCATCATCAGGTTGAGCGAGCAGCCGGTAGGCATGGCGGGCGTGATGCCCACAATGGCGGGATTTTGTTCGGCCAGCTCGATGATGGTGCGGCCAAAGACCTCTTGGTATTTCAGCGGAGTGCCTTCGGCGGTGCTGTTAATCTGGTCGCCTGTGCGTATGTCGTATTTGCCCGGAGCGTGGTACACCACGGGGTTCTCCTCGGCCTGTCGCAGACCTTTGCCTTTGGTGGTGACGATGTGCAACAATTTGGGACCTTCAAGTTCATTCAGTCGCTGCAACATCTTCACCAGCTGGGGTATGTCGTGCCCGTCGATAGGGCCGAAATAACGTATGCCGAGGCTCTCGAAGAGGTTGCTGCCGCCAAGGGCGGCAGTCTTGGCCGTGGAGGTGAGGCGCTGGAACAGGCCCAGCGAACGGTCATGGCGCCGTCCGCCTTCGCTGCCGTCAAGCTTGCGCCACACGTTCTCCTTCAGCTGGTTGTAGCGCCGCGAGGAGGTGATTTGGGTCAAGTAGGCGTCGAGGCCGCCGACGGCTTTGTCAATGGAGATGCCGTTGTCGTTGAGCACAATCAGCAGGTTGGCCTTGGAGGCGCCCACATTGTTAAGGGCCTCGAAGGCCTCGCCGCCCGTGAGGGCGCCGTCGCCGATGACGGCAATGTGAGCACGACTCGTATTGCCCTGCAACCGGCAGGCCGTGGCCATGCCGAGGGCAGCGCTGATGGAAGTGGAACTGTGGCCCGTGCCGAAAGCATCGTAGGGACTCTCGGCCATCTTGGGGAAGCCGCTGAGGCCGCCATAGGTGCGTATGGTCGAGAACGCCTCGCGCCGGCCGGTGAGTATCTTGTGGCCATAGGCCTGATGGCCCACATCCCACACCAGCTTGTCGTCGGGCGTATTGAAGACATAGTGCAGCGCCACGGTGAGCTCCACCGTGCCGAGGCTCGAGGCCAAGTGGCCCGGATGGGTCGAGAGGGTATCAATGATATAGTCGCGCAGTTCGTCGGCAATGGCCTGCAACTCTTGCAGGGGCACCCGCTTGAGGTCTTCGGGGGAGTGTATGTCGTTCAGTCGCATAGGTTAGCGGTTAGTATTTGTAGGAGGGATTGTTCTTTTGGAGAGGTACAAAGGGCTTGTTGAGCTTTTTGTCGCTGAGGCGGCCCTGGGCGCCGGAACGCTGCTCCCACTTGCCGTCGTTCCACACATAGGCCAATTCGAGGCCCGAGGGGACATAGTATTGGAAGAGGCCCTCCATGCCCGCCACCGGCGGCTCCACCTCGTCGAAGATAATCATGCGCTCGCGGTGCTCCTTGCTCTTCTCCACGGAGCGGTAGCGGTTGGTGCCGCGCACCTTCACACGCTCGCGTGTCACCGTCTTCACCGTCTGCTCCTCATAGGCCAGCTGTACGGCGGCACCGTCGCGGTACTCTATCACCACGCGCCGCAGGTTGCGCTCGCGACGGAACACGGGGGCTCCGAACTGCGGCACCCCCTGGCGCAGCACCACCGGCTCGATGACGCGGCGGTCGGTCAGGTTGTCCACCCCCGTCCAACCCAGCAGGGTGTAGACGGTGCGGTCGCCAGCGGTGGTCTGTATCAGGTCCTGATAGATGGCGCCGAACCAACTGTCGGCCGACAGCACGCTCTCCTCGCGGTTCAGCGTCTCGTCGCTCTTGTCGTTCAGCATCTGGTATTGGTACTCCTCCTCGTGGTCGTTGTAGAACTGCACGGCGCCGAAGCACTCGTACTCGCCGTCGTCGCGCACCACAGCCCACGAGAAGACACGCAGGTGTCCGTCGGGCGACGTGAGCACCGACACCGAGCGCGGCAGGTCCCACTGCCAACGCTCCGAACGCTCCTCCTCGAGGGCCTTGCCGAGTTGCCACACGGCATCCTCCGAGGCCAGGTAGCGCTCATTGTCTGTCGGCGCCGACGCCACGCGCACAAAGAGCTCCTGCAGCCGCTGCTGGTGCTCCGTCATGCGCGCCTTGTCCTGCCCCGCAGCCACACCGCCGAGCAGCACCAACGCCGTCGCCAAAAGACATTTTATATAATTCATAATCCATTTAACGCACCTCTCCCCTTTTTAGTATGCCACGACGATTTTTTTTAACCTCCCGCCTGGCGGCGTCATCCAGAAATCCTTTTTTTGTTCTCCACGCTGCGCGGTAATCCTGTAAATCTTTTTGGATTGTTGGATTACCGCCGCAGGCGGGGAGGCTAAGAAAAACAGATTTATGTCGTGCACGATGTATTTTGGGGCGGTCGGTGGCCGGTGGTCGGTGGCCGGTGATTGGGGGCGACAACGGAGACAACCAAGACAACTTGGCTGGTGCCATACGCATCGGCGCTGACAACTGAACGGGGAAGGTGGAATTATACGCACAATAGGTTGGTTATAAGTACCGTATAAGACCTAGATGACTCCGAGATGACTCCGACTGATGTCCGTTTGTTGTCCGCTTGTTGTCCGTTTGTTGTCCGTTTTATAATCGAACAACAAAC
>JAFZKV010000045.1 GCA_017551765.1 Bacteroidales bacterium
GCAGGTGTACTGCACCTTGCCGTCGAAGAGGTCCTCGACGTTGTTGGTGGTGACATACTGCATGAAGTGCTTGGCGATGGGGCCTTTGGCGCGGAACTCGCCCATGTGGCTCACGTCGAACACGCCCACGTTGTTGCGGACATTGTTGTGCTCCTCGACGAGACCGGTGTACTGGATAGGCATGTTGTAGCCGGCAAATTCGGCCATCTTTGCACCAAGTTTAATGTGCAAATCGGTGTACGGTGTGGTTTTCATTATGGTATTGTTTTTGTTATTATTACTTTGTTTTATGAATGATATAACGACACATTCGGCGCTATATTGTGCAAGGGGGCAAAAAAAAGCCGTGGACGTTGAGGCCCACGGCTTTGCGCTGTGCTGAGGTCGGGGGATTATCCCCAAAAGCCACCGCTCTCGTGCCAATTGGTCGTTTCATAGTCTTCCATCTGGTCGCTGTCGCCGTTCTCCCGGAATGACAAGCTCTCGATGGCACCGCGAAAACACCGCCCCAAGTCCGACCGATATTCGCTTATTATCCGCTTGTTATCCACTTGTTGTCCGTTCATTGAGCGAACAACAAGCGAACAACAAACGGACAACAAACGGACAACAGTCGGAGTTAGAGCGGTTTTTGTGCGGACCTGATACAATATTTTTTCGGTCTTGGCGTTAAAGGGGGCAGATATGGACGACAAGCATCTTTACAGCAACTTCGAATATGAGTCGGCGCTGTCGACGGGCGTCGGCGCCACCCCCAAGGACACGGTGAACAACAGCTACTTGGAGCGCATGCGTGCACGGCGGCAGCAGGAGCCCTCGGTCGAGGAACTCGTGAGCGGCATCCGTCACGGCGACCGCACACTGCTGAGTCGCGCCATCACGCTGGTGGAGAGCTCGTTGTATGCCCACCAGAAGAAGGCTCAGGAGGTCATCGAACGCTGCCTGCCCTACAGCGGACAGAGTGTGCGCCTGGGCATCACGGGTGTCCCCGGGGCCGGCAAGAGCACCCTCATTGAGGCTCTCGGCAAGCACCTCACCGGTCATGGACATAAGGTGGCCGTGCTGGCCATCGACCCCAGCAGCGAACGCAGCAAAGGTTCCATTCTCGGCGACAAGACGCGCATGGAGGAACTCAGCGTAGACCCCAACGCCTTCATTCGCCCCAGCCCTTCGGCGGGCTCGCTGGGCGGCGTGGCACGCAAGACGCGCGAAATCATCACCCTCTGCGAGGCGGCGGGCTTCGACGTGGTCATCGTCGAGACCGTTGGCGTGGGTCAGAGCGAGGTGGCCGCCCACTCGATGGTCGACTTCTTCCTGCTGCTGCAGCTGGCCAACACCGGCGACGAGTTGCAGGGCATCAAGCGCGGCATCATGGAGATGGCCGACATGATAGCCATCAACAAGTGCGAACTCGACCCGCAGCGCTCCGAGCTGTCGGCCGCACAGTTCCGCAACGCGCTGCATCTCTTCCCGATGCCCGAGAGTGGTTGGACGGTCAAGGTGACCCTCTGTTCGGCCTACACCAAGCAGGGCGTCGCCGAGCTGTGGAACGAGGTGATGGAGTACGTGGCCTTCACCAAGCAGAACGGCTACTTCTACACCAAGCGCCAGCAGCAGAACCTGCGCATCATGGGCGAAGCGCTGGAGAGCGGCCTGCGCGAGCGTTTCTACAACGCCCCCGGCATGGAGGAGCGCATCGAAGCCCTCAAGCAGCAAATCCTTGAGAACAAGATAAGTCCCTACGCCGCCGCCGACCAACTGCTGGCATGAATGTCTACGTAAATTATCGTGAATTTATTTCGTTAATTGGCGTTAATTAATTCATGAAAAATTAACGGATTAATTTACGGAAATTAACGTCAATAGAAAATGATCTACATTCACGTACCTTTCTGCCACCGCAAATGCACCTACTGCGCCTTTTACTCGAAGCCGGTGGCCGGTGGTCGGTGGCCTGTGGCCGGTTATCTTGAGGCCTTGTTGAAGGAGATGGAGGAGCGGAAAGGGGAGCAGGACCACCCCATAAAGACCGTCTATTTCGGTGGAGGTACTCCGTCAATATTGTCCATCAGTGAGTTGGAACGCATCGTGGATGGATTGCGGCGTTGTTTCGACCTTTCGCAAGTCGAGGAGATGACCCTTGAAGCCAACCCCGAAGACCTGAACCTCGATTACCTGAGAAGCCTGCGGACGTTGGGTTTCAACCGCTTGAGCATCGGCGTGCAGAGCCTTGACGACAAGGTGCTGCGCTTCCTGAACCGCCGCCACACAGCACAGCAGGCCCTTGAAGCGGTAGAGCACGCCCACCGTGCCGGTTTCGATAATATTTCAGTGGACCTTATCTACGGTATTTTAGATAATATAGACAATATAGAAGATTTAGATATTTTAGAGATGGTTACCCATGTTTCGGCTTATGCCCTCACGTTGGAGCCTGGCACGGCGCTGGCTGTGCAGGTGCAGCAGGGGAGGGTGGTGCTGCCCGACGAAGAGGAGGTGGTGCGGCAGTACCACGCGCTGCATATGCAGTTTACCGAGGCGGGTTTTGTACAGTACGAGGTGAGCAACTATGCGCGCCCGGGCTTTGAGTCGAAGCACAATAGCCGCTATTGGGACCGCACGCCCTACCTCGGCCTCGGTTCCGGGGCCCACAGCTTCGACGGGAAGAAGCGCCAATGGAACAACCCCGACGGCACCGTCGGCGAGGAGACGCTCAGTGAGGCCGATGCCTACAACGAGCTGCTGATGACCTCGTTGCGCACCGTGCGCGGCTTGCCGTTGGCTGCGGTGCCCGAAGGGCAAAAAGAAAGGCTGCTCCGGTTGGTGCAGCCCTATATTGCTTGCGGGTGGCTTACAATGAATGATACTTTGGCCCCCACCACCGAGGGGCTTCTCCATGCCGACGGCATGGCTGCCGCGCTATTCGTCGGTAGCTGATTCCTGGTCGTCGGGGGCGTATTCCACCTGTTGGGGCGGCTCGGGGTAGATGTTGTCGCGGACGATATATCCTTTATATACCTCTTTGATTTGCTGCAGGAAAGCGTAGGCCTCGAGGCGTGTGCGGAAGTCGCCTACCTTGACCTTGAAGTTGGGTTCGTCGAAGACGATGTAGGCCTGCACCGTGGGGTAGTCGAGCATGAAGCGGTCGCGCAGGTCGAAGGCGCTGGTCTTGCTGTTGGTGCCGCTGAAGGAGGCAATCTGCACACGGAAGCCCGGGATGGTCTTCACCTTGCTGTTCAGCTCGATGTGCTTCTCGACCATCTGGGTGACGGCCACGTCGCCCTTGACGGTGACGCGCCCCTGTTGTGCACAGGCGGGGATGGTGAGGGCAAGGAATAAAACTATTGCAATGGCGTTACGCATGGCCTCAGCTGTCGATGTCGGTCACCACGCTGATGGGGCGCACGGTGAGCACGGGGATGTTCGATTGGTTGATCATCTGCTGTGCGTAGGAGCCGAGGATAAGGCTGCTGAACGAAGACTCCTGTTCGGTCATGATGGCGATAAGGTCGGCGTTAATCCGGTTGGCATAGTCGAGCGTGGTGAGGGTGACGTTCTTCTCCACGTCGAGCATCTGGGTGACGAACTTGACCTTGTTCTTCTCGAGGTAGCGCTCCGACATCTTGACGTAGTTGTCCACGATGCGGCGTATGTCGGGTGTGGTGCTGGTGTAGAGGCCCAGCAGGTGGATGGTGGAACCGAAGGTCTTGGCAAAGGTGGCGGCGTGGGCCACTTTCTGGCGTGTGTCGTCGCTGCTGTCGAGGGGCACCACGATGGTGTCGAGGTCCTTGTTGAAGTTGAAGTCTTCGCGCACGATGAGCACGGGCACGGGCGACTGCTCGATGGTCTTGTAGCTGTTGCGTCCCAGGATGCCTTTCTTCATGCCGCTCATGCCGTGGGTGCCCACGATGAGCAGGGCGGCGTTGTCCTCCTTGGCCTGGGCGGTGAGCTCGTCGGCGGGGTTGCCTTCGCGCAGCACATACTCCAATTTGATGCCTTTCAGCAGGTGGGCCACACCGGCGTTGCGGCGCTCGATTTCGGAGCGGATGGGCGCTTCGTCCTCGGTTTTTTCTTTTACATATACCAAACGGATGTCGCTCTGCCAGCGGTTTGCAATATCAATGGCAAGGTCGACGGCATAGGCGGAACCTGTTGAGAAATCAAATCCAACAACTACTTTGTTCATCGTTTTATGTGTTAAAATTCGGGTACAAAATTACGAAACTTTTTTTAATTGGCAAAAAAAAGTTGTTTTTCTGCAAAAAAAGTGCCGGAAAAACGCTCTGCTGACACCGATATTTTAACTGCTGTCTGATGGCTGTTTAACTGCTGTTTAACTATAATTTGTAGTAAAACAGTAGTCAAACAGCACGTAAAAACTTGAAAAACAATAGGTGTTGGTGCGTCGATAACAGGGTGTTTAAAAAAAAATTTGTCCGTATTATATAAATTATGTACTTTTGCATTTGCTTTTAATTGTAGAAAAAACAGGTAAGAAATCCTAAAACAACAACAAATATATGACTCATGACATTCTGATTGCGGTGATGGTTTTGGGTGCTTTGGGCATCCTTTTTGCCGTAGTGCTCTACTTTGTGGCCCAGAAGTTCAAGGTGGTTGAGGACCCCTTGATTGACGAGGTGGCCGAGGTGTTGCCGGGCGCCAACTGTGGTGGTTGCGGCAAGGCCGGTTGCCGTGCCTTCGCCGAGGCCTGCGTGTCGCAGGGCAACATGGAAGGCCTGCGTTGCGCCCCGGGTGGCGACGCTGTGGCCGCCAAGATTTCCGCACTGCTGGGCTGTGCCGTCGAGCAGGGCGAGCCTCAGGTGGCTGTGGTGCGTTGCAACCCCGCCAACTGCGGCGACAAGCGCCGCTCGAACTACGACGGCCTCAAGAGCTGTGCTTTCCAGAACACCGTCTACACCGGCGAGAGTGGTTGCCCCTTCGGCTGCCTGGGCTGCGGTGACTGTGTGGCCGCCTGCCAATTCGACGCCATCCACATGGACCCCGCCACCGGTACGCCGGTGGTCGACGCCGACAAGTGCACCGCTTGCGGTGCCTGCGCCAAGGCCTGCCCGCGCCGCGTCATCGAACTGCGCAACAAGGGTAAGAAGGAACGCCGCGTGTATGTCAGCTGCGTGAATAAGGAGAAAGGCGCCGTGGCCATGAAGAGCTGCGCCAACGCCTGCATCGGCTGCGGCAAGTGCGCCAAGGTGTGCCCCATGGAGGCTATCACCGTGGTCGACAACCTGTCGTATATCGACTACAAGAAGTGCATCGCCTGCCGCAAGTGTGTCACCGAGTGCCCCACCAAGGCCATCCACGATGTGGGCTTCCCCGCACCGGCTGTCAAGCCCGCCCCCAAGCCCGAGGCTCCCGCCGCCGAAAAGGTCGAAATCCCCGTGGCCGAGAAGGTGGAGGCCAAGCTGTGAGCTGTAAGTTTTAGTGGTTTGCACTTAAAACTTAAAACTAAAAACTTAAAACTAAAATTGATGAAGACATTCCGCATGGGTGGTGTCCACCCCGAAGAGAACAAGATATCCAACGATGCCGCCATCGAGGTGATGCCCGTAGGCAAGCAGATGGTGGTGCTGATGAACCAACACCTGGGCGCACCGGCGACGCCGATAGTGCAAAAGGGCGACAAGGTGAAGGTGGGCCAGCTGATCGGCGAGGCCCAGACCTTCATGTGCGCCAATGTGCACTCGCCTGTCAGCGGCACCGTACTGAAAATTGACACCTGCAAGGACGCTTTCGGCCTGGCCAAGCCGGCCGTTTATATCAACGTGGAGGGCGATGAATGGATGGAGACCATCGACCGCACGCCCGACATCAAGCGCGAATGTGCGCTGGAACCCAAGGAGATTGTGGCCAAACTGAAGGAGATGGGCATTGTCGGCCTCGGCGGCGCCACCTTCCCCACACACATCAAATACAGCGTGCCCGAGGGCAAGAAGGCCGAATACCTCATTGTCAACGCCGCCGAGTGCGAACCTTACCTCACCAGCGACTACCGTGTGATGATGGAGCATGCCGAGGAGGTGTGCGTCGGCGTGAGCATCCTGCGCAAGGCTCTGGGTGTGCCCAACGCCTATATCGGCATCGAAAGCAACAAGCCGCAAGCCATCGCCAAGATGCAGGAGACCGCCAAGCAGTTTGAGGGCATCATCATCGAGCCGTTGAAGGTCAAGTATCCGCAGGGCGCCGAGAAGCAGCTCATCAACGCCATCACAGGCCGCAAGGTGGGCAGCGGCAAACTGCCTATCGACTCGGGCTGCGTGGTGAGCAACGTGGGCAGCTGCTTTGCCGTCTATGAAGCCATCCAGAAGAACAAACCGCTGATTGAGAATATCCTCACCGTGACCGGCAAGGAACTGCCGAGCCAGCATAACTATGTGGTCCGCATCGGCACCACCTACAACGAGATTATTGCCCACAGCATCGGTCAGCTGCCCGAGACCACCGGCAAGGTGATTAGCGGTGGCACCATGATGGGCAAGGCGGTGGTGAACCTCGAAGCTCCGACGGTGAAGGGCAACTCGAGCATCCTTGTGATGGGCGAGAAAGAGGCGCGCCGCAATCCGGAGAGCAACTGTATCCGCTGCGGCAAGTGCATGCACGCCTGCCCGATGGGTCTGGAGCCCTACCTCTTCTCGGCGCTGGTGAAGAACAACCGCATTGAGGAGGCCAAGGAACACAACATCCTCGACTGTATCGAGTGTGGCTGCTGCTTCTTCAGTTGTCCGGCCAACAAGCCGCTGACCGACGAGATACGCCTCGGCAAGAACAAAGTGCGCGCCATGATGGCTGCCAAGAAATAAAGCCAATGCCTGATTGCTTGATTGCATGAATGTTTGAATGGCTACGCAATCAATCAATCGGGTAACAGTACTCAAACAATCAAACATTCAAGCAATCAAACAATATATATATGAACTTATTGAATATATCGGGCTCGCCCCATGTGCACAGCGACGAGTCGACAAAGAAAATCATGTGGCGTGTCAACCTGGCGCTGGTGCCGGCGTTGATTGTCGCCATCACCTTCTTCGGTGTCAATGCCCTGCTGGTGAGCCTCATTTCCGTGGCCAGCTGCGTGCTGTTTCAATGGCTGATAGAGAAGTTTATCTTGAAGCAGCCCACCACCGTGTGGGACGGCTCGGCCATCGTCACTGGCCTCTTGTTGGCCTTCAACGTGCCGGCCACGGTCGACATGATGTGGATTGTGGTCATCGGTGCCCTGGTGGCCATCGGCATTGCCAAGATGGCTTTCGGTGGATTGGGCAAGAACCCGTTCAACCCCGCCATTGTGGGCCGTATCTTCCTGCTCATTTCCTTCCCCGTGCAGATGACCACCTGGCCTAAGCCCGGCTTCACCATGAGCTTCGACGCCGCCACCGGCGCCACGCCCCTGGGAGCCTTCAAGGAGGGTGCGCTGCCTGCCGACGTGACGCTGATGGATGCCTTCCTGGGTCACATCGGTGGCTCGATGGGCGAGATTTCGGCCATCGCCATACTGCTGGGCGCCATCTACCTGCTTTGCCGCAAGATTATCACATGGCACATTCCCGTGGCTTTCATCGGCACGGCGTTTGTGTTCAGCGGCATCTTGTGGCTCGTCAACCCCGAGACCTATATGGACCCCGTGATGACCATCTTCACCGGCGGCATCATGCTCGGTGCCTGCTTCATGGCCACCGATATGGTGACGTCGCCGATGGCCAAGAGCGGCCAACTCATCTTCGGCTTCGGCTGCGGCCTGCTGACCATCGTCATCCGCAATTGGGGTGCCTATCCCGAGGGTGTCAGCTTCGCCATCCTCATCATGAACGGTGTCACCCCGCTTCTCAACCGCTGGTGCAAACCCAAACGTTTTGCGGTTTAAGGTTTAACGTTTAAAGATTAAAGTTATGGCAAAGAAAGCACAATCTACATTACCCAATATGCTTATGGCGCTGACGGCCATCGCCCTGGTGGCGGCCGCTGCGCTGGCTGCCCTCAATGGAGTGACCAAGGAACCTATTGCCCAGGCCCAGCAGGCCAAGGTGACCCGCGCCATCAGCGCCGTGTTGCCCGCCTTCGACCGTCTGGAGGACCGTGATGTGGACGGAACATTGTGCCACATCGGCTATGATGCCGAGGGCAACTTCGTGGGTGCCGCTATCGAGTCGGGCAATGACAAAGGCTTCGGCGGTCACCTTCAGCTCATGGTGGGCTTCGATAAGGAAGGCACCGTCTGCGGCTACCAGATACTTGAAACCCACGAGACTCCGGGCCTCGGTGCCAAAGCCGACCAATGGTTCCAGAAAGACGGCAAGGGCTGTGTGGTAGGTCTCAAGCCTTTCGGGAGTGCTCTGACGGTCAAAAAGGACGGCGGCACGGTGGATGCCATCAGTGGTTCCACTATCACCTCGAGGGCTTTCCTCGGCATTGTTAACGACGCAGCCGAGGTATTTTCCAATATTACCATATAATTCCATCGCATTATGAAAACATCAGATATAATCAAAAACGGTCTTATCAAGGAGAACCCCACTTGGGTGCTTATCCTCGGCATGTGCCCCACGCTGGCCACCACCACCAGCGCCATCAACGGCCTCAGTATGGGTCTGGCCACCACCTTTGTGCTGATGATGTCCAACATCGTTATCTCGCTCCTCAAGAGCGTCATTCCCGACAAGGTACGCATCCCCGCCTTCATCGTCATCATCGCCACCTTTGTGACGATGGTCGAGATGGTGATGAAAGCCTACCTGCCCGCCCTGTACGAGAGTTTGGGTCTCTTCATCGCCCTCATTGTGGTCAACTGCATTGTCCTGGGCCGCGCCGAGGCCTTCGCCTCGAAGAACAACGTGGGTCAGTCGTTCCTCGACGGCCTCTTTATGGGTCTGGGCTTCACTTGGGCGCTCACCCTGCTGGGCATGGTGCGCGAACTGCTGGGCACGGGTTGCTTCTTCGGTCATTCGCTCATCGGCGGTGCCGACGGTATGCTGATGATGATTTTGCCTCCGGGAGGTTTCCTTGCTTTAGGTCTTTTGATGGCCTTAATTAACCATTTAAGGCGGTCGAAAGTTAAATAATGTTAAATCTTTAGCCAAAAATGAGCAGATTTTGGCACCTTGTGCGTCTATAAGGCAGATAAAACGGAAAAACAGACAAAATTATGAAACGATTTGCCCTTTTTGGAATGATGTTGCTTGCGGTTGCCGGCATGCAGGCACAGAATTGCGAGGCTTTGTTGCTGCCCTATTTCGGCAGTACGGCACGCATGGCGGAGTACCCCGCCGACAAGGTGGATTGGTACTGCTGCTTCGTGCGTGCCGCCTTCTATGAGTCGGACACCGTGCCCGCCTCGGCCGACCTGTACAGCATCAGCGAGGTGCAATCCCTGGCTACAGGCGAGCGCCTTTCAAGCGATTTGGTGGTAGACTTGGCCACGCTGAGTTACTACGCCTACAATTTCCACGATTTTCAGTTGCGCTACCCCACAGGCGACAAGACGCTCTGCTTCGCCACCCCCGCGTCGGCGCACCCCTATTTGGTGCTGCGCTCAATCGACGACATGACGGGGCGTGCCAACCGTGAATGGGAAAGCAAACACCTGGGCAGATAAATAGGGTATTGTTCATCTTGTAATGCTTATCGCTATGAAAAAGATAGTTTCCGCAGTGGCCCTGGCAGTCTTCATGCTCCTTTCAGCCACGTCAGTTTTCGCACAAGGTTCATACATCATCAGGATGGATGCCTCTACCCACGGCAATATGTTCCAGATGGACACCACGTCGCTCACCATCCGTGACGACGATTCGCAGGGTGCCGGCGCTCCTGAAGCAGGCAGCCCCCAGCGCGGCAAGGACTACTACATCACCGTAGTTAGCGGTTGTCCCGCTCCGTCGCGCATGTCCGTCTATGTGGAAGAGCTTTCACTCAGCTGCCTGGATACATTATATATTTATAATGGCCCCGACACCAACGGCACGCTGATTTCCAAGTTCAACAGTTTCACCGGCAATGTGACGGTAGGCGACATCATCTTTGAGTCGCCCAACAACAACACCGGCATGATTACCATCCGTTTCCGCACCGACCCGATGACCGACACCAACCGTACCGGCCTGGCTTGTCAGCAGTACAACGGCGGTGTGGGCAAGGGTTTTATCGTCAATGTTGCATGCGGCATTCCCTGCGAGTATGTCGAGCCGGTCATCGACTCGCTCTTCTACCGCACGCGTCACGGCGTAATCTATGACTCAGGCTACACCCGTCTGGTGACCATCTTGGATACCATCTATAACACCGAGGGCGACACCTCGTCGGGTATCAACTATGTGGACACCACCCGCTTCATCGGTGCCCACCTCTGTATCGGTGACGGTGTTATCTTCCACGGCCACGGCAAGTATTCCTACCGCTATGGTTACTACACGCCCACCGACGCCACCACCTTCTTCCGTTGGGACATGGCCAATGAGGGCGACACCATTGTGGGCTACGGCCTGACGGCGGTGGAATACAACGAATACCAGCGCACAGGCTGCTACGACGTGCGACTCGACATCGTCGATGCCTATGGCTGCACCTCCGACTACTTTGCCTCCATCAAGGTGCGTACCGCCCTCAACCCCATCAAGACCATCTTCACCCTGTCGGACATCTGCAACCGCGACTCGCTGATGGTGAACATGGGCTACGACGGCGACAACGCCACGCTGACCTTGCGGCGTATCAAGCAGGACTCCTCGGTTTCCAAGACCTATGTGTCGACCACCTTCATCCCCGACGGTTGCGACTGCGTCAATCCCTCTTACTTCGAGGCTCCTGTGGAGTTTAACGAGTTCTCCAACACTGCCAGGGTCTCCTCCTACAAGGACATCTGCTCCATCTGCATCAACATGGAGCACTCCTTCATGGGCGACATCTATGTCACCATTGTTTGCCCGACCAACAAGGAGGCTGTGCTTAAATGGGGTAACCCGGCAAGCTGTTCTCCCTATGGTATTCCTGCCCACTCGCCGGATACTATCCATGTTACCAATGGGCAAGGAGGACAAATGGTAGTGCCAATCAATGACGGTAAGGGTTATGGTGGTGGTACGTTCCTCGGTATCCCTCTGGATACGCAAGGAGGTGGCCCCTGGGATTCGAGCCCAAGATGCGACTCTGTAGGTAACCCTTATGGCTATGGCTTCGATTACTGCTTTAGCCGCGACACCCACTATACGTTGGTCACAGGCGATAATGCCGCCGCCGTGTGGTCGTGGACGGATCCCTGTCCGACAGGCAACTTCTATATTGTCTCCAATGGTAATACGGTGAATTGGCCGGTGACCTACACGCCCATTCCTCCCGGATTTAATCAAACAGGTAATACGCCTCAAGGCACCAGCCTCACCACCCGTAAGCCCAGCAACCACGAGGACAAGGAAGACTACTACCTGCCGTGGGCCACTTTCAAGGAGCTGGTGGGCTGCCCCCTCAACGGCAACTGGCGTATCCGCGTCTACGACACCTGGGGCGCCGATAACGGATGGATTTTCAATTGGTCGCTCGACATCTGCAATGTGAGTGGCGATAACGACTGTAAGTACCAGGTGGGCATCGACTCGCTCGTCTGGCACCCCGACACGGCAGCGCAATATCACGACTACGACATGGGCTACTACCGTGGTGCCCAAATCCACGCACAGTCGCCCACCATCAGCCATATCTCAACCCCCGACACCGCCGGTACCTTCCCCATCATCGTGAAGGTCTACGATGAGTTCGGCTGTGTGTGGGACACCGCCACCCGCATCACCTCCTATTGGACCCCGCAGCCCTCTCTGGGTGTGGATACAGCCCTCTGCGGAGTCAATACCATTGTGCTCGATGCTCGCGACAGACACGCCGAAACCGAGAACTACTCCTACATGTGGAGCCCTGGCGGCGAGATTACGCCCACCATCACCACTCCGCAGGAGCCGACGAGCGACATTAACTATGTGGTCAGGGTCACCAACCAAACCTCTACCCGTGTCTGTGTGTCGCGCGACACCATCAACATCGGCCTGCGTCGCCAGCCGCTGCCCAGCTTCATGCCCACGCCCTTCGTCTTCGAGGGTTGCGAACCCTTCACGCTGAGCTTCGACAACTACAGCGTCGAGACGGCCCAGCACTTCTGGGACTTCGGCGACGGCATTACCTCCACGCTGGCCAGCCCCAGCCACACCTATGCTGCCGGTATCTATGACTTGAAATACTACGCCACCTCGGCCGACGGCTGCATCGACTCCATCATCAGCCCGCAGGCCATTGCAGTCTACTCGGCTCCGCAGGCAGCCTTCGCCTGGGAACCCCTCTACCCGTCGGTGCTCAACCCCGTTATCCAATTTGAAAACCGCACCACCCCCAAGACCGACTACACCAAATACTTCTGGGAGGTGCAGTACAATCAGGACAACCCGCTTTCGGTAGAGACCCTTGTCGAAGAGGAACCGTCGTTCAACTTCTCGCAGTACACCGGCGACAACCCCTCGGGCATCTACTCTGTGCGTCTCATTGCGCGCACCGACAACCTGGCCCCCTCGGGCAACGTGGTCTACTGCCGCGACACGGCCGAGAACACCATCTTGTTGGTCAACGACTTCCTGCAGTTCCCCAATGTGGTGTCGCCCAACGGCGACGGCATCAACGACCGCTTCGTCATCCAGAACCTGGTGGAGGGCAAGGGCTATCCCATCAACTCGCTTGACATTTACAACAAGTGGGGTGTGCGTGTGTTCCACAAGGACAACATAGCGAGCGACGAGGACTTCTGGGACCCGAAGGATATGCCCACCGGCACCTACTTCTACCGCTTCTCGGCGCGCGGCTACAATGGCAACATTGAGCACAACGGCGCCATTGAGGTGGTGAGGTAGTCCTGCCTGACTCCTACATTTCTTCAACCGTTTTTTGATCGTTCTTTGGTCGTTCTTTGGTTTTTTCCAAAGAACGACCAAAGAACGGTCTTTATATGACCAAAGAACGGTCGGACTTACAGCGGTTTGTATAGGGTTGTAAAATCTTTTTGCCATGTGAGAAAAAAGTTGTATTTTTGCAAATTGTTTGCATGATAGACCAGGAGACCATACAACGCATAATGGATGCGGCGCGCATCGAGGAGGTAATAGGCGATTTTGTGAGCCTCAAGAAGCGCGGCGCCAACCATATTGGCTGCTGCCCGTTCCACAACGAGAAGACGCCGTCGTTCTACGTGTCGCCGTCGAAGGGCATCTACAAGTGCTTCGGCTGCGGCGAGGCGGGCGATGTGGTCAACTTCCTCAAGAAGCACGAGCATTATACCTATGTGGAAGCGTTGCAGTGGCTGGCGCGCAAGTACAACATCGAGATACAGGAGAAGGAACTCACCGCCGAGGAGAAAGAGCGGCAGACGGAGCGCGACGGCCTGTTCCACGTCAGCGAGTTTGCACAGAAGTATTTCGCCGACCTGCTCTACAACGACGAGATGGGACGCGCCGTAGGCCTGAGCTATTTCCACCAGCGCGGCCTGAGCGACGAGATTATCAAGCGCTTTGGTCTGGGCTACTGCCTCGACGAGTGGAGCAACTTCACCGACCATGCGCTGAAGAACGGCTACAGCGAGGCCATGCTCGAGAAGACGGGCCTGACCATCGTCAAGGAGGATAGCGGAAAGAAATACGACCGTTTCCGCGGACGTGTGATGTTCCCCATCTACAGCATTAGCGGCCGTGTGCTGGGCTTCTCGGGCCGTGTGCTGAGCTCGGAGAAGCAGGCCGCCAAGTATGTCAACTCGCCCGACTCGGACATCTACAACAAGAGCCGTATCCTCTACGGCCTCTTTCAGGCCCGCTCGGCCATCGCCAAGGCCAACAAGTGCTACTTGGTGGAGGGCAACATCGACGTGGTGTCGATGCACCAATCGGGCGTGGAGAACACGGTGGCCTCGTGCGGCACCAGTCTCACGGTGGAGCAGATACGCCTCATCAAGCGCTACACGCCCAATGTGACAGTGCTGTACGACGGCGACTCGGCCGGCATCAAGGCTGCTCTGCGCGCTGTGGATCTGCTCTTCGCCGAGGGTATGCACGTGCGCCTGGTGCTCTTCCCCGACGGCGAGGACCCCGACAGCTATGCCCAGAAGTATGGCTCCACCGCCCTGCAGGACTACTTGGCACAGCATGAGGACAACTTCATCATGTTCAAGACCCGCGTGTTGCTCGACGACGCGAAGAACGACCCCATACGTCGCGCCGCGCTGGTGAGCGACACGGCCCACAGCATCGCCCTGGTGGCCGACATGCTGGAGCGCGCGGAATACATACGTCAGTGCTCGCACCTGTTGCACGTCAGCGAGGAGGTGCTGGCCGACGCCGTGGCCAAGGTGGCCCGTCAGGAGCGCCAGAAAGCCTACGAGAAGGAACAGAAGCAGGAGAGCGGAGAGAATGGAGAACAGAGAGTGGAGAGCGAAGAACGCAAGGTGGAGAGTGTGCCTTCGGCGGCACCGCCCGAGGTGGAGCGCCACTTGGTGAAGCTGCTGCTCAACTATGGCAACAACAAGCTCTTGCAGGAGTTTACCGATGCCGACGGTCGCCGGCACACGGAGGAGTATTCGGTGGCAGAGATTATTATCGGCGAGTTGAAACAGGACAACCTGGCCATGATGCACCCCCTCTGTCAGCGCATCTTCGAGCAATGCGCGCTGATGCAGGAGATGATGCACACGGTGGACGTGTCGCGTTTCATGAAGTCGGACGACGAGCAGTTGCGTGTCTTCGCCATCTCGCTGATGATGGACTCCTACAGCCTCAGCGACAGTTGGCGTGCCAAGGGCATCTTTGTGCCCAAGATAGAAGACAACCTGCTGCAGGACCTGCGTGAAAGTATCTACACCTTCAAGAGCGGCCGCATCGCCCAGATGGTGGCCGATCGGCGTGAGCAACTGCGCACCGCCGACGAAGACGGGCAGCGCCGCCTGCTGTCCGAAATCAAGCAGTACACCGACTTGGCGCGGCAGATGCAGCAGGCCCGCAATATTGTTATAGCCCCTTATCACAGCGATTTTTAGTTATCATGGATATCAAGAATATAAAGTTACGCTACGACATCATAGGCAACGACCCCAAGCTGGAGTTGGCGCTCAACAAGGCCATCCAGGTGGCCCCAACCGACCTCTCTATCCTCATTACCGGTGAGAGTGGCGTGGGCAAGGATGTCTTCTCGCGCATCATCCACGAGAATAGCCTGCGCAAGCATGTGCGTCAGGGGCGTGGCCTCATATCGGTTAACTGTGGCGCCATTCCCGAAGGTACCATCGAGAGCGAACTCTTCGGCCACGTCAAAGGAGCCTTCACCGGCGCTGACCGTAGCCGCAAGGGTTACTTCGAAGAGGCCGACGGTGGCACCATCTTCCTCGACGAGATTGGCGAGTTGCCGCTGGCCATGCAGGTCAAGTTGCTGCGTGTGCTGGAGAACGGCGAGATAATTCCTGTGGGTAGCTCGACGGCACAGAAAATCAACGTGCGTGTGGTGGCGGCCACCAATGTGGACATCGTCGAGGCGGTGCGCAACGGACGCTTCCGCGAGGACCTCTACTACCGCCTGAACCAGATTAGCATCTACCTGCCCCCTCTGCGCGAGCGCAAAGACGACGTGCCGCTGCTGTTCCGCAAGTTCTCGTCCGACGTGGCGGAGAAATACCACATGCCGCCCATCGTGCTCACCGATGAGGCCAAGCGCATGATGATGGACTACCCGTGGTATGGCAATGTGCGCGAGTTGAAAAACATCACAGAGCAGATTGCCGTGGTGGAAACCGAGCGCACCATTACGCCGGCCATCCTGCAGAACTACCTCTCCTTTGTGCCGACGGGTGAACGGATGCCTGCTGTGGTGGAAAACGGCAGCCAGACAGTAGGCGGCAGCCAGATTACCGACCGCGAACTGCTGCTCAAGGCCCTCAGCATGGGACAGATGATTAACGAGATGCGCAAGGAAATCAACGACCTGCGTAATGCTGTCACCCAAATGGCTCAAGGCATGCCTGTGCAGGGGCAAGTGGTGCAGCAGTCTTCCTACCTGCCTCAGGTACAACATGAAGAAGAGGAATTCATCACTCCGGAAATCGTCGACGATGACGCGTTGAGCCTCGAAGACCGCGAGAAACACGCCATCCTGAAGGCTTTGGAACATGCCGGTGGCAACCGCAAGCTGGCTGCTGCCGAGTTGCATATCTCCGAACGTACACTCTACCGTAAATTGAAAGGCTATAATATCGAGCAATGAACACCAACGATATACGTATCAATCTGCCGGCATCGAAGAGCATGAGCAACCGGTGGCTGATGATCAACCACCTACTGGGAAGTCATTTCCGCATTGGCAAACTCTCCACTTCGGGCGACACAAAACTGCTTCGCCGCCTGCTGACACAATTGGAAACCCAATCCTCCGACGTCTTTTACTGTGAAAATGCGGGTTCTGTGGCCCGCTTCATGATGCCGTTGCTGGCCATCACTAACGGCTCGTCGTTGCTTACCGGCGACGAGCGCCTCTGCCAGCGTCCTATGGCTCCGCTGATTGATGCGCTGCGCCAGATGGGGCTGCGTCTTGAGTGTACCGAAAAGGAAGGCTTCCTGCCGGTGCATATACAGGGCAGCGTGCCTACGCGCCGCACCGTGACGGTGGACCCGCTGCTGAGCAGCCAATTCGTCAGTGCCTTGTTGCTGGTGGCCCCACAGTTGCCCGAGGGCATTTCGCTCACCATGACCCAGCGCCCCACGTCGAGGCCCTATATTGAGATGACCACCGACGCGCTGCAACAGGCAGGGGTCGAGGTGCGCCGTTCCTCCAATGGCCGCACCTACTATGTGCAGCACTACGACGGCAAGCCCAAGCCTGCCGCCGTCACCATTGAGCGCGATTGGTCGGCAGCCTCCTATTTCTATACGATGGCCATGCTCCGTCCCGACCTGCGCATACGTCTCCTTGGCCTGCAGCTCGACTCCTGTCAGGGCGACAGCGCCACCGACCGTTTCTTCCGGATGTTGGGAGTGGTCAGCACCGAAGTGCGCTCGCCCTATCGCGCCGCCGGCCGCAGCATTACGGTGCAGGGCGGCGGAGAACGGGCCAAATCGGTGGTGTTCAACTGCATTGACTGCCCCGATCTGGTGCCTACTTTTGCTGTGGCTGCCGCTGCTTCGGGATTGCGTGCCGTCCTCAAGGGGGTGAGCAACATAGCCCTCAAGGAGAGCGACCGCATGATTTCCATCACCACCGAACTGCGTCGCATGGGGGCCACCGTCAACACTACCGACGACGAGATGCACATCCTGCCCTCGGTGTTGAAGCCCAAAGAGATGGTGCGCACCTATGGCGACCACCGCATTGCAATGGCTTTTGCCCCGTTGCAGTTGCGCTTCCCCGAGTTGAAGATTGAAGCACCCGAAGTGGTGGAGAAGTCGTTCCCCGAATTCTGGGAGGAGTTTGAGAAGGTGCTGTCGGTCAAGTGAAGCGCCTGATTGTCATAGCAGGCCCCACGGCGGTGGGCAAAACGGCCCATGCCGTGCAGTTGGCGCAACAGCTGCATACCGAGGTTGTTTCCTGCGATTCGCGGCAGTTCTACCGTGAGATGCACATCGGCGTGGCGCGCCCTACCGACGAGGAGTTGGCCGCCGTGCCGCACCACTTCATCGCCTGCCGTTCGGTGACGGAGCCCTACAATATTTTTGACTATGAGCAGGATGCTCTGCGTGTGATTGACCGGCTGTTTGAGACGCACGAGAACGTGATTGCCGTGGGCGGCAGCGGACTCTATATCGACGCCTTGCTGCACGGAGTGTCTCCTATGCCCGACCCTACGCCCGAACTGCGTGCCCGACTGCAGCAGATGCCGCTGGAGGAGAAACGTGCCCAGCTGAAGCTGCTGGACCCCGACTATTATATCCATGTGGACCTGCGCAACCCCGTGCGTCTGCAACGGGCCTTGGAGGTATGCCTGATGACAGGCCGCCCCTATAGCGAGGTCATCGCCGACCAGCCGCGCACGGAGCGTCCATTCGAGACAGAGGTGCGTGTACTCAGCCTTTCGGCTTCTGACCTTCGTCAGCGTATCGACTGCCGGGTGGACATGATGATGCAGGAGGGACTGCTCGACGAGGTGCAGTCTTTATTGCCTTATCGTCAGCTCAATACATTGAATACCGTGGGCTACCGCGAACTGTTCCCCGTCCTCGACGGAACGGCGTCGCTCGACGAGGCGGTGGCCGCCATCAAGCTCAACACCTGGCACTATGCCCGCAAGCAGCGTACCTGGTTTAAACGGTACTGCTAACAGCCGCTTTTCATCCCCTTTTCACTACCACCGTGGTAGTCGATGGGAAGTCCTTGGTAGGTTCTTGGTAAGTTCTTGGTAGGTTCTTGATACGGATTATTTCCGGTGTTTTCCCTTCAGTTCGCGGACGGTGGCGTAAGGGGCCTCGTCCAGCAGGGTGATGGCGTATTGGTGACGGCCGTCCTTGCTCTGCGTGTATCGCACATTGCCCTCGCAGTAGGGGTAGAGCGGGCGGGTACCGTAGATGGCGTGGCCATTCTTGTCCAGCCAGCGGCCCATCTCCTCCATGCGCTGCAGGGCCTCGGCGGGCAAGTGGCCGTCGGCATCGGGACCCACGTTGAGCAGCAGGTTGCCGCCCTTGGCCACCACATCGCAGAGCATGTGGATGAGGGTCTTGGCGTTTTTGTAGTTGTCGTTGGGCACATAGCTCCAGCTGTCGCCCATCGTCATGCAGGTCTCCCATGGGTAGGGCAGGAGGGTGTCGGGCACCTGCTTTTCGGGGGTGCGATAGTTCTCGTATCGACCTCCTACGCTGCGGTCGACGATAATCGTCTGTGGGTTCTTCTCGCGGGCGATGTTGGCGAGGCGCTGCATGTCAAGCTCCTGCACCTGTCCGCTGCAGCCCAGCCAGGGACGCGTCTCGTCGTTGACGCTCCAGGCGGGGCGCACCCAGCCGCCGTCGAGCCACAGGATGTCCACCTGGCCGTAGTTGTGCGTCAGTTCGCCTATCTGGTTGTAGGTGAAGTCGCAATAGCGCTGCCATCGGGCGGGATGGTCGGCGATGGAGTAGTTCACGTTGCGGTCGGGCGTGGCCCACTCATGGGCCCAATAGTTGTCGCAGTGCCAATCGGGCTTGCTGAAATAGAGTCCAATCCACATATTCTCGGCGCGGAAGGCATCGACCACGCCGCGTGTGAAATCAGTCTTGGCAGGGCTATGCATGCTGGTATAGTCGGTATACTTCGAGTCGAACATGCAGAAGCCGTCGTGGTGCTTGGTGGTGAAGACCACGTACTTCATGCCTGCGCCTTTGGCCGCTGCCGCCCACCCTTGCGGGTCAAAATGCTTGGGGTTAAAGGTCTTGCTGAGTGCCCAATAGGCACGCTTGTAGTCCTCATAGTTGGCACCGTCACGGTTAATCCAGGGCTCATTGCAGATGTTCCAGCTCTCCACAATGCCCCACTGCGCATAGATGCCCCAATGCATCATGAAGCCGAACTTCAGATCCTGCCACTCGCCGATGCGCTGCACAATGGCGGGGTCCGTCTCGGGGATGCTGTCGTGCTGCGCACGGCAAAGTGAAAAGTGAAAAGAGAAAAGTGAAAAGGCTGCTACCGCCAAAATAATCTTTTTCATGTAATGACTTAACTACTGTATACTTAACTACTTTCTGTTGTGGTATGTGAAGGGTAAATCTATCAGGTCGCGGTCGTCGCTACTGAAGCCTATCTGGAGGATGAATTGGGTGCCGTCGGCGGGTTCCTCAAGGAGGCCTGTCTGCTCGTTGTATTGGCGGAACCAGAAGGGGTCGAGCTTGATGGTGAAGGGCTTCAGGTGGCTGTCCTCGGTGAGAATCAATGAGGCAATGCCAATCAACTGCTTGACGGGCGCTTCGGGGTCGTTCTCGTTCTTCAGGTAGACCTGCACAACGGTGCGGTGGTAGCCGGCATTAGGTGCGTCGGTGTTGCAGAGGCTGGCGGTGCCGCCGATGGTGAAGTCGGCCTCCGACACCCACGGTTCCTTGATGGAGAAGAAGCTGTAGCTGTAGCCGAAGCCGAAGGGGAAGAGCGCGTCGCCGTTGTCAAGGTAGCGGTAGGTGCGCCGCTGCATGTCGTAGCTCTCAAAGTCGGGCAGTTGGTCAGTCGAGCGGTAGAAGGTGAGGGGTAGACGGCCGAAGTCGTCACGACGGCCAAATAGCAACTCTCTTACAGCCAGCCCCATGTACTGACCGCCGTACCAGCCCTCGAGGATGGCGTCGCAGTCGTCGATAACGTTCTCGAGGGCAATGGCGCTTCCGGTACAGAGCACCAGCACCACACGGTAGCCTTGGTCCTTGAAGGATTTAATCTCTTCCACTTGCTCTTTGGGGAGTTCTATCTTGGTGCGGTCGCCCTTATAGAATCCTTCCTTCTCTACCGGCAACTCTTCGCCCTCGAGCTGGGGGCTCAGTCCACCGACATATACCAACGTCTTACCGTCGCCGGCACTCAATACCTGGTATTTCATCAGTGCTTCGCCGATGGTGATGCAGTGACGGGGTGTGCCGTTGTAGTTGCCCAGGGGCATAAGACTGTCATAGGCATTGGGTCCCTCGAGGCGGAGGAATTCGTTTTCCTTCAGCGGCAGCACCCCATTGTTTTTCAGCAGCACCATGCTTTGTGTGTAGGGCTGAAATATGTCGGGATCCACCTCTACGCTGTCGTTTATCAATCGCGGTTCGTCGGTGACGCGCAGGCGGGTGCGGAGGATGCGGCGCACATGCTCGTCCACCTTGCTTTCGGGCACGAGGCCTTGCTGCACTGCCTCACGCAGGGCGGGCAGGCCGCTGCCGCACTCGAGGTCCACCTCGCGGCCGAAGGCATCGCCGTAGGCGGCAGCCGCGGTGGCATGGGTACGGTGGCGCGGGATGACGGTGTCGCGCTCGTAGGCGTCGTTCAGGGCCCAGCAGTCGGTGACGAGGATGCCGTCGTACTGCCATTCATTGCGCAGGATATCGAACAGACGGCTGTTGGTGCAGCAAGGCTCTCCGTTGAGCCTGTTATAACCGCACATCACCTGTTGCACGTCGCTGTTCTTGATGATATACTCGAAAGCAGGAAGGTAGGTGGTGCGCAGGTCGCGCTCCGACACCACGCTGTTGAACTCGTGGCGGATGCCTTCGGGACCGCTGTGCACGGCCAGGTGCTTGAGGCAGGCGGCGGCAGAGAGTGCGTTGCCGGCAGCCCAAAACTCGGGGTCCCAATGTTGCAGCCCGTTGACGCATGCCAGGCCCATCGTGGCGGTGAGGAAAGGGTCCTCGCCGTAGGTCTCCATGCCGCGTCCCCAGCGCGGGTCGCGGAAGATGTTGATGTTGGGCGTGAAGAAGGTAAGGCCCGCATAGTCGCCATAGTAGCCGGTGTCCTGCGCCTCGCGGTGTTTGTCACGAGCCTCGGCGGATACGTGTGAAAAGATACTTTGCACCAGATCAGGATTGAAGGTGGCGGCTAAGGCGATGGGCATAGGGTAGACGTTGGCGTAACCGGCGCGGGCCACGCCATGCAATGCCTCGTTCCACCAGCTGTAGGCTGGTAGTCCCACATGCTCGATGGCGGGGTTCTGGTGGACCATGAGGCTCAGCTTCTCGTCGAGGGTCAGGTTCTTGACGAGCCACTCCACTCGCTCGTTGAGGCTGTGGGTGGTGTCCTGCCAGGGGTATTGTTGCGCCTTGACGTTGCCAAACGCTATCATTGCCAGGCCGATAAGCAGCACGCGACCTGCCGTGCCAAGAGGTACTTTCATGGTGCAAAGGTACGAAAAAAAATCCAATTGACACCGTCTTTTCGACGGTCGTTCTTCGGTCGTTCTTTGGTCGTTCTTTGCTTTTTTCCAAAGAATGACCGTAGAACGGCCGTTAAACGACTGTAAAACAGTGGGTGTTTGGTGGGTGTCAATACCTTGTTTATATTATTTCGGCGGCATGTTGATTTTTTTTCGTAATTTTGCAGCATGAAAAGGACGATTTTTACAGGCCGCATGAAGATGGCCGACATGATAGCTTCCAACTACGACCTCATCCTGATGTTGCCGCGCTTCGGCATCCCTCTGGGCTTCGGCGACAAGAGCGTGAAAGAAGTCTGCCGCGAGCGCGGGGTGGACGAGAACTTCTTCCTTACGGTCTGCAACATCTATACATTCGACGACTACCGTCCCGACGACGAGGAGGTGGCGCGCATCGAGAACCGCCTGGTGGTGGAGCACCTGCAGGCCAGCCACCGCTACTATATCGAGGAGCGTCTGCCGCACCTGCAGCATCATCTGGACCACATTGCCGACTCGGCCGGCGAGCAGCAGGCGGCGGTGCTGAAGAAGTATTTTGCCGACTACTGCCGCGAGGTGCGTGCCCATGTGCGTCAGGAGGAGAGAAACCTCGAGCAGATGCTCGAAGAGTTGCGCTCGGGCCAGGGACGGGCTGTGAGCGATCACTACCTGAGGAGCCACGATAACATCAGGGACAAGCTGGGCGACTTGACGCAGATTATCTACAAATATATCCCTGGCGAGCGGCTGAACGAGGAGATGATGGAGCTGGTGTTTGACATCATGCAGTTGAGCCGCGACCTGGAGAAGCACGCCATGATAGAGGAGTTGTTGCTGCTGCCCCCCGAGGACTATTCACTCAGCGAGCGTGAGCAGGATGTGCTGGAATTGGTGGCGCAGGGATTGAGCAGCAAGGAGATTGCCGAGAGGCTCAATATTGCGGTCAATACGGTGAATACCCACCGCAAGAGCATCACCCGCAAGACCGGTATCAAGAGCGTGGCGGGTCTGGCGGTGTATGTAATGCTGAAAAAGAGTTAAGGATTAAAAATCAAGAATTAAAATGAGATATTTGAAGTATGTTCGTATTGTGCTGGCGGCGCTGATGCTGTTGGGAATTACGGCGCTGTTGCTCGACGCTACAGGTGTGCTACGCCATTGGCTGGCTTGGATGCCGAAGGTGCAACTGTTGCCGGCTGTGTTGGCGCTGAATGTGGTGGTGATAGTTGCCGTGTTGTTGGTGACGTTCCTTGTCGGTCGCCTCTATTGTTCAGTGGTGTGCCCGATGGGTATCCTGCAGGACATTTTTACGTGGGCCCACAAGGTGATTTTCCCCAAGCGCAAGCTCCACTATCGCAAGCCGCAGAATTGGCTGCGCTACACGGTGCTGGTGCTGTTTGTGGTGCTGATGGTGTTGGGATTGGGCAGCATCGCCTCGCTGGTGGCCCCCTACAGCGCCTATGCCCGCATGGTGACCAATATCCACGGCACGGGGTTGGTGCATTGGGTGGCCATCGCCACGCTGTGCTGTGTGGGGGTGATGAGCTTCGTGTGGGGGCGCCTGTGGTGCAATACGCTCTGCCCTGTGGGCAGCCTGTTGAGCCTTATTGGCAGATATTCGATATTCGGCATCCGCATTGACGCCAACAAATGCGGCGGCTGCCGCAAATGTGAGCAGGGATGCAAGGCCATGTGCATTGATGTTGACAGCAAGAAGGTGGATATGTCGCGCTGCGTGGACTGCTTCAACTGCTTGGGCGACTGCAAGGCGGGGGCGATAAGTCTGGGTCCTCGGAATACACAGAGCGCTACGATAGACAGTTCGCGCCGCAAGTTTGTGGCGGGCACGGTGGCCGTGGGAGCCGCTATGGCGGTGCAGGCGCAGGAGCAGAAGATGGACGGCGGACTGGCGGCCCTGATGGACAAGTCGGTGCCGCAACGCAAGACCCCGCTGAAGCCTTTCGGTGCCCGTAGCCTCAAGAACTTCAGTCAGCATTGCACGGCTTGTCAGCTGTGCGTCAGCAAGTGCCCCGAACATGTGCTGCGCCCTTCCACCAAGTTGGAAAGCCTGATGCAGCCAGAAATGAACTACACCGACGGCTATTGCCGCATGGCCTGCACACGTTGCAGCGAGGTGTGTCCGACGGGTGCCATAAGGCCGATCGGCAAGGAGGAGAAAACGGCTATCTCGATAGGAGTGGCTGTGGTGCTGAAGGAAAACTGCATCTCATGTGGCACTTGTGCCCGTCATTGCCCGTCGGAGGCCATACTGATGGTCGATGGATATCCGGCAGTGAACGAGAGCCGCTGCTTGGGATGCGGTGCCTGTGAGTATTACTGCCCCGCGCGTCCCATGACGGCTATCTATGTAGAAGGCCGCGAAGTGCATACAGAAGTGTAACAAACAATTAAACGACAAACTCAAAATGAATAAGTTTACTGAAGCAATTAAGTATGTTGGCACCTTCAAATTCTGGAAGGAGCTGGTGATAATGACCCTGGGCATGATGGTGTGCGCTGCCGCCGTCTATTATTTCCTTGTGCCCAGCAAACTGATTATCGGTACCATTTCGGGCCTCTCCATTGTGTTGAGCAATATCTTCGGTACCATGGGTATCAATATTAGCGTCGGCACCCTTGTTACCATCATTAACATTATCTTGCTCATCCTCGCCTTTCTCCTCATCGATCGTGAGTTCGGTTTCAAGACGGTCTATACCGCCCTCATCCTCGGTCCGATGATTGACCTTTGGGGTAAAATCTATCCGTGGCAGAACATCGCCAACGACAATCCCGTAACAGGGGCTATGTCGGTGATGGGCGACCCGTGGCTCGACCTCTGCTGTTTCGTGCTGTTGCTCTCTGCTTCTCAAGCCCTGATGTTTAGCATCAATGCTTCGACAGGTGGACTCGATATTCTGGCCAAGATAGTGAATAAATACCTGCATTTCGATATCGGAACCTCGGTGAGCATTGCTGGTGCCGTCATCTGTTGCACGGCCTTCTTTATCAATCCTTTCCGTATGGTCATCATTGGCCTCATCGGTACCTGGATCAACGGCCTGGTGGTCGACTACTTCACCGCCTCGCTCAACCGTCGCAAGCGTGTCTGCATCGTGTCGAAGGACTACGAGCGCATACGGCAGTACATCACCGACAAACTCCATCGCGGCTGCACGCTGTACGAGGTCATCGGTGGCTATAGTGGCGAGAAGAGCATCGAACTTGAGGTGCTGCTCAATAAAGACGACTTCAGCAGCCTGATGGCATGGATGAAGGCCGAGCAAATCAACGCCTTCACCACTGCCAACAACGTCAGCGAGGTGTATGGGCTGTGGTTCAGCACCAAGAAACGCAAGGAGTTGCAGGAACAAATGGATAAACGATAAACAATGGATAGAAGAACTTTTCTGAAGGGGTTGGCTGGTGCTGCTGTGGCAGGAACCGCTGTGGCTGCCGGCTGCAAGCATCCCAATGCCGAGCAGTCGGAAGGCTATGCTGCAGGCGAGGTGCCGTTGGGCCAGATGACTTACCGTCAGGACAAGCACGGACAGCAAGTGTCGCTGTTGGGCTTCGGCATGATGCGCCTGCCGGTGGAGGGCGGTGGCAACCTGCGCGAGAACCCCGATGCCAAGCTTGACCAGGAGGCCATTAACAACATGGTCGACTACGCCATCGAGCATGGTGTGAACTACTTCGACACCGCCCCCGTCTATCTGCGCGGTATGTCTGAGAGGGCTACCGGCATTGCCTTGAGCCGTCACCCGCGTGAGAAGTGGTTGGTGGCTACCAAAATGAGCAACTTCCGCACCTGGACCCGTGAGGCCAGCCTCAAGATGTACGAGAACTCGTTCAAGGAGCTGCAGGTGGACCATATCGACTACTATTTGCTGCACAGTTTCGGCTCGGAGGGCGATTTCCAGAAGCGCTTTGTCGATAACGGTGTGCTTGACTTCCTGATGGAAGAGCGCGAGAAAGGGCGTATCCGCAATTTGGGCTGGTCGTTCCACGGCTTGCAGTCGGAGTTTGACAAAGCAGTGGCACTCCACGACAAGTATCATTGGGACTTCGCACAGATACAGATGAACTATGTCGATTGGCACTATGCCCACGAGATAGAACAAGAGAACGTCAACGCCGATTACCTGTACACGGAGTTGGACAAGCGTGAGATTCCTATTGTCATTATGGAGCCTCTGCTTGGCGGCCGTCTGGCTACCCTGAACGACCACATGGCGTCGCAACTCAAGGCGCGTGAGCCGGAATGCAGTCTGGCATCATGGAGCTTCCGCTACCTGGGCATGTTCCCGCGCATTATGACTTCGCTCAGCGGCATGACCTACATGGAGCACGTGGAGGACAATGTGCGCACACATTGTCCGTGTGAACCCCTGGCCGACGACGAGATGGCGTTGCTTGAACGTGTGGCCGACGAATTCGCACACTTCCCTGCGGTGCCTTGCACAGCCTGCCAATATTGCATGCCGTGTCCCTACGGTCTTGATATTCCTGGCATCTTCTCGTTCTACAATAAAAGTCTCTCGGAAGGCAACATCGCCACCGAGGGCACCGTGGAGCAGAAGGAATTCCGCCGCGCCCGCCGCGCCTTCCTTACCGCCTACGACAAGAGCATCGAGCGGTTGCGTCAAGCTGACCACTGCATCGGTTGCGGCGAGTGCCTCACGCATTGCCCGCAGAGTATCAAAATAACCGAGAAGATGCGCATGATAGAAGACTACACCAACCGCTTGAAAGACTCGTTGGTATGAAACCTTTGAAAACCCGCATAACGTTGAAAACCCGCATAATCTACGGATACATCATCGGATTCATACTTACGCTCATCTTAATAGTTGTGTTATTATACCAACAACCGCTTGAAAGACTCGTTGGTAAGACGTTTTTGGAAATCCTCGTATGTATAATTTCGCTCATCGTACTAGTGCTAGTTGGAGGTAGAATGGGAGGAGGTTTAATAAGAGAATGGGAAGTAAAAAGGGATAGCCTCAAAACGCACGTCTATAAAAACGGTAAGGAATTAGAACAAGACGAAAAAGGAAATATTAAAAAGATAAAAAAATGAAACTGTTATTCTTAGGAACCTGGGAGATTATCATCATCGTCCTCGCTATCCTGCTGCTTTTCGGCGGCAAGAAGATTCCCGAGCTGATGAAAGGCTTGGGCAAAGGCGTAAAGAGCTTCAAGGACGGCGTCAATGGCGTTGATGAAGTGAAAAGTGAGGAAACGAAAAGTGAAACGAAGACAGACGCAAACTAATTTTCACTTTTCACTTTTCACTTTTCACATTTCGTGACTTTTTGGGAGCATCTTGACGAGTTGCGGCGGCGCATCTGGTATGTGCTGGTGGC
>JAFZKV010000046.1 GCA_017551765.1 Bacteroidales bacterium
GATATCTTCAACGACAACGGCACCCTCAATGAGCATGGCGGCAAGTACGCCGGCATGGACCGCTTCGCCTGCCGCAAGGCCATCATGAAGGACCTCGAAGAGGCCGGCCTCGTCGAGAAGACCGAGGACTACACCAACAAGGTGGGCCACAGCGAGCGCACCGACGCCGTTATCGAGCCCAAGCTCAGCGCACAGTGGTTCCTCAAGATGGACGACCTCGCCAAGCGCGCCCTCGAGGTGGTGGAGAACGACACCATCCGCTTCCACCCCGCCAAGTTCAAGAACACCTACCGCCATTGGCTCGAGAACATCAAGGATTGGTGCATCAGCCGCCAGCTGTGGTGGGGCCAGCGCATACCCGCCTGGTATCTCGACGTGAACGGCAAAGTGGAGGTCATCGTGGCCAACACCGAGGAGGAGGCCCGCAAGGTGGCCACCGAGAAATACAACTACACCGGCGCCCTGCGTCAGGACGAGGACGTGCTCGACACCTGGTTCAGCAGCTGGCTGTGGCCCATCTCGCTCTTCGACGGCATCCGCAACCCGGGCAACCCCGAAATCAACTACTACTACCCCACCGCCGACCTCATCACCGCCCCCGACATCATCTTCTTCTGGGTTGCCCGCATGATCATGGCCGGCGAGGAATACATGCACGACGTGCCCTTCCACAACGTCTACTTCACCGGCATTGTGCGCGACAAGCTGGGCCGCAAGATGAGCAAGTCCCTCGGCAACAGCCCCGACCCCATCATGCTCATGGAGAAATACGGCGCCGACGGCGTCCGCATGGGCATGCTGCTCACCGCCCCCGCCGGCAACGACCTGCCCTTCGACGAGAGCCTCTGCGAGCAGGGCCGCAACTTCAGCAACAAGATGTGGAACGCCCTGCGCCTCGTCAGCGGCTGGCAGGTTGGCGACCAACAGCAAAGTCAGGAGAACGAGGTGAGCATACAGTGGATGGAGCAGCGCATGGCCCAGGTGCTCGAAGAGATAGAGCACGACTTCGAGCAGTACCGCCTCAGCGAGGCCCTCATGGCCACCTACAAGCTCGTCTGGGACGACTTCTGCTCCTGGTTCCTCGAGATGGTCAAGCCAGCCTACGGCACCCCCATCGACCGCGAGACCTACGACGCCACCGTCTCCATCTTCAGCCGCCTCATGCTCCTGCTGCACCCCTTCATGCCCTTCGTCACCGAAGAGATATGGCATGTCCTTATGAGTCTAAAAGTCGAAAAGACAAAGAGTCAAAAAGCAGAAGAGGCCGAAGGCGAAAACTCTTCGACTCTTAAACCTTCTGACTTTTTGACCCAAAACTACAGCATCATGAACCAGCACATGCCGCAGAGCGTCTTCTTCGACCAGCGCATGCTCGACGAATTCGACACCGCCCGCGAGGTCATCGCCGGTGTGCGCAACATACGCAACACGCGCAACCTCTCGCCCAAGGAAGCCCTTGAACTGAGCTTCATCGCCAAAGACGAGCGCTACCGCTTCGCCCGCTTCGACGGCATCGTGCGCAAGATGGCCAACGTCAGCACCATCACCGAAATCAGCGACAAGCCCGCCGGCGCCCTCTCCTTCATGGTGGGCACCCTGGAGTGCTTCGTGCCCATGAGCCAGAACGTCAACCGCGACGAGGAGCTGAAGAAACTACAGGAAGACCTGAAGTACGCCGAAGGCTTCCTCAACAGCGTACTGAAGAAACTCAGCAACGAGAAGTTCGTCAATGGCGCCCCCGCGGCCGTCATCGAGAAAGAGCGCAACAAACAGCGCGACGCCGAGACCAAGATCGCCGCCCTCAAAGCCCAAATCGAGGCCCTCGGCTAAGGTTTTTCTTTAGAAACGCCAACGTATACGTCCCATTATACCTTTGTATAGTGGGACGTATCGTTTTATATCTCCTCAAAAAATATATCGTGCACGATATAAATGGGTAAATGGCGGTTGGTTTTCGGTGGTCGGTGGCCGGTGGAGGTGGGAAAAGATGCCGGTGGAGGTATTATGACGTTGAGTATATAACTGATTATAAATCAGCATTATATAACCAAGCTACACCTAAACAACTGAAAATCAGCACCAACAATGCACCACCTCCGACTGTGGTCCGACTCAAGTCCGAGTATGGTCCGACTTTTGTCCGATTTTAGTCGGACATGATACGGTGTTGGTACGGTGTACACACGGTGTCGATACGGATAGGTCGCGCACGACCTATTTAGGTTTTATTAAGCGAGGGCGTCGGCGACGAGGAAGATGCTGCCGGTGACGAGGACGAGGTCGTGTGGGTCGGCGGCGGCACGGGCGGCGGCGATGGCGTCCTTGACGTTGGGATAGGCGTCACCTTCAATGCCGAGCTCACGGGCGGCAGCCTGCAGGTCGGAAACGGGGAGGCCGCGCGGCACGCTGGGCTGGCTGAAATAAAATGAAAAGTGAAAAGTGAAAAGTGAAAATTGGGAGACGAGGAACTGCAGAATATGGGTAAAGTCTTTGTCGTTGACGCAGCCGTAGACGATATGCAGGTGCGATTGCTTGATTGCTTGATTGCTTGATTGCTTGAGCAACTCCGGCAGCTTGCCGAGCATGGCGCGGATGCCGGGCTCGTTGTGGGCCGTCTCACAGATAGTCAATGGATTATGCCCGATGGTCTGCCAGCGTCCATGCAGGTGGGTGTTGGTGACGACGCGGGCCAAACCTCGCTGCAATTGAGAATTGAGAATTGAGAATTGAGAATTACTGCGCAGCACGTGGACAGCTTCAAGAACGGTGGCGATGTTTTTTTTCTGGTATTCACCGGTGAGTTCCTCGGTATAGTCTTCGATGCGGTCGACATGGTAATGGCTGTCGGCGAAGGTGATGGGGGCGTGGCGTTCGGCGGCGACGGCGCGGAAGACAGGCTCGGTCTCGGGTTGGGTCTCCCCTATCACTACGGGGACGCCGGGCTTGATGATGCCGGCCTTCTCGCGGGCTATCTTCTCCAGGGTGTCGCCGAGGAACTGCGTGTGGTCGAGACCAATGTTGGTGATGACGGACAAACACACTCCTCCACCCCCCTTCGGGCGGTCCCCCTCCCCTAACTTAGGGGAGGAGTTGAATGGTGGCATGACGTTGGTGCTGTCGAGGCGGCCACCCATGCCCACCTCGATGACGGCGATGTCGACCTGCTCGCGGGCGAAGTAGTCGAAGGCCATGCCGACAGTCATCTCGAAGAAGGAGTAGTTGGTGGTCGGTGGTCGGTGGTCGGTGGTCGGCGACTGACTCCGGCTACCGGTTACCGGCCACCGGCTACCTATGAAGCGGACGACCTCCTGTTCGGGGATCATGTCGCCGTTTATTCTAATTCGTTCGCGGAAGTCGACGAGGTGGGGCGAGGTGTAGAGGCCCACCTTGTAGCCTGCCTCCTGGAGGATGGAGGCCAGCATGTGGCTGACGGAGCCTTTGCCGTTGGTGCCAGCCACGTGGATGCTGCGGAAGCGGCGCTCGGGATGGCCGAGGGCCTCCATCATGTCGAGGGTGGGCTGCAGGTCGGCCTTATAAGCGGCAGCGCCGATGCGGTGGTACATCGGCAGCTGCGCAAACATGAAGTCTAATGTCTCTTGATAGGTCATTTGGTGGGGAGTGTGTAGGTGAGACCGACGAGGAAGAGGCCGCGCTGCGAGGGGTAGTTGGCCCAATAGTAGTAGCGCTGGAAGGCCAGGTTGTCCATGCGGAGGAAGAAGCTGAGGGCGCGGTTGTAGCGGTACTCGACCTCGGCGGCGATGCCGTAGCGCATGGGGAGCGTCTCGTCGTTGTCGGCGTCCATCTGGCCCAGCAGACTGCCTTCGAGGTAGAAGAGCCACTTGTCATGGTAGTTGACCTTGGCACTGACCAGGGCGTCCCAATCGGGGCGGTAGAGAGGGCGCTGGTTGTAAGTATAGTAGTGGCCGCCGGCGCGGAGGGTGAGCATCTCGTCGTTGACGAAGGCGATGGTGCCGCCCGCGGTGAAGCGGTTGTCGTCGATGTAGAGGGGGCGGTAGACGTTGTGCAGGCTGTAGTGTGGGTCAAGGGTGAAGGTGAGGTCGTCCTGCAGGAGGCTGTAGCCCACCTCGGCGTTGGCCTCGAGCTTGCGGCTGAGGGTCCAACGTGTGTTGAGGAGGAAGTCGTAGTGTTTGGTGGCGCGCTGGTCGGCGTCGGGTACGATGTAAGGGTTCACCTGGCGCAGGGTATTCCAATTGACGGCCTCCATGCCGCCGGTGACGGCGAGGCTGACGGCGATGTTGTCGTTGAAGAACTTCTTACTGACCACCAGGTCGGGGAAGCAGCGGAAGACGACATTGGTGTCATTGCTGAAGCCGTCCCAGCCGACGGTGAAGCCCGAGTGGATTTGCAGGCCGCTGAAGAAGAAGTCGACATAGGGGTTGACCTTCACCAGGTTGCGGTAGCCGCGCACGGTGTCGGTGGTGGGCGTGGGCGTGTAGCCGAGGGGCATGCGGCCGTCGGGGCTGACGCTGTGGGTGTAGCCGTCCCACTCGGCGTGCAGGTAGGCCACGCCCTTGTATTCGCGCAGCAGCGGGAAGCCGTAGTGCACGTCGCCGCTGAGGTTGAGGTTCAGCTCGTTCTGTTCCCAGGTGGCCCAGAGGTCGCTCAGGCGCAGGTTGGCGGCGTAGCCAAACTTGTTGACGTCGAGCTCCATGTTCTTGAAGCCGAGGTTCCATGTGACGATATTGTAGCCGGCACGGTATTCGTCGAGCTTCACGCTGTCGCGCACGCGGCCGAGGACGGCCTGCAGGGTGCTGTCAGTGAAGCCGTAGTAGAGGTTGTGGTCGTGCTCATAGTTGAGGTCGGTGCTGAGCTGCAGCTTCTCGGCGAAGATGTACTTGCCAAAGAGCGTGACGGCGGTGTTGCCGAAGTGGTTGGGCCCATAGTCAGGCAGGCGGTCCCACGAGGAGAGGTGGTTGAGGCTGACGCCGTAGGTCTTCTTTTTGTCGCGCGTGGAGCTCCAATAGAGGTCGGCTAGGGGTGTCCAATAGTTGCCGAAGCCCAGGCGCAGGTAGTTGTTGTAAAGGCGTGTGGCGGGTTCGCCGATAATGCGGGCGGCCTTGATGCGCGAGGGCTCGTAGAGGGCGCGCAGGCGCACGGGGGTGATGCCGTATTGGAAGTCGTGCTCCATGCGGCCGAGCGAGTCGCTGATGACAGCCGGGAAGTTGAGCTTCTCGCGTTGCTCGATGACGGGGCGGTAGGAGCCCTTCACGACGACGCTCTCGTTATAGGTGTCTTCCTGCTGCGCCTTCAGGGGGATGGCGGCGAGCAACAGGGCGGCTATGATGATGAAAGTCTTTTTCATGGTGTTCAGTCGTTAATGTCAATAATGATTTCCTCCTCTTCGGGGGCCTGTTGCTGCTGCTCTTCGGCGTTGATGGCGGCCAGCTTCTGGCGCGCCACATTGACGAGGTCGTCGCCGTCGTAGTTCTCGATGATGCTCTGCAGCGTCTGCTTGGCTTGCAGACGGTTGCCACGTGCGTAGTAGATATCGGCCCAAAGGATGAAGCTGTAGGCGAGCCAATAGTCGCTTGAGGCGTCGGCCACGATGCTCTCGATAATCTTCTCGGCCATATCGTAGTATCCGGTCTGCATGCGCATCTCCGCCATGCGGCAGCGGGCCTCGCCGTTGTATTCGCCGTTGGCCGAATGTTCCAGGTCGGCGTAGTGGTTGAAGGCCATGTCGTATTCCTGCTGGTTGAAGTAGCTGCGCGCCATTGCGAGCGAGGCCTCTTCCTTCAGTTGTGCATCGGCTTTCTTCTCGGCCAGCAGCCGGTCGCCGGCGGTCACGATGTCGTTGTGGCGCTTCAAGGCAACGGCACAGCGCAACGCGCCGACCTCGCCCTGCAGCAGGCTGGCGTCGCTCTCGGCGTTGGTGGTCAACCGTTCATAGAGGGTAGCGGCCTTCTCGTAGTCGCCCAGGTTATAGGCGATGTTGGCGGCATTGTTGAGCGAGCGCTCACTGTATTGGCTGGTGCCTGCGGCCGCCACTGCCTCGTAGTGCGGCAGCGCTTTACCGTCCTGCTGGAGGCGGAGATAGCTGTCGGCCAGCAGGTAGTGTGCCTTGAGGGCGAAGAGGCCGTTGGGGAAACGGTTGAGGTAGCCCTCCAGGCCGGTGGCGGCGGTCTCGAACTCGCCCTCCTGATAGCGTCCTTCGGCAGCGAGGAAGGTGGTGCTGTCCTGCTCAACGGTCGAGATGGTCACCTTGGTGGTGCGCTGCACATAGGCGAAGTACTCGTCGATGCGGTTCTGGGCGATGTAGATGTTCTTCACGGTGCCGAGGGCGTCGCGGGCCTCGTCGGTACCCGGGTATTCGGTGAGCAGGCGGTCGAAGGTGCGCAGGGCCTGTTCGTTGCGGTCGGTGTTGTAGTAGATGAGGCCTTGGTTGAGCAGTGCCGTCTTGACGTAGACGCTCTTGGGGTACTGCTTGATGAAGTTGTTGTAGTAGGTCATGGCCATCTCGTTGTTGTCGCACATCATGTAGGTGTTGGCAATCTCAAGCATGGCTTTCGACTTGAGCGGCGAGTTTTCGTAGCGCTCGAAGATGTAGTTGAGGTAGGTCAGCTTGTCGCTGTTCTTGCCCTGGGCGCCATAGGCGAGGGCTTTCTGGTAGGTGGCATAGTCGGCGTCGCGGCCGTTGGCCTTGATGACTTTGTCGTACTGCACGATGCTCTCGCCAAAACGGCTCTGCACGTAGAGGCAGTCGCCCATGCGGTTGTGCACGTCGTTGGTCATGGCGACCTTCTTTTTCTGGTCGTTGACCGAAGAGAGGCGGCCCTCCAGCTCGCTGAAGGTCTCGTAGGCCTCGTCGTACTGCTTCTTTTTCATCTGCAGGTAGCCGTAGACATAGCGTGCATCGTTGGCATAGGCGGAGCTGTTGGCGTAGGACGACAGCAGGAACTTGTTGAGGTTGCGCTCGGCCTCGGTGCCCTTGCCGTTGCGATACTGCCATTCGCCGAGCAGGTAGTGGGCATCGGCGGTAATCTTGGGCACCGCATTAATCTTCACAGCCTTCTCGTAGAGCTTCACACCCTCCTCTTCCTTGCCACTGTTGCAGAGTTCGATGCCGCGGTTGAGCAGGGCGCGCTGGTAGGCCTGTTCTAATCGTGCGTTGCGCTGCGGCACCTGTTCCAGCAGGCGGATGGCCTCTTTGTAGTTGTTGGTGGAGCAGTAGAGCTCGGTCAGTATCTCCTCGGCTTCGGTCTTGTGGCTGCTTCGGGGGTATTTCTTCAGGTAGTTCTCAAACGACTTGATGCTCTCGCCCATCGCGTTCTGGTTCAGCTCGCAGCTCAGCTTGGCGTAGTTGAACAGGGCGTCTTCCTTGACCTTCGCATTGAAGTCCATCTTAGAGGCCTGGAGGAACATGCTGCGCGCATCCATCTTGCGGTCCAGCTTCACGTAGCAGTCGCCCAGCACATAGAGTGCGTTCTGCGCCACGCTGTCGCTGCACGAGGTCTTTTTCGACAGGTACTTCGCCGCCTCGCCGTAGTTGCCCAGCATATAGTAACAATAGCCCGTCTGGTAGTCGTTGTCCTGCGGTGTGCATCCCTGCGCAGTGGTGGCTTCACCCACTTTCTGGTACTGTTCCAGGGCTTTCGAGTATTCGCCGCGGTTGAAATACACCTCACCCACCATCTGGTGTATCTCCTCACCCTTGTACACGTTGGGGTCTTTCAGCAGGGCGGGCGCCATCTCCAGCAGCTCGTCCTCGCGACCCAGATAGTAGTAGATGCGGACAATATAACTCTTGGCGATATCCACAAACTTCTTGTCCTTCTGCAACTCGCGGAAGTTGCGCAGCGCCAACTCATACTGCCCGCTGATATACTGTATGTGGGCATAATAGTAGAGGCTCGAGGTGCGGTATTTCGACTTGCCCTCCACCTGCTGCGAGAAGAGTTTGGAGGCTTTCACCACCTCACCTTTGGTGAAGTAGCAGTAGCCCGTCTTGAAGTTGTACTCGCTGCGGTGGTCGAACTCCACCTCGGCGGCATCCACCTGACGGTAGTAGGTCAGCGCCCGTTCATAGTCCTTGCGGGCATAGTAGAAGTTGCCCAGGTAGAAGCGTGCCATGTTGCAGTGGCCGCTTTGCGGATAGAGGCGCAGGAACTCCTCAAGGCGATAGAAGGCATCGTCGTTGTCGAGCTTCTCCGAGCACACCGCCGCATAATAGGTGGCGTCGGCCGTACCCACACGGTCATACACCTGCTGGGCAGCGGCATACTTCTGTTTCTGATAGAGGTCTGACGCCTCGCGCATCAGGTCGCGTCCGCGGTCCGCCTCGGTGCTTTTCTGCGCCGACAGAGGTCCGGCGAGGAGCAGGCACAACGCGGCCAGCCCCCAACGTCTTACATGAATGTGTTTCTTGCTCATATTGTGTGATGTGTTATCCTTAAAATGTGTTGTCTATATCTTTTCACTTTTTACTTTTCACTTTTTACTTCTCACCTGTCCCACGGTGCATGCAGCAGAAATCCGCTTTCGGGCGACGGGGCCAACTCGTAGGGGCGCCGGCCTTCGGGGTCGATGAGCACAAAGGTGGGATAGCTCACCACCCCCAGCCGTTCAAGCATGCGGTAGTCGCCGTCGAAGTGCAGCCAAGTCCAATTGTAGCGTGCGCCGCGTTTGCTGTTGCGCAGGAAGTGGTACATCTTCTGGAACTCGCGGTCGCAGCTGATGCTGATGAAGCGCACGTCGGGGTGCTTGGCGTAGACGCTGTCGCGGAAGTGCGCCATCGTCTCTATCTCGCGCTGCGAGTGGGGGTCGTTGACGCGCACAAAACTGAGGTAGAGCCAATTGCCCCGCAGCGAGTCGAGCGACACACGGTTGCCGTCCACGTCGGGCAGCACTATATCAAACACACCCTTCTCGGTGCTCTGCTCTCCTTTCTCGGCGCTCCACTTATCCAGCAGCCGCCGGGCCAACTTGCCGTGCTCAGGGAACTTGCTCTGCGAGCCCAGCAGTTCCACCATGCGGCGTACTCCTTCGCGGTCGTAGCGCGCGTCATAGTAGCTCTCCTTCAGCGCCACCAGCACAGCCACCTCGCGCAGCTGTTCATCGTAGAGCAGGGGCTCGGTGCCCACCGAATCCATATACGCCGCCAGGTCGCCACGCGCCACCCAATCCGTCAGCCTGTGCAGCGGCACCTTGCGCATACCCTGGCTGATGAGGTCGGCATAGAGGTCGAACAGCAGCAGCATGTAGTTCTCGTCGTGGTAGAGCACCGGCTGGTCCTTGACGTAGCGTGCCGCCACCTGGCTGCGTGTGGCGAAGCCCAGGGCCAGCTGCAGACGCGCCAGGGTGTAGTCCTTGTAGCGGTTCATGAAGGTATTCTCTCCGTCGGGCACGCGGGCGTTCACCGCCGCCATCAGGGTGTCGAAATAGCGCTTGTCGCGATGGAAACGGAAATCGAAATGCACACGGTGGGTATCCAGCACGCTGTCCACCGTCCGCTCCAGGGCCAGCACCTGCAGGTTCAGCTCGTCGGGCGGCAGGTTCATGAACTCCAGCGGCAACGCCACAGGCGCCAGATAGACATTCTGCTGTTCGTTAATACCCCAATCAAACTCAGGGAGATAGACCTCGTAGCGGCGGCCGGGCTCGACGTAGAACGACTGACTGTAGGTCTCCACCTCGACATAGACCAGACGCGGATAGGTCACATAGCAGCCCAGCCGGAAGTTGCCCGTGCTGTCAACCACATCCTCGGCCAGCAGCCGCTCGGTCTGGGTCAGCATGTCCTCGTAGCAGTAGAGCGCGATGCGCTTGCCTGCGGCATTGGCCGAAGAGCCCACGAGCTCCACATTCACCTGTGCCGCCAACGCCCCGCCCATCAGCAGGGCCATGAGTATCGCTACGAGTCGCTTCATTCTTACAACATTTATTAACGACTCGCGCGCGCATATATTGTATTGCCGTCAAAAAAAATGTCCACGTAAGCAAATTATATCGCGCACGACATAATTCACCAGCCATCTATCCACACCGTAACAACACCGTAACAACACCGTATCGACACCGTATCATCTCCGACCAAAATCGGACAAAAGTCGGACCATACTCGGACTTGAGTCGGACCACAGTCGGACATGGTCGGTTTTCGGCATTGATTTTCAACGACTTAAATATACGTTTATTGCATGATATTGATTGACAGGCAATTAAACATTCATCATCGATATCCACATTTTAGTCTCTTTTGTTCCCAACCACCCCTTCACTCTTCCACTCTTCCACTTTGTCGCTCTATCACTCCTTAATTATATCGTGCACGACCTATTTTTCGGACACTATTTTTTCATCGGGAAAGGTTTTCTTTCCATGTGTCGATTTTTTTTCGTATCTTTGCAAAATTAAATTAGAAACCGAATTATAATAATGGAGACACCTAAATACCGCACCGAGAGCGACCTGCTGGGTCAGCGCGAGGTGCCCGAAGAGGCATATTTCGGCGTACAGACAGTCCGCGCGATGGAGAACTTCGCCATCAGCGGTCACCTGCTGAGCGCCTACCCCAACTTCATCAAAGGGCTGGCCATGACCAAAAAGGCCGCCGCGATGGCCAACATCGAGGTGGGGATGATCACGCCGCAGCAGGGCGAGGCCATCCTGTGGGCCTGCGACGAACTGCTGGCCGGACGTCACCACGACCAATTCCCCATCGACATGATACAGGGCGGTGCCGGCACCAGCACCAATATGGCCGCCAACGAGGTGATTGCCAACCTGGCCCTCGAACACATGGGTCACCGGAAGGGCGAATACCAATACTGCTCGCCCAACGACGTGGTGAATGCCAGCCAGAGCACCAACGACGCCTACCCCTGTGCCATCCACCTGGCCATGTTTCTTGAGCACGAGGGCTTCCTGCCGCACCTGGAGCAGATGATTGCGGCGCTGAAGTACAAAAGCCGGGAGTTTGCCCACGTCATCAAGATGGGGCGCACACAGTTGCAGGATGCCGTGCCCATGACCCTGGGACAGACCTTCGGTGGCTTTGCGGCCAGCCTGCGTGGCGAGGTGAACAACCTCAACCTCTCGGCCCGCGAGTTCCTGACGGTCAACATGGGTGCCACCGCCATCGGCACCGGCATCTGCTCGAAGCCGGGCTACAGCGAGGCCTGCATCAAGGCCTTGCGCAAGGTGACGGGCTGGAACATACGGCTGGCCGACAACCTCATCGAAGCCACCTCGGCCACCAGCTGCATGATACAATACAGCAGCGCGCTGAAGCGGCTGGCCATCAAGGTGAACAAGATGTGCAACGACCTGCGCCTGCTCAGCAGCGGCCCGCGCTGCGGACTGAACGAGATACACCTGCCCGAGCGTCAGCCCGGCAGCAGCATCATGCCCGGCAAGGTGAACCCCGTCATTCCCGAGGTGATGAACCAGGTATGCTACCGCGTCATCGGCAACGACATGTGCATCAGCCTGGCCAGCGACAACGGCCAGCTGGAACTCAACGTGATGGAGCCCGTCATTGCCTACACGCTCTTCGAGAGCATCCACCTGATAGAGAACGGCCTCGACACGCTGCGCCGCTTCTGCATCGACGGCATCGTGGCCAACGAGGAGCGCTGCCGCCAGCTGGTGGAGCACTCCATCGGCATCGTCACCATGCTCAACCCCATCATCGGCTACAAGAAAAGCACCGAAATTGCCAAAGAGGCCAGCGAGACCGGCCGCGGCGTGTATGAGTTGGTGCTTGAGCACGGCCTGCTGACCAAAGAACAGCTTGACGAGATACTGAAACCAGAAAACATGCTGCAGCCTGTGGAATTAAAGATATGACAGAGACAATCAAGATAAAGAAGGGCCTGGACATTCCGCTGGACGGCGCTGCCGAACGGCACATTGTCGATGCCCGCTCGATAGAGCGCTACGCCGTGAAACCGCCCGACGTGGTGGGCTTCACGCCACGCCTGCTTGTCGCCGAGGGCGACAGCGTGGTGGCCGGCCAGCCGCTGGTGGCCGACAAGCACGACCCACGGCTTTTTCTTCCTTCGCCGGTGAGCGGCACGGTTGAGGCCATCGTCCGCGGCGAGAAGAGGAAGTTGCTGGAAGTGGTGGTTTGTCGGAATACTCAGAATATTCAGAATACTCAGAGTAATCAGAATACTCTAACTCCAGAAGCCCCCATCTGGTGGATGATCAAGGAGCGCCCCTTCGGCACCATCGCCAACCCCGACCACCAGCCTAAAGGTATATTCATCAGCCTGCGCGACACCAACCCGCTGGCGCCAGACCTTGACTATGCGCTGAAAGGGCGTGAGCAGGAGTTTGAGGCCGGCATTAAAGCGCTGGAGGCTTTCGCGACGGTGCACTGCGTGAAGGCTGATGGTCCCCACCCTGCCGGCAATGTCGGCACCATCGTGGCTGCACTCGACCCTATCAATAAGGGCGAGTGTGTGTGGACCGTAAACGCGCAGGATGTGGCCAATATCGGTCGCTGGTGCCTCACCGGTGAATACCGCCCGGAAAGGGTCATCGCCGTGGGCGGTCCCTCCGCCAAAGCACCACACTATTACCGTGTGCTTTGTGGTGCCTGCCTGAAGCGTATCAGCGAGGCGCAGTTGATAGATGCTGTTTATCCTAATCTGAATACTCAGAACACTCCGAGTATTCAGACCAGAATTATCTCTGGTTCTCCATTGAGCGGCACCACCGTCGCCCCCGACGGCTTCCTGGGCATGTACGACCAGCAGGTGTGCTTCATCGAAGAGGGCGACCACTACGATTTCATGGGGTGGCTGATGCCGGGACTGAAAAAGTTTAGCTTCAGCAAGACGTTCCTCTCCGGCTTCTTGGGACAAATAGTCAAAATGTCAAAATGTCAAAAAGCCGACGGAAACAAGGACTCTTTGACTTTTGGACTCTTTGACTCTTTGACCCCCCACTATGACTTCAACACCAATGTCCACGGGTCGGTGCGTCCGTTCCTCTTCACGGGCTCGTTTGAGCGCGTGTTTCCGTTTGATATTTATCCGCTGCAGCTCATCAAGGCCTGCATTGTGGGCGACGTGGAGTTGCAGGAGAAGCTCGGCATCTACGAGGTGGAGCCGGAGGATTTCGCGCTGTGCGAGTTTATCGACCCCTCGAAGACCGAGATACAGACCATCATCCGTGAGGCCCTCGAAGTACTCAGAAAGGAGGCTATCGCATGAATCTGAAATGGTTAGAAGACTGGTTTGAAAAGATTGAACCGAAGGGTAAGTGGAGCTGGCTGGGGAGCACATACGAGGCTTTCCATACCTTCGCCTTCACGCCCAAGACGGTGACCAAGAGCGGGTCGCATATCCGCGATGCGGTGGATATGAAGCGCAGCATCATCATCGTGGTCATTGCATTGATTCCTGCATTGCTGTTCGGAATGTGGAATATTGGGTATCAGACCTACACTGCTAACGGGACACTTTCCACTTTCCACTTTCCACTTTCCACTTGCTTCTGGTTCGGATTCCTGCGTATGCTGCCGATGATTGCGGTGAGTTATATCGTGGGACTCTTTATCGAGTTTGCTTTTGCGCAGTACCGTCACCATGAGGTGAACGAGGGTTTCCTCGCCACGGGTCTGCTGATACCGATGATTGTGCCGGTGACCACGCCGCTGTGGCAGCTGGCGCTGGCCGTGGCCTTCGCCGTGATTATCGGCAAGGAGGTCTTCGGCGGCAGCGGCATGAACTTCCTCAACCCCGCCCTGGTTGCACGCGCCTTCCTCTTCTTCGCCTACCCCACCCATATGAGCGGTGACAGCGTGTGGATTGCCAACGACCTGTGGGGCAGCGACGCTATCGCCGGTGCCACGCCTATGGGCCAGCTGGCCACGGGCGCTCATCCTTCGGCTTCGGCGTTGGATATGCTTATCGGAACAATACCGGGAAGCACCTGCGAGACGAGCGTTATCGCCATAGCCTTGGGTGCCATACTGCTGCTCTTTACCGGCATCGCCTCGTGGCGCATCATGCTGAGCGTCTTCCTCGGCGGCGGCGCCATGGGCTTACTATTCAATTTGCTTTCCACTTTCCACTCTCCACTCTCCACTTACATGCAGCTGCCGTTCTACTACCACTTCCTGATGGGTGGCTTCGCTTTCGGTGCGGTCTTTATGGCCACCGACCCCGTCACCGCCGCGCAGACCAACTGCGGCAAGTGGATCTACGGCCTGCTCATCGGCGCCTTCGCCGTGCTGCTGCGCGTCTGCAATCCCGCCTACCCGGAGGGCATGATGCTCAGCATCCTCTTTATGAACTGCATGGCGCCGCTCATCGACCATTGCGTGGTGGCGGCCAACATCAAGCGACGCGAGAAACGCACCGCCACACTGGGAAAGGAGGTTCACAATGGCTAAAACATTCAGCAACCGCTACATCTTCATCTACTCCGCCGTGCTGGTGGTGGCGGCGGCGTTGATACTGACGGTGGTGAGCGTGAGCCTCAAGCCCCTGCAGACCAAGAACCAGGAGGCCGAGAAGAAGCAGATGATACTGAAAACCATCGGCGTGGAGGCCACACGCGACAACGCTGCGGAACTCTACGCACAGTACATAACAGAGAAAACCAACGAGAAAGGACTTCCATATTACACCTTTGAGGCTCGTGGTAAAGGACTGTACCGTCATGGTGGTTACATCATCCCATTGAATGGTACAGGTTTATGGGGACCTATTTGGGGGTATCTGGCAATTGATATCGATGCCAGCAGTACTATTGTAGGTGCCGTCTTCGACCATAAAGGCGAGACTCCGGGCCTCGGCGGCGAGATTGCAACCGATAAGTTCGCCCAGCGCTTCATTGGCAAAAGTATGGATACCAGTCCCATTGTACTTAAGAAAAACGCCAGCAAAGAATTCCCCTATAGCAAATATGAGGTGGATGCCATCAGCGGCGGCACCATGACCAGCAACGGC
>JAFZKV010000005.1 GCA_017551765.1 Bacteroidales bacterium
CGCCACCGTACCCATGCCACCGCGGCTGCCGCCTACGGCGATGCCTTCGGCCGCGAGGTGGACCTCGAGTGCGGCAGCGGCCTGCCCGCCCTGCGTGAGGCAGTGCAGCAAGGCCTCGTGCCCGAAAGCAAGGTGGACGAGCATGTGCGCCGCATCCTCCGCACCCGCCTGCGCGTCACCGACGAACCGCGATTGATAAACGACAGCGTAGAGGTGGATCCCGACATATTTCAGCCCTACACACAAAGCATGGTGCTGCTGAAAAACAATGGGGTGCTGCCGCTGAAGGAAAACGAATTCCTCCGCCTCGAGGGACCCAATGCCTATGACAGTCTTATGCCCCTGGGCAACTACAACGGCACACCCCGTCACTGCATCACCATCGGCGAAGCACTGATGAAATACCAGGTATTGAGTGCCGGCGACGGTAAGACGTTGGTATATGTCGGTGGACTGAGCCCCCAGCTCGAGGGCGAAGAGTTGCCGGTAGAGAAGGAAGGATTCTATAAGGGCGACCGCACCAAGATAGAACTCCCCAAAGAGCAAGTGGAAGAGATTAAATCCTTCAAGGACCAAGGCTACCGTGTGGTGCTGGTGCTCTGTACCGGAAGCGCCATTGCCCTCGAGAACGTTATCGACGACTGCGACGCCATCCTCGAGGGCTGGTACGGCGGTCAGTACATGGGGCTGGCTGTAAGAGAGTTGCTATTTGGCCGTCGTGACGACTTCGGCCGTCTACCCCTCACCTTCTACCGCTCGACTGACCAACTGCCCGACTTTGAGAGCTACGACATGCAGCGGCGCACCTACCGCTACCTTGACAACGGCGACGCGCTCTTCCCCTTCGGCTTCGGCTACAGCTACAGCTTCTTCTCCATCAAGGAACCGTGGGTGTCGGAGGCCGACTTCACCATCGGCGGCACCGCCAGCCTCTGCAACACCGACGCACCTAATGCCGGCTACCACCGCACCGTTGTGCAGGTCTACCTGAAGAACGAGAACGACCCCGAAGCGCCCGTCAAGCAGTTGATTGGCATTGCCTCATTGATTCTCACCGAGGACAGCCACCTGAAGCCCTTCACCATCAAGCTCGACCCCTTCTGGTTCCGCCAATACAACGAGCAGACAGGCCTCCTTGAGGAACCCGCCGACGGCACCCAATTCATCCTCCAGATAGGCTTCAGTAGCGACGACCGCGACCTGATAGATTTACCCTTCACATACCACAACAGAAAGTAGTTAAGTATACAGTAGTTAAGTCATTACATGAAAAAGATTATTTTGGCGGTAGCAGCCTTTTCACTTTTCTCTTTTCACTTTTCACTTTGCCGTGCGCAGCACGACAGCATCCCCGAGACGGACCCCGCCATTGTGCAGCGCATCGGCGAGTGGCAGGATCTGAAGTTCGGCTTCATGATGCATTGGGGCATCTATGCGCAGTGGGGCATTGTGGAGAGCTGGAACATCTGCAATGAGCCCTGGATTAACCGTGACGGTGCCAACTATGAGGACTACAAGCGTGCCTATTGGGCACTCAGCAAGACCTTTAACCCCAAGCATTTTGACCCGCAAGGGTGGGCGGCAGCGGCCAAAGGCGCAGGCATGAAGTACGTGGTCTTCACCACCAAGCACCACGACGGCTTCTGCATGTTCGACTCGAAGTATACCGACTATACCAGCATGCATAGCCCTGCCAAGACTGATTTCACACGCGGCGTGGTCGATGCCTTCCGCGCCGAGAATATGTGGATTGGACTCTATTTCAGCAAGCCCGATTGGCACTGCGACAACTATTGGGCCCATGAGTGGGCCACGCCCGACCGCAACGTGAACTACTCCATCGCCGACCATCCCGCCCGATGGCAGCGCTATTGCGACTTCACCTACAACCAGATAGGCGAACTGACGCACAACTACGGCCAGGTGGACATCCTGTGGCTCGACGGCGGCTGGGTGCGCCCCGCCTGGAGCGTCAACGACGAGACGCGTCCCTGGCTGGGCTGCAGCGGACAGGTGCAGGAGCTTGACATGCAGCGCCTCGCCAACATCGCCCGCGAGAAGAACCCACAGACGATTATCGTCGACCGCAGCGTAGGAGGTCGATACGAGAACTATCGCACCCCCGAAAAGCAGGTGCCCGACACCCTCCTGCCCTACCCATGGGAGACCTGCATGACGATGGGCGACAGCTGGAGCTATGTGCCCAACGACAACTACAAAAACGCCAAGACCCTCATCCACATGCTCTGCGATGTGGTGGCCAAGGGCGGCAACCTGCTGCTCAACGTGGGTCCCGATGCCGACGGCCACTTGCCCGCCGAGGCCCTGCAGCGCATGGAGGAGATGGGCCGCTGGCTGGACAAGAATGGCCACGCCATCTACGGTACCCGCCCGCTCTACCCCTACTGCGAGGGCAATGTGCGATACACGCAGAGCAAGGACGGCCGTCACCAATACGCCATCACCCTGCTGGACGAGGCCCCTTACGCCACCGTCCGCGAACTGAAGGGAAAACACCGGAAATAATCCGTATCAAGAACCTACCAAGAACTTACCAAGAACCTACCAAGGACTTCCCATCGACTACCACGGTGGTAGTGAAAAGGGGATGAAAAGCGGCTGTTAGCAGTACCGTTTAAACCAGGTACGCTGCTTGCGGGCATAGTGCCAGGTGTTGAGCTTGATGGCGGCCACCGCCTCGTCGAGCGACGCCGTTCCGTCGAGGACGGGGAACAGTTCGCGGTAGCCCACGGTATTCAATGTATTGAGCTGACGATAAGGCAATAAAGACTGCACCTCGTCGAGCAGTCCCTCCTGCATCATCATGTCCACCCGGCAGTCGATACGCTGACGAAGGTCAGAAGCCGAAAGGCTGAGTACACGCACCTCTGTCTCGAATGGACGCTCCGTGCGCGGCTGGTCGGCGATGACCTCGCTATAGGGGCGGCCTGTCATCAGGCATACCTCCAAGGCCCGTTGCAGACGCACGGGGTTGCGCAGGTCCACATGGATATAATAGTCGGGGTCCAGCAGCTTCAGCTGGGCACGTTTCTCCTCCAGCGGCATCTGCTGCAGTCGGGCACGCAGTTCGGGCGTAGGGTCGGGCATAGGAGACACTCCGTGCAGCAAGGCGTCGATATAGAGTCCGCTGCCGCCCACGGCAATCACGTTCTCGTGCGTCTCAAACAGCCGGTCAATCACACGCAGAGCATCCTGCTCATAGTCAAAAATATTGTAGGGCTCCGTCACCGAACGGCAGGCGATGAAGTGGTGCGGCACGGCGGCCAACTCCTCGTCGGTAGGGCGCGCCACGCCGATGTGCATCTCACGGTAGAACTGCCGCGAATCGCAGGAAACAACCTCGGTATGCAGCTGTTGCGCCAACTGCACGGCATGGGCCGTTTTGCCCACCGCCGTGGGGCCTGCTATGACAATCAGGCGCTTCACTTGACCGACAGCACCTTCTCAAACTCCTCCCAGAATTCGGGGAACGACTTCTCCACCACTTCGGGTGCTTCAATCTTCAACTCGGGGAAGCGCAACTGCAACGGGGCAAAAGCCATTGCAATGCGGTGGTCGCCATAGGTGCGCACCATCTCTTTGGGCTTCAACACCGAGGGCAGGATGTGCATCTCGTCGTCGGTAGTGTTGACGGTGGCCCCCATGCGACGCAGTTCGGTGGTGATGGAAATCATGCGGTCGCTCTCCTTGAGGGCTATGTTGCTCACCCCCTTGAGGACGGCACGCAATCCCGAAGCAGCGGCAGCCACAGCAAAAGTAGGCACCAGATCGGGGCAGTCAATGCAGTTGAACACCACCGATTTGGCCCGTTCTCCGCCGCCCTGCACCGTAATGCTGCGGCCGGCGGCGCGATAGGGCGAGCGCACTTCGGTGCTGACCACTCCCAACATCCGGAAGAAACGGTCGGTGGCGCTGTCGCCCTGACAGGAGTCGAGCTGCAGGCCAAGGAGACGTATGCGCAGGTCGGGACGGAGCATGGCCATCGTATAGAAATAGGAGGCTGCCGACCAATCGCGCTCAATGGTGACGGCGGCAGGCTTGGGCTTGCCGTCGTAGTGCTGCACATAGTAGGTGCGGCCATTGGAGGAACGGCGCACCTCGACCCCTGCCTGTTGCAGCGCGTCGGTGGTCATCTCAATATAGGGCCTCGACGTGGGGCGCTGGGTCATGGTGAGCGAAATGCCCTCGGGCAACTGTGGGGCCACCAGCAACAAGGCACTGACGAATTGGCTGCTCAGCAGCGGGTCCACCGTCACGGTGCGGCGCGTAGGCACGCTGCCCTGTATATGCACCGGCAGGAAGCCTTCCTTTTCGGTACACTCAAGACGCAGCCCCATCTGGCGCAGCGCATCAATCAGCGGAGCCATAGGACGCTGGCAGAGGCGCTCGTCGCCGGTAAGCAACGACGAGCCGTTAGTGATGGCCAGCAACGGCATCATGAAGCGGGCCACAGAACCCGCATTTTCACAGTAAAAGACGTCGGAGGATTGGGTTTCCAATTGTGTCAGCAGGCGGCGAAGCAGTTTTGTGTCGCCCGAAGTGGAGAGTTTGCCAATGCGGAAATGGCTTCCCAGTAGGTGGTTGATCATCAGCCACCGGTTGCTCATGCTCTTCGATGCCGGCAGATTGATACGTATGTCGTTGGTGTTCATTGCTCGATATTATAGCCTTTCAATTTACGGTAGAGTGTACGTTCGGAGATATGCAACTCGGCAGCGGCCAGCTTGCGGTTGCCACCGGCGTGTTCCAAAGCCTTCAGGATGGCGTGTTTCTCGCGGTCTTCGAGGCTCAACGCGTCATCGTCGACGATTTCCGGAGTGATGAATTCCTCATCCTCATGCTGTACCTGAGGCAGGTAGGAAGACTGCTGTACCACTTGCCCCTGCACAGGCATGCCTTGAGCCATTTGGGTGACAGCATTGCGCAGGTCGTTGATTTCCTTGCGCATCTCATTAATCATCTGTCCCATGCTGAGGGCCTTGAGCAGCAGTTCGCGGTCGGTAATCTGGCTGCCGCCTACTGTCTGGCTGCCGTTTTCCACCACAGCAGGCATCCGTTCACCCGTCGGCACAAAGGAGAGGTAGTTCTGCAGGATGGCCGGCGTAATGGTGCGCTCGGTTTCCACCACGGCAATCTGCTCTGTGATGTTTTTCAACTCGCGCACATTGCCATACCACGGGTAGTCCATCATCATGCGCTTGGCCTCATCGGTGAGCACGATGGGCGGCATGTGGTATTTCTCCGCCACGTCGGACGAGAACTTGCGGAACAGCAGCGGCACGTCGTCTTTGCGCTCGCGCAGAGGGGGCAGGTAGATGCTAATCTGGTTCAGGCGGTAGTAGAGGTCCTCGCGGAAGCGTCCGTTGCGCACCGCCTCGACGATGTCCACATTGGTGGCCGCCACCACACGCACGTTGATTTTCTGTGCCGTCGAGCTACCCACAGGAATTATCTCGCCGTTCTCCAGCACACGCAGCAACTTGACCTGCATGGCCAGCGGCAACTCGCCAATCTCGTCGAGGAAGATGGTGCCACCGTCGGCCTCTTCGAAGTAACCCTTGCGGCTACGGTCAGCGCCGGTGAAGGCTCCTTTGACGTGGCCGAAGAGTTCGCTCTCGATGGTACCTTCGGGAATGGCGCCACAGTTAACCGATATGAGGCCACGCCCCTGACGCACATGCTTGCGCAGGCTATTCTCGTGGATGATGCGCGAGAAGACATCCTTGCCCACGCCACTCTCACCGGTAATGAGGATAGAGAGGTCGGTTGGGGCCACCTGGATGGCCTTGTTGAGCGCCAACTCCAGCTTGGGGTCGTTGCCTATGATGTCGTAGCGTAACTTTATATTCTTGATATCCATGATAACTAAAAATCGCTGTGATAAGGGGCTATAACAATATTGCGGGCCTGCTGCATCTGCCGCGCCAAGTCGGTGTACTGCTTGATTTCGGACAGCAGGCGGCGCTGCCCGTCTTCGTCGGCGGTGCGCAGTTGCTCACGCCGATCGGCCACCATCTGGGCGATGCGGCCGCTCTTGAAGGTGTAGATACTTTCACGCAGGTCCTGCAGCAGGTTGTCTTCTATCTTGGGCACAAAGATGCCCTTGGCACGCCAACTGTCGCTGAGGCTGTAGGAGTCCATCATCAGCGAGATGGCGAAGACACGCAACTGCTCGTCGTCCGACTTCATGAAACGCGACACGTCCACCGTGTGCATCATCTCCTGCATCAGCGCGCATTGCTCGAAGATGCGCTGACAGAGGGGGTGCATCATGGCCAGGTTGTCCTGTTTCAACTCGCCGATAATAATCTCTGCCACCGAATACTCCTCCGTGTGCCGGCGACCGTCGGCATCGGTAAACTCCTGCAAGAGCTTGTTGTTGCCATAGTTGAGCAGCAGCTTCACCAAGTGGCGCTCCACCTCGGGCGGTGCCGCCGAAGGCACACTCTCCACCTTGCGTTCTTCGCTCTCCACTCTCTGTTCTCCATTCTCTCCGCTCTCCTGCTTCTGTTCCTTCTCGTAGGCTTTCTGGCGCTCCTGACGGGCCACCTTGGCCACGGCGTCGGCCAGCACCTCCTCGCTGACGTGCAACAGGTGCGAGCACTGACGTATGTATTCCGCGCGCTCCAGCATGTCGGCCACCAGGGCGATGCTGTGGGCCGTGTCGCTCACCAGCGCGGCGCGACGTATGGGGTCGTTCTTCGCGTCGTCGAGCAACACGCGGGTCTTGAACATGATGAAGTTGTCCTCATGCTGTGCCAAGTAGTCCTGCAGGGCGGTGGAGCCATACTTCTGGGCATAGCTGTCGGGGTCCTCGCCGTCGGGGAAGAGCACCAGGCGCACGTGCATACCCTCGGCGAAGAGCAGATCCACAGCGCGCAGAGCAGCCTTGATGCCGGCCGAGTCGCCGTCGTACAGCACTGTCACATTGGGCGTGTAGCGCTTGATGAGGCGTATCTGCTCCACCGTGAGACTGGTGCCGCACGAGGCCACCGTGTTCTCCACGCCCGATTGGTGCATCGACACCACGTCGATGTTGCCCTCCACCAAGTAGCACTTGTTGGCCTTGGCGATGGCCGAGCGGGCCTGAAAGAGGCCGTAGAGGATACGGCTCTTGTTGTAGATGTCCGAGTCGGGCGAGTTGACATACTTGGCGGCCTGCTTCTCCGAGCTCAGCACACGGCCCGAGAAGCCCAGCACACGGCCGCTAATGCTGTAGATGGGGAACATCACACGTCCGCGGAAACGGTCGTATTTCTTTCCGCTATCCTCCTTGACGATGGTCAGGCCCGTCTTCTCGAGCATGGCCTCGCTGTAGCCGTTCTTCAGCGCATGGTCGGTGAAGTTGCTCCACTCGTCGAGGCAGTAGCCCAGACCAAAGCGCTTGATAATCTCGTCGCTCAGGCCGCGCTGGTGGAAATAGCTCAGGCCTACGGCGCGTCCCATCTCGTCGTTGTAGAGCAGGTCGGCGAAATACTTCTGTGCAAACTCGCTGACGTGGAACAGGCCGTCGCGCTCCGTCTGCCGCTCTTTCTCCTCGGCGGTGAGTTCCTTCTCCTGTATCTCGATGTTGTACTTGCGCGCCAGCCACTGCAACGCTTCCACATAGGTATAATGCTCGTGCTTCTTGAGGAAGTTGACCACATCGCCCGCCTCGCCGCAGCCGAAGCACTTGTAGATGCCCTTCGACGGCGACACGTAGAACGACGGCGTCTTCTCGTTGTGGAACGGGCAGCAGCCAATATGGTTGGCGCCGCGCTTCTTGAGGCTCACAAAATCGCCTATTACCTCCTCGATGCGCGCCGCATCCATTATGCGTTGTATGGTCTCCTGGTCTATCATGCAAACAATTTGCAAAAATACAACTTTTTTCTCACATGGCAAAAAGATTTTACAACCCTATACAAACCGCTGTAAGTCCGACCGTTCTTTGGTCATATAAAGACCGTTCTTTGGTCGTTCTTTGGAAAAAACCAAAGAACGACCAAAGAACGATCAAAAAACGGTTGAAGAAATGTAGGAGTCAGGCAGGACTACCTCACCACCTCAATGGCGCCGTTGTGCTCAATGTTGCCATTGTAGCCGCGCGCCGAGAAGCGGTAGAAGTAGGTGCCGGTGGGCATATCCTTCGGGTCCCAGAAGTCCTCGTCGCTCGCTATGTTGTCCTTGTGGAACACACGCACACCCCACTTGTTGTAAATGTCAAGCGAGTTGATGGGATAGCCCTTGCCCTCCACCAGGTTCTGGATGACGAAGCGGTCGTTGATGCCGTCGCCGTTGGGCGACACCACATTGGGGAACTGCAGGAAGTCGTTGACCAACAAGATGGTGTTCTCGGCCGTGTCGCGGCAGTAGACCACGTTGCCCGAGGGGGCCAGGTTGTCGGTGCGCGCAATGAGACGCACAGAGTAGATGCCCGAGGGGTTGTCGCCGGTGTACTGCGAGAAGTTGAACGACGGTTCCTCTTCGACAAGGGTCTCTACCGAAAGCGGGTTGTCCTGATTGTACTGCACCTCCCAGAAGTATTTGGTGTAGTCGGTCTTGGGGGTGGTGCGGTTTTCAAATTGGATAACGGGGTTGAGCACCGACGGGTAGAGGGGTTCCCAGGCGAAGGCTGCCTGCGGAGCCGAGTAGACTGCAATGGCCTGCGGGCTGATGATGGAGTCGATGCAGCCGTCGGCCGAGGTGGCGTAGTATTTCAAGTCATAGATACCGGCAGCATAGGTGTGGCTGGGGCTGGCCAGCGTGGAGGTAATGCCGTCGCCGAAGTCCCAGAAGTGCTGGGCCGTCTCGACGCTGTAGTTGTCGAAGCTCAGCGTGAAGGGTTCGCAACCCTCGAAGACGAAGGGCGTGGGCATGAAGCTGGGCAGCGGCTGGCGACGCAGGCCGATGTTGATGGTGTCGCGCGACACACAGACACGGGTAGAGGTTTGGTTGGTGACCCTGACCACATAGTTAATGTCGCTCGTCGGCTCCTGCGGAGTGGTGATGGTGGGCGTAATCTCGCCGCCAGGGCTCCACATGTAGGAGTAGTTCTCGGTTTCGGCGTGTCTGTCGCGAGCATCGAGCACAATGGTATTGACTCCGCAGAGGGCTGTATCCACACCCAGAGAGGGCTGCGGGGTCCAATAGGAGGTGATGCGGGTGGCGGTGTCCCACACACAGCCGAACTCATCGTAGACCTTCACGATGATGGGGAAGGTACCGGCGGTGTCGGGGGTTGAGATATGGCTGATGGTGGGCGACTGTGCGTGGATTTGGGCACCACGGTAGTAGCCCATGTCGTAGTCGTGATATTGCGCTGCCGTGTCGGGGTGCCAGACGAGCGAGTCGATGCCCACCTGGTACTTACAGTCGTTATCGCCACTCACATTGCAGATGTCGAGCGACCAATTGAAAATCCATCCGTTATCGGCGCCCCAGGTGTCGTAGACGCGGATACGCCAGTTGCCGTTGAGGGGGCAGCCCACCAGCTCCTTGAAAGTGGCCCACGGCAGGTAGTAGTCTTCCTTGTCCTCGTGGTTGCTGGGCTTACGGGTGGTGAGGCTGGTGCCTTGAGGCGTATTACCTGTTTGATTAAATCCGGGAGGAATGGGCGTGTAGGTCACCGGCCAATTCACCGTATTACCATTGGAGACAATATAGAAGTTGCCTGTCGGACAGGGATCCGTCCACGACCACACGGCGGCGGCATTATCGCCTGTGACCAACGTATAGTGGGTGTCGCGGCTAAAGCAGTAATCGAAGCCATAGCCATAAGGGTTACCTACAGAGTCGCATCTTGGGCTCGAATCCCAGGGGCCACCTCCTTGCGTATCCAGAGGGATACCGAGGAACGTACCACCACCATAACCCTTACCGTCATTGATTGGCACTACCATTTGTCCTCCTTGCCCATTGGTAACATGGATAGTATCCGGCGAGTGGGCAGGAATACCATAGGGAGAACAGCTTGCCGGGTTACCCCATTTAAGCACAGCCTCCTTGTTGGTCGGGCAAACAATGGTGACATAGATGTCGCCCATGAAGGAGTGCTCCATGTTGATGCAGATGGAGCAGATGTCCTTGTAGGAGGAGACCCTGGCAGTGTTGGAGAACTCGTTAAACTCCACAGGAGCCTCGAAGTAAGAGGGATTGACGCAGTCGCAACCGTCGGGGATGAAGGTGGTCGACACATAGGTCTTGGAAACCGAGGAGTCCTGCTTGATACGCCGCAAGGTCAGCGTGGCGTTGTCGCCGTCGTAGCCCATGTTCACCATCAGCGAGTCGCGGTTGCAGATGTCCGACAGGGTGAAGATGGTCTTGATGGGGTTGAGGGCGGTACGCACCTTGATGGAGGCAAAGTAGTCGGAGGTGCAGCCATAGGCATCGACGATGTCGAGTCGCACGTCGTAGCAGCCTGTGCGCTGGTATTCGTTGTATTCCACCGCCGTCAGGCCGTAGCCCACAATGGTGTCGCCCTCATTGGCCATGTCCCAACGGAAGAAGGTGGTGGCGTCGGTGGGCGTGTAGTAACCATAGCGGTAGGAATACTTGCCGTGGCCGTGGAAGATAACACCGTCACCGATACAGAGGTGGGCACCGATGAAGCGGGTGGTGTCCACATAGTTGATACCCGACGAGGTGTCGCCCTCGGTGTTATAGATGGTATCCAAGATGGTCACCAGACGGGTGTAGCCTGAGTCATAGATTACGCCGTGACGCGTGCGGTAGAAGAGCGAGTCGATGACCGGCTCGACATACTCGCAGGGAATGCCGCATGCAACATTGACGATAAAACCCTTGCCCACACCGCCGTTGTACTGCTGACAAGCCAGGCCGGTACGGTTGGTGTCGGTCATCGGGTCGGTGCGGAAACGGATGGTAATCATGCCGGTGTTGTTGTTGGGCGACTCAAAGATGATGTCGCCTACCGTCACATTGCCGGTGAAACTGTTGAACTTGGAAATCAGCGTGCCGTTGGTGTCGGGGCCATTATAAATATATAATGTATCCAGGCAGCTGAGTGAAAGCTCTTCCACATAGACGGACATGCGCGACGGAGCGGGACAACCGCTAACTACGGTGATGTAGTAGTCCTTGCCGCGCTGGGGGCTGCCTGCTTCAGGAGCGCCGGCACCCTGCGAATCGTCGTCACGGATGGTGAGCGACGTGGTGTCCATCTGGAACATATTGCCGTGGGTAGAGGCATCCATCCTGATGATGTATGAACCTTGTGCGAAAACTGACGTGGCTGAAAGGAGCATGAAGACTGCCAGGGCCACTGCGGAAACTATCTTTTTCATAGCGATAAGCATTACAAGATGAACAATACCCTATTTATCTGCCCAGGTGTTTGCTTTCCCATTCACGGTTGGCACGCCCCGTCATGTCGTCGATTGAGCGCAGCACCAAATAGGGGTGCGCCGACGCGGGGGTGGCGAAGCAGAGCGTCTTGTCGCCTGTGGGGTAGCGCAACTGAAAATCGTGGAAATTGTAGGCGTAGTAACTCAGCGTGGCCAAGTCTACCACCAAATCGCTTGAAAGGCGCTCGCCTGTAGCCAGGGATTGCACCTCGCTGATGCTGTACAGGTCGGCCGAGGCGGGCACGGTGTCCGACTCATAGAAGGCGGCACGCACGAAGCAGCAGTACCAATCCACCTTGTCGGCGGGGTACTCCGCCATGCGTGCCGTACTGCCGAAATAGGGCAGCAACAAAGCCTCGCAATTCTGTGCCTGCATGCCGGCAACCGCCAGCAACATCATTCCAAAAAGGGCAAATCGTTTCATAATTTTGTCTGTTTTTCCGTTTTATCTGCCTTATAGACGCACAAGGTGCCAAAATCTGCTCATTTTTGGCTAAAGATTTAACATTATTTAACTTTTGACCGCCTTAAATGGTTAATTAAGGCCATCAAAAGACCTAATGCAAGGAAGCCTCCCGGAGGCAAAATCATCATCAGCATACCGTCGGCACCACCGATGAGCGAATGACCGAAGAAGCAACCCGTGCCCAGCAGTTCGCGCACCATGCCCAGCAAGGTGAGCGCCCAAGTGAAGCCCAGACCCATAAAGAGGCCGTCGAGGAACGACTGACCCACGTTGTTCTTCGAGGCGAAGGCCTCGGCGCGGCCCAGGACAATGCAGTTGACCACAATGAGGGCGATGAAGAGACCCAAACTCTCGTACAGGGCGGGCAGGTAGGCTTTCATCACCATCTCGACCATCGTCACAAAGGTGGCGATGATGACGATGAAGGCGGGGATGCGTACCTTGTCGGGAATGACGCTCTTGAGGAGCGAGATAACGATGTTGGACATCATCAGCACAAAGGTGGTGGCCAGACCCATACTGAGGCCGTTGATGGCGCTGGTGGTGGTGGCCAGCGTGGGGCACATGCCGAGGATAAGCACCCAAGTGGGGTTCTCCTTGATAAGACCGTTTTTGATTATATCTGATGTTTTCATAATGCGATGGAATTATATGGTAATATTGGAAAATACCTCGGCTGCGTCGTTAACAATGCCGAGGAAAGCCCTCGAGGTGATAGTGGAACCACTGATGGCATCCACCGTGCCGCCGTCCTTTTTGACCGTCAGAGCACTCCCGAAAGGCTTGAGACCTACCACACAGCCCTTGCCGTCTTTCTGGAACCATTGGTCGGCTTTGGCACCGAGGCCCGGAGTCTCGTGGGTTTCAAGTATCTGGTAGCCGCAGACGGTGCCTTCCTTATCGAAGCCCACCATGAGCTGAAGGTGACCGCCGAAGCCTTTGTCATTGCCCGACTCGATAGCGGCACCCACGAAGTTGCCCTCGGCATCATAGCCGATGTGGCACAATGTTCCGTCCACATCACGGTCCTCCAGACGGTCGAAGGCGGGCAACACGGCGCTGATGGCGCGGGTCACCTTGGCCTGCTGGGCCTGGGCAATAGGTTCCTTGGTCACTCCATTGAGGGCAGCCAGCGCAGCGGCCGCCACCAGGGCGATGGCCGTCAGCGCCATAAGCATATTGGGTAATGTAGATTGTGCTTTCTTTGCCATAACTTTAATCTTTAAACGTTAAACCTTAAACCGCAAAACGTTTGGGTTTGCACCAGCGGTTGAGAAGCGGGGTGACACCGTTCATGATGAGGATGGCGAAGCTGACACCCTCGGGATAGGCACCCCAATTGCGGATGACGATGGTCAGCAGGCCGCAGCCGAAGCCGAAGATGAGTTGGCCGCTCTTGGCCATCGGCGACGTCACCATATCGGTGGCCATGAAGCAGGCACCGAGCATGATGCCGCCGGTGAAGATGGTCATCACGGGGTCCATATAGGTCTCGGGGTTGACGAGCCACAAGATGCCGCTGAACACAAACGCCGTGCCGATGAAAGCCACGGGAATGTGCCATGTGATAATCTTGCGGCAAAGCAGGTAGATGGCGCCCAGCAGTATGGCGATGGCCGAAATCTCGCCCATCGAGCCACCGATGTGACCCAGGAAGGCATCCATCAGCGTCACGTCGGCAGGCAGCGCACCCTCCTTGAAGGCTCCCAGGGGCGTGGCGCCGGTGGCGGCGTCGAAGCTCATGGTGAAGCCGGGCTTAGGCCAGGTGGTCATCTGCACGGGGAAGGAAATGAGCAGGAAGATACGGCCCACAATGGCGGGGTTGAACGGGTTCTTGCCCAATCCACCGAAAGCCATCTTGGCAATGCCGATGGCCACCAGGGCACCGATGACCACAATCCACATCATGTCGACCGTGGCCGGCACGTTGAAGGCCAACAAGAGGCCAGTGACGATGGCCGAGCCGTCCCACACGGTGGTGGGCTGCTTCAAGATAAACTTCTCTATCAGCCATTGAAACAGCACGCAGCTGGCCACGGAAATGAGGCTCACCAGCAGGGCATTGACACCGAAGAAGGTGATGGCGACAATCAACGCCGGCACCAGCGCCAGGTTGACACGCCACATGATTTTCTTTGTCGACTCGTCGCTGTGCACATGGGGCGAGCCCGATATATTCAATAAGTTCATATATATATTGTTTGATTGCTTGAATGTTTGATTGTTTGAGTACTGTTACCCGATTGATTGATTGCGTAGCCATTCAAACATTCATGCAATCAAGCAATCAGGCATTGGCTTTATTTCTTGGCAGCCATCATGGCGCGCACTTTGTTCTTGCCGAGGCGTATCTCGTCGGTCAGCGGCTTGTTGGCCGGACAACTGAAGAAGCAGCAGCCACACTCGATACAGTCGAGGATGTTGTGTTCCTTGGCCTCCTCAATGCGGTTGTTCTTCACCAGCGCCGAGAAGAGGTAGGGCTCCAGACCCATCGGGCAGGCGTGCATGCACTTGCCGCAGCGGATACAGTTGCTCTCCGGATTGCGGCGCGCCTCTTTCTCGCCCATCACAAGGATGCTCGAGTTGCCCTTCACCGTCGGAGCTTCGAGGTTCACCACCGCCTTGCCCATCATGGTGCCACCGCTAATCACCTTGCCGGTGGTCTCGGGCAGCTGACCGATGCTGTGGGCAATAATCTCGTTGTAGGTGGTGCCGATGCGGACCACATAGTTATGCTGGCTCGGCAGTTCCTTGCCGGTCACGGTGAGGATATTCTCAATCAGCGGTTTGTTCTTCTGGATGGCTTCATAGACGGCAAAGCAGCTGCCCACGTTGCTCACCACGCAGCCCGAGTCGATAGGCAGTTTGCCGCTGCCCACCTTGCGGCCTGTGATGGCGTTGATGAGCTGCTTCTCGGCGCCCTGCGGATACTTGACCTTCAACGGCTCGATGATGATGCCCTCAAACTGCTTGGCGGTCTCCTGCATCTTGGCGATGGCTTGCGGCTTGTTGCTTTCGATGCCGATATAGGCGTTGGGCACACCCAGAGCCTTGCGCAGGATGCTCACGCCGACGCACACCTCCTCGGCATGCTCCATCATCACACGGTAGTCGCTGGTGAGGTAAGGTTCGCACTCGGCGGCGTTGACAATGAGGTATTCGGCCTTCTTGCCCTCGGGCACGCTGTATTTGATGTGTGTGGGGAAGGTGGCGCCGCCGAGGCCGACAATGCCCATCTCCTTCAGTTTGGCCACAATCTCCTTGGGTTCCAGCGCACATTCGCGCTTGATGTCGGGCGTGCGGTCGATGGTCTCCATCCATTCATCGCCCTCCACGTTGATATAAACGGCCGGCTTGGCCAGGCCGAAAGCGTCCTTGCAGGTGTCAATTTTCAGTACGGTGCCGCTGACAGGCGAGTGCACATTGGCGCACATGAAGGTCTGGGCCTCGCCGATCAGCTGGCCCACCTTCACCTTGTCGCCCTTTTGCACTATCGGCGTCGCCGGTGCGCCCAGGTGTTGGTTCATCAGCACCACCATCTGCTTGCCTACGGGCATCACCTCGATGGCGGCATCGTTGGATATCTTGTTCTCTTCGGGGTGGACACCACCCATGCGGAATGTCTTCATCAATTTTAGTTTTAAGTTTTTAGTTTTAAGTTTTAAGTGCAAACCACTAAAACTTACAGCTCACAGCTTGGCCTCCACCTTCTCGGCCACGGGGATTTCGACCTTTTCGGCGGCGGGAGCCTCGGGCTTGGGGGCGGGCTTGACAGCCGGTGCGGGGAAGCCCACATCGTGGATGGCCTTGGTGGGGCACTCGGTGACACACTTGCGGCAGGCGATGCACTTCTTGTAGTCGATATACGACAGGTTGTCGACCACGGTGATAGCCTCCATGGGGCACACCTTGGCGCACTTGCCGCAGCCGATGCAGGCGTTGGCGCAGCTCTTCATGGCCACGGCGCCTTTCTCCTTATTCACGCAGCTGACATACACGCGGCGTTCCTTCTTACCCTTGTTGCGCAGTTCGATGACGCGGCGCGGGCAGGCCTTGGCGCAGGCACCGCAAGCGGTGCACTTGTCGGCGTCGACCACCGGCGTACCGGTGGCGGGGTCCATGTGGATGGCGTCGAATTGGCAGGCGGCCACACAGTCACCGCAGCCCAGGCAGCCGAAGGGGCAACCACTCTCGCCGGTGTAGACGGTGTTCTGGAAAGCACAGCTCTTGAGGCCGTCGTAGTTCGAGCGGCGCTTGTCGCCGCAGTTGGCGGGGTTGCAACGCACCACAGCCACCTGAGGCTCGCCCTGCTCGACGGCACAGCCCAGCAGTGCGGAAATCTTGGCGGCCACAGCGTCGCCACCCGGGGCGCAACGCAGGCCTTCCATGTTGCCCTGCGACACGCAGGCCTCGGCGAAGGCACGGCAACCGGCCTTGCCGCAACCACCACAGTTGGCGCCCGGCAACACCTCGGCCACCTCGTCAATCAAGGGGTCCTCAACCACCTTGAACTTCTGGGCCACAAAGTAGAGCACTACGGCAAAAAGGATGCCCAAAGCACCCAAAACCATCACCGCAATCAGAATGTCATGAGTCATATATTTGTTGTTGTTTTAGGATTTCTTACCTGTTTTTTCTACAATTAAAAGCAAATGCAAAAGTACATAATTTATATAATACGGACAAATTTTTTTTTAAACACCCTGTTATCGACGCACCAACACCTATTGTTTTTCAAGTTTTTACGTGCTGTTTGACTACTGTTTTACTACAAATTATAGTTAAACAGCAGTTAAACAGCCATCAGACAGCAGTTAAAATATCGGTGTCAGCAGAGCGTTTTTCCGGCACTTTTTTTGCAGAAAAACAACTTTTTTTTGCCAATTAAAAAAAGTTTCGTAATTTTGTACCCGAATTTTAACACATAAAACGATGAACAAAGTAGTTGTTGGATTTGATTTCTCAACAGGTTCCGCCTATGCCGTCGACCTTGCCATTGATATTGCAAACCGCTGGCAGAGCGACATCCGTTTGGTATATGTAAAAGAAAAAACCGAGGACGAAGCGCCCATCCGCTCCGAAATCGAGCGCCGCAACGCCGGTGTGGCCCACCTGCTGAAAGGCATCAAATTGGAGTATGTGCTGCGCGAAGGCAACCCCGCCGACGAGCTCACCGCCCAGGCCAAGGAGGACAACGCCGCCCTGCTCATCGTGGGCACCCACGGCATGAGCGGCATGAAGAAAGGCATCCTGGGACGCAACAGCTACAAGACCATCGAGCAGTCGCCCGTGCCCGTGCTCATCGTGCGCGAAGACTTCAACTTCAACAAGGACCTCGACACCATCGTGGTGCCCCTCGACAGCAGCGACGACACACGCCAGAAAGTGGCCCACGCCGCCACCTTTGCCAAGACCTTCGGTTCCACCATCCACCTGCTGGGCCTCTACACCAGCACCACACCCGACATACGCCGCATCGTGGACAACTACGTCAAGATGTCGGAGCGCTACCTCGAGAAGAACAAGGTCAAGTTCGTCACCCAGATGCTCGACGTGGAGAAGAACGTCACCCTCACCACGCTCGACTATGCCAACCGGATTAACGCCGACCTTATCGCCATCATGACCGAACAGGAGTCTTCGTTCAGCAGCCTTATCCTCGGCTCCTACGCACAGCAGATGATCAACCAATCGAACATCCCCGTGCTCACCGTGCGCCCCATCAGCGTGGTGACCGACATCGACAGCTGAGGCCATGCGTAACGCCATTGCAATAGTTTTATTCCTTGCCCTCACCATCCCCGCCTGTGCACAACAGGGGCGCGTCACCGTCAAGGGCGACGTGGCCGTCACCCAGATGGTCGAGAAGCACATCGAGCTGAACAGCAAGGTGAAGACCATCCCGGGCTTCCGTGTGCAGATTGCCTCCTTCAGCGGCACCAACAGCAAGACCAGCGCCTTCGACCTGCGCGACCGCTTCATGCTCGACTACCCCACGGTGCAGGCCTACATCGTCTTCGACGAACCCAACTTCAAGGTCAAGGTAGGCGACTTCCGCACACGCCTCGAGGCCTACGCTTTCCTGCAGCAAATCAAAGAGGTATATAAAGGATATATCGTCCGCGACAACATCTACCCCGAGCCGCCCCAACAGGTGGAATACGCCCCCGACGACCAGGAATCAGCTACCGACGAATAGCGCGGCAGCCATGCCGTCGGCATGGAGAAGCCCCTCGGTGGTGGGGGCCAAAGTATCATTCATTGTAAGCCACCCGCAAGCAATATAGGGCTGCACCAACCGGAGCAGCCTTTCTTTTTGCCCTTCGGGCACCGCAGCCAACGGCAAGCCGCGCACGGTGCGCAACGAGGTCATCAGCAGCTCGTTGTAGGCATCGGCCTCACTGAGCGTCTCCTCGCCGACGGTGCCGTCGGGGTTGTTCCATTGGCGCTTCTTCCCGTCGAAGCTGTGGGCCCCGGAACCGAGGCCGAGGTAGGGCGTGCGGTCCCAATAGCGGCTATTGTGCTTCGACTCAAAGCCCGGGCGCGCATAGTTGCTCACCTCGTACTGTACAAAACCCGCCTCGGTAAACTGCATATGCAGCGCGTGGTACTGCCGCACCACCTCCTCTTCGTCGGGCAGCACCACCCTCCCCTGCTGCACCTGCACAGCCAGCGCCGTGCCAGGCTCCAACGTGAGGGCATAAGCCGAAACATGGGTAACCATCTCTAAAATATCTAAATCTTCTATATTGTCTATATTATCTAAAATACCGTAGATAAGGTCCACTGAAATATTATCGAAACCGGCACGGTGGGCGTGCTCTACCGCTTCAAGGGCCTGCTGTGCTGTGTGGCGGCGGTTCAGGAAGCGCAGCACCTTGTCGTCAAGGCTCTGCACGCCGATGCTCAAGCGGTTGAAACCCAACGTCCGCAGGCTTCTCAGGTAATCGAGGTTCAGGTCTTCGGGGTTGGCTTCAAGGGTCATCTCCTCGACTTGCGAAAGGTCGAAACAACGCCGCAATCCATCCACGATGCGTTCCAACTCACTGATGGACAATATTGACGGAGTACCTCCACCGAAATAGACGGTCTTTATGGGGTGGTCCTGCTCCCCTTTCCGCTCCTCCATCTCCTTCAACAAGGCCTCAAGATAACCGGCCACAGGCCACCGACCACCGGCCACCGGCTTCGAGTAAAAGGCGCAGTAGGTGCATTTGCGGTGGCAGAAAGGTACGTGAATGTAGATCATTTTCTATTGACGTTAATTTCCGTAAATTAATCCGTTAATTTTTCATGAATTAATTAACGCCAATTAACGAAATAAATTCACGATAATTTACGTAGACATTCATGCCAGCAGTTGGTCGGCGGCGGCGTAGGGACTTATCTTGTTCTCAAGGATTTGCTGCTTGAGGGCTTCGATGCGCTCCTCCATGCCGGGGGCGTTGTAGAAACGCTCGCGCAGGCCGCTCTCCAGCGCTTCGCCCATGATGCGCAGGTTCTGCTGCTGGCGCTTGGTGTAGAAGTAGCCGTTCTGCTTGGTGAAGGCCACGTACTCCATCACCTCGTTCCACAGCTCGGCGACGCCCTGCTTGGTGTAGGCCGAACAGAGGGTCACCTTGACCGTCCAACCACTCTCGGGCATCGGGAAGAGATGCAGCGCGTTGCGGAACTGTGCGGCCGACAGCTCGGAGCGCTGCGGGTCGAGTTCGCACTTGTTGATGGCTATCATGTCGGCCATCTCCATGATGCCGCGCTTGATGCCCTGCAACTCGTCGCCGGTGTTGGCCAGCTGCAGCAGCAGGAAGAAGTCGACCATCGAGTGGGCGGCCACCTCGCTCTGACCCACGCCAACGGTCTCGACGATGACCACGTCGAAGCCCGCCGCCTCGCAGAGGGTGATGATTTCGCGCGTCTTGCGTGCCACGCCGCCCAGCGAGCCCGCCGAAGGGCTGGGGCGAATGAAGGCGTTGGGGTCTACGCTGAGTTCCTCCATGCGCGTCTTGTCGCCGAGAATGGAACCTTTGCTGCGTTCGCTGCTGGGGTCGATGGCCAGCACGGCCACCTTATGTCCATGACCGGTGAGGTGCTTGCCGAGAGCCTCAATGAGGGTGCTCTTGCCGGCCCCGGGGACACCCGTGATGCCCAGGCGCACACTCTGTCCGCTGTAGGGCAGGCAGCGTTCGATGACCTCCTGAGCCTTCTTCTGGTGGGCATACAACGAGCTCTCCACCAGCGTGATGGCGCGACTCAGCAGTGTGCGGTCGCCGTGACGGATGCCGCTCACGAGTTCCTCGACCGAGGGCTCCTGCTGCCGCCGTGCACGCATGCGCTCCAAGTAGCTGTTGTTCACCGTGTCCTTGGGGGTGGCGCCGACGCCCGTCGACAGCGCCGACTCATATTCGAAGTTGCTGTAAAGATGCTTGTCGTCCATATCTGCCCCCTTTAACGCCAAGACCGAAAAAATATTGTATCAGGTCCGCACAAAAACCGCTCTAACTCCGACTGTTGTCCGTTTGTTGTCCGTTTGTTGTTCGCTTGTTGTTCGCTCAATGAACGGACAACAAGTGGATAACAAGCGGATAATAAGCGAATATCGGTCGGACTTGGGGCGGTGTTTTCGCGGTGCCATCGAGAGCTTGTCATTCCGGGAGAACGGCGACAGCGACCAGATGGAAGACTATGAAACGACCAATTGGCACGAGAGCGGTGGCTTTTGGGGATAATCCCCCGACCTCAGCACAGCGCAAAGCCGTGGGCCTCAACGTCCACGGCTTTTTTTTGCCCCCTTGCACAATATAGCGCCGAATGTGTCGTTATATCATTCATAAAACAAAGTAATAATAACAAAAACAATACCATAATGAAAACCACACCGTACACCGATTTGCACATTAAACTTGGTGCAAAGATGGCCGAATTTGCCGGCTACAACATGCCTATCCAGTACACCGGTCTCGTCGAGGAGCACAACAATGTCCGCAACAACGTGGGCGTGTTCGACGTGAGCCACATGGGCGAGTTCCGCGCCAAAGGCCCCATCGCCAAGCACTTCATGCAGTATGTCACCACCAACAACGTCGAGGACCTCTTCGACGGCAAGGTGCAGTACACCTGCCTCCCCAACGGTCAGGGTGGCGTGGTGGACGACATGCTCGTCTACCGCGTCCATGACGACGAGTATTTCATGGTGCCCAACGCCGCCAACATCGACAAAGACTGGAACTGGATGAGCCAGATTGCCGACAAGATGGGCATGGAGCTCGGCAAAGACTTCGTCAACGAGAGCGAGCAGTGGGCTCAGCTCGCCGTCCAGGGCCCCAACGCCCTCAAGGCCATGCAGAAGCTCACCAGCGAGAACATCGTGGACATGGAGTACTACACCTTCAAGATCCTCACCTTCGCCGGCATCCCCAACATCATCCTCTCCACCACCGGCTACACCGGCGCCGGCGGATGCGAAATCTACATCCCGCGTGAGAAAGCCATCGAGGTCTGGGACGCCGTCTTTGAGGCTGGCAAGGAGTTCGGCATCATGCCTGCCGGTCTCGGCTGCCGCGACACCCTCCGTCTGGAGAAAGGCTTCGCCCTCTACGGCCACGAGATGGACGACACCGTCAGCCCCCTCGAGGCTCCGCTGGCCTTCATCGTCAAGCTGAAAGCCGAGAACAACAGCTTCATCAACAAGGAGCTTCTCCTCGCCCAGAAGGCCGCCGGCTTCAAGCGCAAAGTGGCCGGCTTCGAGATGGTCGACCGCGGCATCGCCCGCAACGGCTACGAAGTCTGCGACGCCCAGGGCAACAAGATTGGCGAGGTGCGCAGCGGCTCGCCCAGCCCCAGCACCGGCAAGAACATCGGCACCGCCCTCATCAAGGCCGAATACGCCAAGGTCGGCACCGAGATCTACATCAAGATCCGCGAGAAACTCCTCAAGGCCGTCACCGTCAAGATGCCCTTCTACGAGGGTTAATCGCAATTGACAGTCATCTTTCCAACGCCTTGCCTGTGGATTCAACCAGGCAGGGCGTTGTCGTTATTTAACAAGAATTATTTTGCCAATTAAGTTTCTTTTGCTATATTTGCAGAACTGAATATGTTGCATTAATCGGTGCAATATATTGTATATCATTTAATAATAAAAATATAAACAATAAATAAAAGACAAACCTATGAGCATTATTAAACCCTTCAAAGGATTCCGTCCCCCGGTGGACATCGTCGAGAAGCTGGCTTCGCGCCCCTACGACGTTCTGAATAGCGAAGAGGCCCGCGTCGAGTGCGAGGGCAACCCCTACAGCCTGCTGCACGTCACCAAGGCTGAAATCGACCTCCCCAAAGGCACCGACGAGCACTCGCCCGAAGTGTACCTCCAGGTGGTGAAGAACTACAACCTGTTCAAGGACCTCGGCTGGCTGGTGAAGGATGAGGAGGAGAAACTCTACATCTACGCCCAGAGCATGAACCCCAAGGACAAAGACGCCAAGTGGCAGTACGGCATCGTGGCCTGCGCCTACAGCGAGGACTACGTGAACAAGGTCATCAAGAAACACGAGCTGACCCGCAAGGACAAGGAAGAGGACCGCATGAAACACGTCCGCATCACCAACGCCAACGTGGAGCCCGTCTTCTTCGCCTATCCCGCCATTGCCCGCATCGACGAGATCGTGGCCGGCATCACCGCCAAGAAGCCTATCTATGACTTCATCGCCAAGGAGGACGGCTTCGGCCACCGCTTCTGGGTCATCGACGACAAGGCCACCATCGCCGAGCTCGTCGACATCTTCGACAAGCAAGTTCCCGCCATGTACATCGCCGACGGCCACCATCGCAGCGCCGCCGCCGCCCTCGTGGGACAGGAGAAGAAGGAGCAGAACCCCAAGCACACCGGCAAGGAGGAGTACAACTACTTCATGACCGTCATCTTCCCCGACAACCAGTTGAACGTCATCGACTACAACCGTGTGGTGAAGGACCTCAACGGCCTCAGCAAGGAGCAGTTCATCGCCGCCGTGGGCGAGAGCTACGACCTGCAGGACATGGGCACCGAGATCTACAAGCCCGCCAAGCTGCATGAGCACAGCATGTACCTCGACGGCCACTGGTACAAGATGACCGCCAAGCCCGGCACCTACAACGACAACGACCCCATCGGAGTGCTCGATGTCACCATCCTCAGCAACCTCGTGCTCGACAAGGTACTTGGCATCAAGGACCTCCGCACCGACAAGCGCATCGACTTCGTCGGCGGCATCCGTGGCCTCGGCGAGCTGAAGCGTCGCGTCGACAACGGCGAGATGAAGGTCGCCTTCGCCCTCTATCCCGTCAGCATGAAGCAGATTATCGACATTGCCGACACCGGCAACATCATGCCCCCGAAGACCACCTGGTTCGAGCCCAAGCTCCGCTCCGGCCTCGTAATCCACGAGCTCTGCTAAACGAATAATCAATCATAAAAAAACAGATACATCATGAAAAAAGCATTAACATTGTTTGCTGCCGTGATGCTGCTTGCATCCGCCAGCTTTGCACAAACCAACGCCCGCCGCATGACGGCAAAGGACATGGCCAAAGTTTCGCCTGCCGCCATGTTCAAGGCCCAGCAGCAGAAACCTGCCGCCCCTGTGGCCACTCCGTCTGCTCCCAAGAACGTCACCAGCTTCCCCTGGACTGAGGACTTTGAGAGCGGCACCACTCCTTCCGGCTTCACCCTCATTGACAGTGACAACGACGGAAACAATTGGGATCCCACCTATCTGTACGGACAGGGCTACGGCCACAACGGTAGTGATGGCATGATTGCCTCTGCTTCTTACGACAACAACAGCGGTGCCCTGACTCCCGACAACTGGATGATTCTGCCCACCTTTGATATTCCCGCCGGCAGCGACTTCGAGCTGACCTGGTACGAAAAAGGCCAAGACGCCAACTATGCCGACGAGTTCTACAGCGTGTACATCAACACCACCGGTAACACCGTGGCCAACTTCACCGCCACCACTGCCGTGCTCACCAGCACCGCCACCGGCGACTGGGTGAAGAAGACCGTCAACCTGGCCAGCTATGCCGGTCAGACCATCTACATCGCCTTCCGCCACCACAACGTGACCGACATGTTCTATCTGGACATTGACGACATGCGTATCGGTGCCGCCGGTGCCCCCGAAGTGAGCGTTAGCGGCCCCGCCATCGCCCTGGTGAACGATCCCGCCACCTTCACCGCCACCAGCACCGTCAACACCCTGACTTGGTATGTCGACGGTGTGCAGGAGAGCGCCACCGGCCTCACCCTGACCTATACCTTTACCACCGCCGGTATGCACGAAGTGGTGGCCGAGGCCACTAATAATGTTGGTTCCGCCTACGACACCCTCAATGTAAATGTGGTTGACTGCGGTGGTGCCATCGACAACTTCCCCTACACTGAGAACTTCGAGGCTGCCAACCCCTGCTGGCTCTTCGTCAGCGCCGACCCCGCCAACGACGATAACACCGGCATCACCACTGAGGAGGCTATCGAGGGCACTTCATCCTTCGTCCTCAGCAGCTATGCCAGCGCCACCTCTGGCGACTACAACCAATTCCTCATCAGCCCTGAGTTCGACCTGCCGACCACCAGCGACTTTATGGTCAAGTTCTGGTATATGGGTGACATGAACACCGATGCTTTCCGTGTGAAGGTTTCCACCACCACCCGCGACACCGCCGCCTTCACCACCGTGCTGGCTGACCTGCCCACCGTGGCCACCACATGGACCGAGGTTGCCTACACCCTGCCCGCCGGCACCAAGTACATTGCCATCAACTACTACGGCGACTACGCCTACTACCTCTACATCGATGCCTTCAGCGTTGAAGAAATGGGTGCTCCCATTGTTACCCTTGACGGTCCTATTGAAATGGGCACCAACATGCCCGCCACCTACACCGCCACCGCCAACCTGGCAGACACCCTGGTATGGTACGTGGACGGCACGGATGCCAACAACGTGGGCAACGAACTGACCACCACTTTCACCACCAGCGGCAACCACGAAATCGTGGTCGAGGCCACCAATATCTATGGTAGCAATAGCGATACCCTCATTGTCAACGTCATTGAGTGCAACGCTATTGACATCCCCCACACTTTTGACCTTGCCACCGAGTTCAACCTCTGCTGGGATAACCCCGAAGACGGATGGGACACCCTCTCTGACGATAGCGGGAACTTCTATCTCTACTCCATGTCTAACCTGTATGGTTTCATTGATTTGGACCCCGACAATTGGATTTACACTCCCACGTTGACCATGCCCGCCGAAGGCAGCTTTGACATTGCTTGGCAGGTGGCCCCCTACACCACCCAGCTTCCCTCCGACCACTACGGTGTCTATGTTGTCCAGGGCAACAACGCCACCCTGCTCCGTGAGGAGACCCTGAACGCCAGCATGAACGGCTTCCAACAGCGCGTTGTCAGCATCCCGGCCTCCATTACTGGCGACTTTAAGATTGCGTTCCGCCACTATGAGACCTCCGGTGGTTATGTCATCCTTCTTGGCGACATCAAAGTGGTCTCCACCGGCTCTGTTGTTGGCATCAACGACGTCAACAACATCAACGTGGCTGTCTACCCCAACCCCGCCAGCGACAAGCTGAACATCGAGGGTGAAGGCATCAGCGAGGTGCAGCTCATGGACATCAACGGCCGCACCGTGATGACCGCCAACAATGGTGGCGTGCTCAGCATTGCCAGCCTCACCAATGGCGTCTATGTCATCCGCGTGGTCACCGCCGAAGGCGTCCACACCCAGAAGATTGTCAAACAATAAACTGACAACCATTCAAACAAAAAGAGACTGCTCTTCGGAGCAGTCTCTTTTTTAAAAACAACTTAACAATGTTCCTCTTAGACGACAACACACCCACGTTGATGGCTGTGGCTGCGGCGCAGAAAAACGGTGGCACGCCGCCACCTCCGCCGCAAGACGAGTTTGGACAGACCGTGATGGCACAGGACAGCATCTCGCGCGCCCTCTCCGACAGCATCAAGAACATGGACATCTCCGACCTAAAAGCCGTGGTGACCGGAGAAAACACCTTCATCAAAGACAGCCTGCACCAACTTACGCAACTCACGGTGGGCTTCGTGCCCAAGCTGTTGGTAGCCATCCTTGTGCTATGGATTGGCCTGAAGCTGGCCAACATGCTGCGCAAGATGATTGTGAAGGCCCTCGACAAACGCGGTGCCGAGCCAAGCCTAAAGACCTTCCTCGGCTCACTGTTCAACCTGCTGCTCAAGGCTATGGTGGTGCTCATGGCCATGGATATTATCGGCATCAAGGCCACCTCCTTCATCGCACTGCTCGGCGCCATGGGCTTGGCCATCGGCATGGCCCTGCAGGGCACCTTGCAGAACTTCGCCGGCGGCGTCATCATCCTGCTCATGAAGCCCTTTAAGGTCGACGACTACATCGAGTGCGGGCAATACAAAGGCTACATCAAAGAGATACGCATCTTCCACACCATCATGCGTCCCTTCAACGGCCGCACCATCATCATCCCCAACAGCGAGTTGGCTACCAAGAGCCTCATCAACCACACTAAGGAGCCCGTCATCCGTCTGGATGTGGTGGCCTCCGTAGCCTATGGCACCGACATCAAGCGGGCCAAAGAGGTGCTGTGGGAAGTCATCAAGGCCGAGCCGCTCATCAAATGGGAGCCCAAAGCCCCCATTGTGGCCGTCAGCGAGTTGAACAACAGCTCGGTTGACATCACCCTATGGCTCTGGATTGCCGTCGAGGACTATTGGACCGTCTGGATGCGCATCCGCGAGGACATCTACATCGCCTTCAACAACGCAGGCATCGAGATACCCTTCCCGCAGGTCACCGTGCACAGCGCCACCCCCAAGGAGCCTATCCACATGGAGACGCGCACAAACAACGACCACCTGCAGACCTTTGAGAACGAAGCTATGGGCGAAGGAGCCTAATAAAGTAAAGTAAAAAGTAAAAACTAAAAAGTAAAAAACATGAGAGTCTTTAGTTGCAAAAGGCCGACAGATGGAAACTTGCATTGCAAACAATTATTGCTTTTAGTTTTTAGTTTTTACTTTTTACCTTTCGCCCTTCCGGCGCAGGAGCTGCCGCTGAGCCCTACGGCCACCGCCAGCGTTATCACCTGCGGCCCGGGTAACGACTTCTACACCACCTTCGGACATAGCGCCCTGCGCATCACCGACACCGCCAACGGAATCGACCTGGTCTACAACTACGGTACCTTCGACTTCGACACGCCCCACTTCTATTGGACATTCGCCAAAGGGAAACTTGACTACTGCCTCGCCCGCAGCTCTTTCGACCACTTCCTGGCTGTTTATAGCTATGAGCGACGCTACATGTACGAGCAGCGGCTCAACCTCACGCCACAGGAACTCAACAACCTGTTTGTCATGCTGGAGTGGAACTACCTGCCCGAAAACCGCTACTATCGCTACGACCTCTTGCTCGACAACTGCGCCACCCGTGTGCGCGACATGGTGGATGCTGCTGCAGGAAAGCGCACGATAGGATTTGATGATTGGGAAGACCACAGCTACCGCTATTGGCTGCACGATGCCACCGCCGGCG
>JAFZKV010000047.1 GCA_017551765.1 Bacteroidales bacterium
ACCCACCGCGTAGTTGTCGCCCGCGTGGGAGAAGAAAATAACGATTGATTTGCCCATAGTGTTATCCTTTCTTTGGTTATTCTGTGCGCATGCGCCCAGCATCAAGCAGCATGCAGCGATGATTAATGTGATGCGTTTCATGACAATGATTTGTTCTGAGGTTATAGCATTGCCTCTATTTCCTTCTCAAAATCCTTCGGCTCGGTGGTGGGGGCAAAGCGTTTCACCGTGGTGCCGTCCTTGGCGATGAGAAACTTGGTGAAGTTCCACAGGATGTCGCTCTCCTTCTTGGCGGTGGTGCTGAGGCCTTTGAGCAGCGTGTGGGTGGCTTTGGCCTTGAGGCCTTTGTACTCCTCGGTGGGAGCCTGCTCTTTGAGCCAAGCGAAGATGGGGTGCTCGTCGGCACCGTTGACGTCGATTTTCTTCATCATCTGGAAGGTGACGCCATAGTTGAGGCGGCAGAACTCCTGTATCTCGCTGTCGCTGCCGGGGTCTTGCTCCTTGAATTGGTTACAAGGGAAGCCGATGCAGACGAGCCCGCGGTCGCGGTATTTCTCATTGAGTGCCTCCAATCCGTCGAACTGAGGCGTGAAGCCGCACTTGCTGGCGGTGTTGACGATGAGGAGCACCTTGCCCTCGAACTGACGGAAGTCAATCTCTTTGCCGTTACTGGCAACAGCCTTGAAATCATAAATTGTAGCCATAATATTACTGTTTTTAATACGTTTAAAACGCATAACGTTGGAAATGGAAATTTAGTGCGCACAAGCCGTTTTTTGAATCATTTCTGCTCACGGAAGGCCTTGGGCGACTGACCTTTCAGGCGGGAGAAGAACTTGCTGAAGGAGGGGGTGTCGGCGAAATGGAGGCGGTCGGCTATCTGGCTGATGCTCAGCTCTGAGGTGCGCAGCAGGAACGAGGCTTCCATGAGGAGCATCTGGTTGATGTAGTCGACAACGGTGCGCCCCGAGACCTGGCGGACGACGCGCGAGAGGTAGACGGGGCTGATATGAAGCGCGGAGGCGTAGAACGGGATGTCGTGGTGCTCGGCGAAATGGTCGGGCAGCAAACGGATGAAGCCGATGAAGATTTCCTCGACGCGCTGTGGGACCTGACGGTAGACAACAGCGTGTTGCTGTGCGTTCTGCAGGTCGAGCAGAAAGACGGCATAAAGCAGGCGCAGCACTTCGGCCTTGTATATGTGGTCGGATTGCAGGTAGCCGATGATTTCGCGCATCTTCGCGGCCAGATGCCGCGCGGTGTCGGCAGGTAACGTTTGTTTCGGCTCGTTCAACTGAACGATGGGCAAGTAGGCGATGTGCACGAGGTCGTGGAGCGTGGGGTCATCAATGGCGGCGTGTTCGTCGGCCATCAGGCTTAATCCGTGAAAGTCGTCGGATGTGGCAATGACCGTGATGGGAAGGCCGGGCGAGTAGGTATAGAGGTCGTTGGGATGGAACGTCAGTTCGCGACCGTTGTAGCGGATTGTCAGCCAGCCCCTTTCAATCAACGTGAAGACATAGCAGGCGAAGAATCCCTGCGTCTCGTTCGTGCGCATGGCCGTCACGGCATCGGTTTCAAAGCAGTACATCGCTGCGTTGCAGCCATTTGCCTCGTCGCCCGAAAACAATCCAATTGCTTCTTTCAAACTGTACATGAATAAGGTTTAAAGTTTAAGGTTTATTTGCTCTTGCCCTTTTGCTCCGTTATTTCACGGTGCAAAGATACACAAAAAAAATATATCCATAGATACATTAAAGTATTTACAACGTAGTAACTCCGCACATACTACGCCTTTTCAACCATACTTCGACCATACTTCAACCATACTTCGACCATATTTCAACCATAATAAATGGTTAAAGTATGGTCGAAGTATAGTCGATAGATAGTCTATAAGACGGAGTTATATGCCTGTTAATACTAAGGAAGGAGAAAGTGACACGAGGGTGGCAGCTGTATCGTTTCAGACAAAAATTGTGTCGTTTTGGAATTTGCCAAATACGAAAATATTAGTATTTTTGCAGTTGGAAACAAATACTCCATACGTCAACAAATCACTAATAACCAACAATAAACATTACAATTATGACAAAAGAAGAAGCATTGAAGCAGTTTGCCCAAGCTGGCGCTGTATGGTTTGGCAACAGCAAACAGCATTTCGCATTCTCGGCCTATTGCCGTCTGAATGGCTGGAACAAATTGGCCGACAAATGGAAAGAGGAAGCCGAAGAGGAGTGGGACGAGGCCGAGGAGGTGCTCAACCGTCTCGTCGAGCTCGGCTGCAAGCCCGCCGACCTTCAGGAGGCCATGAAGACCATCGAGTTCCCCTTCTACGACGACCCCAAGCAGCAGATCGAGAGCGACTATCAGCCCGATGCCGTGAAGATTATGAGCGAGATGGCCGCAGCTTTCGCCGACGACTATCCCACCCAGAAGCTCATCTACAAGTGGATTGACGGCGAGAAAGACCACATGGCCTGGGAGGCGCAGTACCTCAACTACATCGACAAGCTCGGCTACGAGAATTTCCTCACCGCAATGATGTAGTAAAGTTTAAAGTTTAAGGTTTAAAGTTTAAAGTTTAAAGTCGGTTATGAAAGAACAAGTTCTTAAGGCCATGCGCGAGGCGGGAAAACCCGTCAGCGCTGGCGATGTCACCAAAGCTCTCGGTGCCGACCGCAAAGAGGTGGACAAGGCTTTCGCCGAACTGAAGAAAGAAGGTGCCATCGTGTCGCCCGTGCGCTGCAAGTGGGCACCTGCAAAGTAATTTTCAAATGGCTTCGACGATTGCATCCGCACCTCGACGCAGATAAATTTTTTGCTCAAGGAGGGCTCCGGCCCTCCTTTTTTCTTTAGGAGAGACAGGCGACAGGTTCCTGTCACAGGCCTAAGCCAAAGGATACATCGTATATTGTGTTTTGCAAATGTTTTTTTTCGGGGATTTAGAAAAAAATCGTATATTTGCAGTTTGAAAAAGCAGTCTTTTATGCGACGGTTAGGGCTGATAGTGATGCTGATGCTGTTGTGTTGCAGCACGATGGCGCGCACGGAGCGCGACACGCTGGGAGTGGGCACGGTGGTGAATTTCGTTGCCAACGAGGGGCAATGGGAGGGGCCGTACCTGCTGGAGGCGCAGTTGCACGACGCGGCGCTGTTTGTGGAGCGCGGCGGCCTGACGGTGGCGCTGCGCGAGCATGTGCCCCACCCTGCCCCGCCGAAGCTCACGACGCGCTATCACGCCTACCGCATGACGTTCGCCGGCGCCACAGAGGCCGCGCCGACGGGCCTGTACAAGCAGGAGGCGGTGTGCAACTATCTGCTGGGCAACAGTCCTGCGCGCTGGCGCAGCGGCGTGGCCGCCTACGACGCGGTGCGCTACGAGGGGCTGTACGAGGGCGTGGACCTGGAGATTTACGGTGCCAGCAAGGCTTTGAAATACAATTTTATTGTGCACGCGGGAGCCGACCCGACGCAGGTGGCCATCGACTATGAGGGCACCGACGGCGTGGAGGTGGGTACGAACGGCACGCTGCGCATACGCACCTCGGTGAGGGACATTGTGGAGATGAGACCCTATGTGTATCAGCTGGTCGACGGCAAGCCTGTGGAGGTCAGCAGCCGTTGGTCGGTGCGCCGCACGAAGGAGGGGCTGTATCGCGCCACCGTCGTGGTGGGCGACTATGACCGCAACAGCGACCTGGTGATTGACCCGATGCTGATTTTCTCGACCTACACGGGCTCGACAGCCGACAATTGGGGCACTACGGCGGCCTACGACTCATACAAGAACGTCTACACCGCAGGGTTGGTGTTCAACATCGGCTACCCTGTGTCGTTGGGGGCATACCAGCCGGCGTTCGGCGGCGGGGTGGACATCGGCATCTTCAAGTTCGACTCGTCGGGCACGCAGCGGCTCTACGCCACCTATCTGGGCGGCGCGTCGGCCGATATGCCGCACAGCATGTTTGTCAACTCGTTTGACGAGCTGCTGATTTTCGGCACCACCGGTTCGGCAGACTTCCCCGTGACCCCCGGCGCCTATCAGGGCAGTCACGGGGGCGGCGACAGCATCGGCTACTTTTCGAGCATCAACTTCCCCGCCGGCAGCGACATGTTCGTCAGCCGCCTGAGCAGCGACGGCGCACAGCTGCTGGCGTCGACCTATGTGGGCGGCAGCGGCAACGACGGCCTGAACTACCGCAACCGCTATAACAGCAACTACACCATCATGATGCAGGGCAACGACACGCTCTACTACAACTATGGCGACGGTGCCCGCGGCGAAATCATCACCGACAACCTGAACAATGTCTATATCGGCAGCACCACTTTCAGCGCCGACTTTCCCGTCACCGAGGGGTGTGTGCAACCCACCCTGGGGGGCCGGCAGGACGGTGTGGTGCTCAAGCTCGACTATAACCTGCACAACCTGCTGTGGAGCACCTACCTGGGTGGCTCGAACGACGATGCCGTCTACAGCATCGACGTGGACAGCGCCTACAACCTGCTGGTGTGCGGCGGTACGGCGAGCAGCAACTTCCCTGTGACCGACAACACCTATCAAACCACCTACAACGGAGGCTCGGCCGACGGCTTCGTGAGCATCATCTCCTACGGCGGCGAGCGCCTGATGGCCTCGTCGTTTGTGGGCGGCTCGCTGTACGACCAGCTCTATTTCGTCCGCGTGGGCAACCACAACGAGGTGTTCCTCTTCGGCCAAACACGCAGCGCCAGCACGTCGATGATATACAACGCCGGCTACGGAGTCACCGGCGCCGGTATGCTGCTGGCGCGCATGAGTCCCGACCTGCGTCAGCGGCGCTGGAGCACTCTTTTCGGCACTCCCGGCCGCATCAACCTGTCGCCTACCGCCTTTGCGGCCGACATCTGCAACCGCGTCTATGCCGCCGGCTGGGGACGCGACTTTGTGGGATACAACAGCGTGCAGTGGAACACCGCCGGCACCACCGGCATGGAGACCACCTCAGACGCCTTCCAATCGACCACCGACGGGCAGGATTTCTACATCATCAGCCTTGATGCCAACGCCAACCAGCTGGAGTACGCCACCTTCTTCGGCCAGATGCACCAACCCTCGGCCAGCGGCGGCGGCGCCGACCATGTGGACGGCGGCACCTCGCGGTTCGACCGGCAAGGCACCCTCTATCAGTCGGTGTGCGCCTCCTGCGGCCGCTATCAGGGTTTCCCCGTCACCGCCAACGCCTGGAGCGACAGCAACCGCTCAAACAACTGCAACAACGCCCTGTTCCGCTTCAACGTCACCGACGGCTTCCCAGTGGCCGAGTTTGTGCCGCCGGCGGCCGGTTGCGCCCCCTACACGGTGCATTTCCACAATACGGGACGCGGTTCCAACTTCGTGTGGGACTTTGGCGACGGCACCACGTCGACCCAGCGCAGCCCCACGCACACCTATGCTACGGGCGGCTCCTACACCGTTACGCTGGTGGCCATACAACCTATGGGATGCGCCATCACCGACACCGTGCGCCACACCCTGCGCGTCATCGGCACGGGCGCACCCTACACCGCCAGCAGCATTGCCTGCAACAACGACCGTGTGCAGATAGGCCCCACGCCGCAGTTGGGCGCCACCTATGAATGGCTCACCCCGGGAGTATCCGACCCCACGGTGGCCAACCCCTGGGTCAGCGATTCGGGCACCTACCTGCTGCGCATCTCGGCCGACGGCTGCAGCGAGGTGGACACTTTCATTGTGGATGCCTACAACCTCATCAAACGCTGGCGCACCACCGCCATCTCGTGTCACGACTCGGCCGACGGCAGCATTGTCCTGATTTACGGCGACGACCTGTCGGCAGATTCCATCACGATGAGCATCACACCCAGCAGTCCTCTGCACTACGCCTCGATGGACTCGGTGGTGTTTGGCAAACTGCACGCTGGCAATTACACAGTCTCCGTCAGTGGCTACGGTTGCAGCAAGGAGATAACGTTCACGCTCGACAACCCCGACCCGCCACGCTACGAGAAGGAGGCTGTCACGGCCCTGTGTACCGACAGCTGCACGGGAAGCCTGCACATCACCTACAGTTTCAGCGACCTGCACCCCCTCGACACCCTGATTGAAGGACTCTGTCCAGGGACCTATATCACAGAGCTTCTCGACCACGGTTGCCCGCTGACAGACACCACCGTCATCATCCGCGACCACAGCATTGACAGCCTTAGGGCGTGGGCCGACGACAACCACATCTACCTCGGCCAGAGTGTGGGCCTGCACGCACGGGTGAACCAGAACGCCAGCGGCGTCAGCTATGTGTGGTCGCCCGCCGGCGACTTGAACCGGCCCGATGTGCAGCACCCTGTGGCCACCCCATCGGACACGCTGGTGTGCTACACCGTGACCGCCACCACAGCCAACAACTGCAGCCGCAGCGACAGCGTCTGTGTCCATTGTACCGAGATTATCTGCGGCGCTCCCGAGTTCACCATTCCCAACGCCTTCACCCCCAACGGCGACGGCGTGAACGACCGCCTCTGCTTCAACGCCGACATCCTGGCCGAGTTCCATATTGCCATCTTCAACCGTTGGGGACAATGCGTCTATGAGAGCAGCGACGCGCAGGAGTGCTGGGACGGTACCTTCCGCAACGCCCCCTGCCTGCCGGGTGTCTACACCTACACCTGCCACGTGCGCTGCCACAGTCAGGTGGAAAACGATTTCAAAGGCGACATCACGCTCATCAGATGAAAGACCAATTCGTTATAGCCTGTGTTGAGTCGGCCGCCGACGCCGCTGTGGTGCTCCCCTGGGTGCGCCACTTCGCCGAGCACCTGAACCACAAAGGGGTGATGGCGCTGCATGTGGAAAGTGAAAAGCAGAAAGCGAAAAGCGAAAAGAACGACGAGTGGCTGAAGGCGCTGGGGGTACCCTATGTGAGCCTGCAGGGCGATTGGCGCACCGCCATCGAAGGGTTGCCGACCGCCTTCAACGGAATACTTGCCGTGGTGGCTGTCAACCCATCGGCACCGCGCACCTCGTTGACCCATCCAAAGTGTCTGCTGCACGAATTCAAAAACTGCAAGACGGCCTATCTGGTGGTCGGTGGTCAGTTGCCGGCAATCGGTGGTTGCGACAATCCCCTACGGACAACCTGCCTCACGATGACCCACCGCCGTGAGGGCAAGGAGTTGCTGGTGTGGGCCTCCTACCTGGCACGCTTCCTCGGCAGCAAGATTACGATAGCCCACCCCGACTATCGCGACGAAGGGTTGCGGCAACGCTGGCAGAACAACATGCGCTTTGTGGACAAGATGTTCACGCCGCTGAACATCAGCTACACCTCGACAGCCATCGACGGCAGCACCCGCGAAGACCTGCGCACCCTCAACCAACAGAAGCCCGACCTGCTGATTGCCCGCACCACCGACACGCGCGACCGCGACCTGCTCGACCTGCTACAGCCGCTACCCGAGTGGCGGCTCCTCACCCACCCCTCGCGCACGCCGCTGCTGCTGCTCAACCCGCGCGACGACCTCTACATCCTCTGCGACTGATTGGCACGGAATTTGCAACGACAAAAATATAACAAACAATTAAAAAAAAATAAAGACATGAACTTTTTCGGAGACACAAAGAAAATGGCCACCAGAATTGTGGTCGCGATTGCAGTCGTGATACTGCTGTCGTCGTCGTTCTACACCATTAAATCAACCGAGCGCGGCATCCTGAGCACCTTCGGACGCATCTCGGAGAACACCATCGAGGACGGCCTGCACATGAAGATACCCTTCATCCAGAGCGTCAAGAAAATCAACATCCAGCAGAAGAAATTCGACGGCCACGAGAACAGCTATACGAAAGACGTGCAGACCTCGGAGGTGGAGTACACCATCAACTATGACCTGGTGCGCGCCAATGTCAACAAGCTCTATCGCAACGTGGGCATGGATTACCACAACCGTATCGTGGTGCCCTTCATCCGTTCGGCCATGAAGGAGAGCTTCGGCAACTTCGCCGCCACCGAGATAGTGGAAAACCGCGACGCTGTGCGCCGTGAAATCGAGAACACCCTGCGCCACACGCTGGACAGCAACTACTTCATGAACATTCAGTTCCAGCTGGTCGACATCGACTTTGACGACCAATTCGAGAACGCCATCAAGGAGAAGCAGGTGGCCGAGCAGGAGGCCCTGAAGGCCAAGAACGTCACCATTCAGGTGGAGGAGAAAGCCAAGCAAACCAAGATTGCCGCCGAAGCCGAAGCTGAAGCCATGCGCATCAAGGCCAACGCCCTGGAGCGCAACCCCAAGCTGGTCAGCTACGAGGCCGTGCAGAAATGGGACGGCAAGATGCCGCAGTACATGCTGGGCAACAGCGTGCCCTTCATCGACCTGAAATAGTCCGACCTGACACCTACCTTTCGACGGTATTTCGACAGTATTTCAACGGTATTTCAACGGAAAAAAGCGTTGAAATACCGTTGAACTGCCATTAAACCCACAATGAAATGCCGGAGTCATTAAGGAGTAGAAAACAAATTATTTACAACACATTGGAAAAAATGTGTATATTTGCAATTCGTTCCCATTTGGAACGAGAGAGTAAAACAACCTGTAATGCAAAGTGATACGCGCGCATACGCGTGAACTATGCAGTAATTCTTAACAAACAAAAAACTTCTCATCATGGAAGAAACCACCCCCATGCAGCCCGAACAGAACGAAGAGCTGCAAAACAACGCCCAGGAGACCGTAGTGGAAACTATCGTCGAGGAGCCGCACACTGACAACCAACCCAAAGAAGAACCCGCCCCTGCAGCCGAAGAGGCACCCGCAGCCGAAGCGCCCGAAGAGGCTCATGAGGCCGCCGCTCCCGCAGCCGAAACCGAAGAGAAGCAGGAAGCAGAAGAACCCGCAGTGGACCTGAACAGCATGGACCGCGAAGGCCTGCTGGCAGTCCTGCAGGAACTGATGACCGAAGAAATCCAAGCCATCAAAGGACGTGCCACCGCCTTGCGCGCACGCTTCAACGAACTGAACAAGGAGGTGCAGAAGAAAGCCTTCGACACCTTCGTGGCCGAGGGTGGCAACAAAGAAGAATACGAGGCACAGAACGACAGCGTGGCTGAGGCGTTCTACCGCCTTTACGACCAATATCGCGAGCGCCGCCAGAAATACCTGGCAGACCTCGAAGTGCAGAAGCAGAAGAACTACGAGGCCAAGCAGGCCCTCATCGAAGAGTTGCGCACACTCATCGACTCGGAAGAGGAGCAGGTGCGCACCGCCCTTGACCGCTTCAACGCCATCCAGGACCGCTGGAAAGCCATCGGCGATGTGCCGCGCGAGAAGATGAACGACCTGTGGCAGAGCTACCACTTCCAGATTGAGCAGTTCTTTGCCAAGCTGAAAATCAACCGTGAACTGCGCGAGCTTGACCAGAAGCACAATCTGGAGCAGAAGATAGCCCTCTGCGAGAAAGCCGAGGAGCTTATCGTAGAGCCCTCCATCACCAAAGCCTTCAAAGAGCTGCAGGAGTTGCGTGCCCAATGGAAAGAGATAGGCCCTGTGCCCGCCGAGCAGAACGAGGAAATCTGGCAGCGCTTCCAACATGCGGCCTCACAGATTGACGAGCGTCGCAAAGAATACTATGAGCAGCGCAAAGAAGAATTCGACAACAACCTGCTGGCCAAACAGGCCCTGATTGAGAAAGCCGAAACCCTCACCGCCGAGCATCCCGAAACCACCAAGCAGTGGAACGACCTCACCGCCGCCCTCGACGAACTGCTGAAGGTGTGGAAGACCATCGGTCCCGTGCCACGCGAACAGAACGAGGAAATCTGGAACAAGTTTAAAGGGATGATTGACCGCCACTATGCCGAGAAGAAGGAATACTTCTCGGCCATCCGCGACGAGCAGGAAAGCAACTACCAGAAGAAGATAGAGCTCTGCCTCAAGGCTGAAGCCGTTGCCCAACGCGAGGATTGGAAGAAGGCCACCGAGGAGTTGCTCCAACTGCAGGAGGAGTGGAAGAACATCGGCGCCACCAGCCGCAAGGTGAGCGAGAAAGTGTGGCAGCGCTTCCGTGGCGCATGCGACACATTCTTCACCAAGAAGAGCGAGTTCTTCAAGGAGCGCCGCACCAGCGAGAGCGAGAACCTGGCCAAGAAGGAAGCCATCCTGACCGAACTGAAGGGTCACGAATGGGGCGACAACCGCGAAGAGAACCTCGAGGCCATCAAAGACTTCCAACGCCGCTGGGCCGAGGTGGGATTTGTGCCCATGCACGACAAGGAGCGCCTGCAGCAGGAGTTCCGTGGCGAAATCAACCGCATCTTCGAGCAACTCAAAATATCGGCCCGCGAAGCCGAAGAGACCGCCTACCGCGAGCGGCTGCGCAATGTGGCCGGCGACGCCAAGAAGTTCATCGGCAGCGAGAAGCAGGAGTTGCAGGAGAAGATTGAGAAACTGCGCGCCGACCTCAACCTTTGGGAGAACAACCTGGGCTTCTTCGCCTCGAGCAAGCAGGCCGACCTGCTGAAACAAGAGTTCGAGAAGAAGATGCAGGGTGCCCGTCAGCAGATAGCGCTGCTGCAGGCCAAACTGCGCATCTTGAACGAGAGCGAAAAAGCCGAACAGGAGAAAGAGGAGAAGAAGGATGCCGAATAGCATGGTTCACACCCTCAATACGATGCAGAGACACACCGCCGTGTGTCTCTGCGTTGTTGCTGTACTGCTTGGTCTCTCGAGCTGCCAGCACGCCGAAGAGGTGCACTTTCACCGTTTCGAGCAACTGTTGTTCAACACTCCTGCCGACCAACTGCAAGCCGAACTGAAAGCCCACCAGGAAGAGTACGACAGCGAACTCCTCACACTCTATCCCGACGAGCCGGAGTTCATGCAACTGACACAAGAGTATGTAGCCGACCCCGTGATGCGCGACGTATACCACATCAGTGACAGCCTCTACCACGACCTCACAGACGTAGAGCAACAGCTGGGGCGCGCCCTCAGCCGAGCCTACAAGCTCTACCCGAAGATGTATCATGTGGAGCGTTTCTACACGTCGGTCACAGGCGACTTCAACTATGATTGGAGGGTGTACAGCAACTGCAGCGACCTGTGTGTGTGTGTCGACCAATACTCTATTGGCGCAATGGAACGCTACCATTACTTCGGCATACCCAACTACATTGTGCGCACCCTCTCGCGTGAATACATCGTGCCCGACTGCATCTACACGCTGGCCGGATTGTATATCGAAAGTCCCGATGGCGAAAAGACGCTGCTCGACCACGCCATTGCCGACGGAAAGAAACTCTACTTCATGGAGAAGGTGTTTCCGGGCATCGCCGACACCCTCCTGCTGCGCTACAGCAAAGAGCAGCTCGATTGGATGCACCACAACACCGAGCAGGTGTGGAGTTACTTGATACAGAACCGTCTGCTCTACAGTACCGACCAGAACCTCTACCGCAACTTCCTGGGCGACGCACCCCACACCAACGCCTTCGGCAACGGGTCGGCGCCGCGCACCGTCTGCTATATCGGTTGGCAGATTGTGCGTGCATACATGAAGAAGAGCGGTGCCACGATGGAACAATTGTTTGACGAACCCGACAGCCAGAAGATACTCACCACCTCTGCCTGGAGACCATGAGAAAAAAGAGAGAACATAACCTCTATGCCTACCTTGTGCTCAAGCTGCTGCTTGCGTTCTTCTCGCTATTGCTGATGCAGGCGCTGTTCTACCTCTGCAACAGCCACATACTGCGCCCCGAGGGAAGCGAATGGTACGGTATCCTCTTGGGCAACACCGTCTTCGGCATGGCCACCGTCGCCACCTTCCTCCTGCCCTACTTCCTCATGATGCTGCTTCCCTTCGGCTTCCTCCAGAAGAAAGGCTACCGCATTGTCGCCGAAGTACTCTATCTGCTCGCCATCCTGCTCATTCTCATCCCCCGCGGAGCCAACGCCGCCTACTACCAATACACCTACCGCTTGCTGAGTGACGAGATATTCTCCTACCTCGGCATCAGCGGCCAGATGGGCTCGCTGGCTCCACATTTCGCCACCGACTATTGGTACGCCTGGGTGGGGCCCCTCGTCGTCTTCGTCCTCTTCCTGTTCCTCAACAGCCGCATAAGGCTGGCAACCGACAAGCGTTCCCCCAAGTTGCACCTGATAGGCACCCTTGCGGCAGCCCTTCTGCTCGGCTTCCTGGTGCGCGGAGGCTTCGGCAAATTCATCACACCCGACAGTGCCGCCGACTACTGCCAGCCAAAATACACGGCCCTCGTCAGCAACGATGCCTACAACATCCTGCGCACCCTCTTCACCCCCGAACTCGAGGAGGTGCACTACATGAGCGCCGAAGAGGCCGAGCAGCTGTGTCCCACCGTGTTCACTTCCCTGCCCAAAGAGCCGTGGGAAGAGGCAAACAGTCCCTCGCCCAACATCGTCCTCATCGTGGTGGAAAGCCTGGGACAGGAGTTCATGGGCTGCTACAACAGCCAGCCCGATGCCGACACCCGCACCCCCTTCCTCGACTCGCTGGCACAATACTGCACCCTCTACGACGGACGCGCCAACGGCAAGAAAAGCATTGAGGGCATCCTGGCCATCAACACCTCTATCCCCAACCTGATGGCCCAACCCTTCACCAACTCCAAGTACGGCGACAACGACTTCACCGGCCTGCCTGCCATCTTCAAACAGCACGGCTATCGCACCGCCTTCTATCACGGCACCTACAACGGCGTGATGAACTTCGATAAACTCTGCGCCAAGATAGGCTTCGACGAGTATCTGGGCAAGAATGAATACGAGGCCGAGGGAATGGGAAAACCCGAAGACTACGACGGTGCCTGGGGCATCCTCGACGAGCCCTTCCTGCAATACACCGTGCGGCACATCAACACCTACGGCCACCAGCCCTTCTTCGCCGAAGTGTTCACCGTCAGCTCGCATCACCCCTATCCCATCCCCGACCATCACAAACACCGCTTCACCGAGGGTCAACACCCCATACTGAAATGCGTCGAATACACCGACCATGCCCTCCGCCGCTTCTTTGAGGAGGCACAGAAACAGCCCTGGTACAGCAACACCCTCTTCATCATCACCGCCGACCACAGCGGACACGGCCTTAGCCCCGAATACAACGACTACGACGGCTGGTACCGCATACCGATGATGGTGTTCGACCCGCAGCAACCCGAAGGCCGCCACGACCCGCTCATCGTGCAGCAAACCGACATCTTCCCCTCCCTGGTCGACCGTTTCCGCTTCGGCGACCGCTTTGTCACCTTCGGCAACAGCATCCACCAACTCTGCAAGGTCGGCAACCAAGTCTACTTCGGCAACGGCTACTACTGCCTGGTCTACAACGACTTGCAATTCCCCACGCAACACCACATGGCCGTCATACAGGGCGACCGCGAAGAGGGCGACCCCAAGGCGCTCAAGTACCTCAAGGCACTCATCCAACAATACAACGACCGTATAATCAACAATAAACTAATATTAAATCGATGAAAACAAAAACATTGGTTGTCGTCAACCCCATTTCGGGCGTGGGACGCCAGAAGCGCATCGAAACCTTGCTCAAACAGAACCTCAACCACGACCTTTTCGACTATGAGGTGCGCTACACCGAATACATCCACCACGGACGCGAGATAGCCCGCGACGCCGCCGACCGCGGCTATGGCTGCGTGGTGGCCGTCGGCGGCGACGGCTCTGTCAACGACGTGACCCAAGGGCTCAAAGGCTCCGACACTCGGCTCGGCATCATTCCCTGCGGCTCGGGCAACGGGCTGGCACGCTCGCTCAAAATACCCCTGCAACCCTGGCTCGCCATCCGCGTGCTCAACCAGCAATACGAACAGGTCATCGACTCTATCGTCATCAACGACCAATACGTCTGCGTCAATGCCGCCGGCTGCGGCTACGACGCCTACATAGCCCGCCTCATGCAGGCTGCCAAGACTCGCGGCCTCACCGCCTACACCAACCTCATCCTCCGTGAATACGAGCGCTACAAATGCTCCGAATATCACCTCGTCATCAACGGACACGACTACTACCGCACTGCCTGGTTCATCGCCGTGGCCAACAGCCAACAGTTCGGCTACAACCTCGCCGTAGCCCCCAAAGCCAAACTCGACGACGGCCTCATCGACATCTCCATCATCGACAAAGTGCCCCTCGACCACGTGCCCATCACCGCCCCCCTGGCCTTCACCAACCACCTCGACCTCTCTCAACACGTCGAAATGTTCCGCACACCCGAAGTGCTCATCGAAGGCAACCTTGACAAATGGGTCAACATCGACGGTGAAGGTGAAAACATCGGCACCACCGTCCACTTCGTCAACCACCCCAAGTCCGTCAAAATCTACGCCCGCGACCTCAACCAGCTGCTCATCGTGCGCACACCCACCGGCGACCCCATCACCCTCCCAAGAATATGAGCAAGAAACAACCCGTCGGGGTGGTCTACAGCACCAACCCCGACTATCAGTACCAATACGACGAGGAGCCCGTAGCCGAAACCCTGGCGCCCGAGAAGCAACGGCTGCGTGTCAGCCTCGACCGTCACCATCGCGGCGGCAAGACCGTGACACTCGTCACCGGCTTTGTCGGCACCGACGACGACCTGCAAGCCCTGGGCAAGATGCTGAAGGGCAAGTGTGGCGTAGGTGGCTCGGCCAAAGACGGCGAAATCATCATCCAAGGCGACCAGCAAGAGAAAGTGCGTGCCGCCCTCACCGCCGCCGGCTACAAACTCTGCTAAGCTTGTACCCGTCATGATACGCAGAGGCATAGGACTATTGCTGTTGCTGCTCACCATCGCCGGCACGGCGTCGGCACAGGAGGTGCTGGTGCTGAAAGGGCGCGTGATGGACGGCCACAACGGCGTGCCCTACGCCACGTTGCAGCTGGGCAACAGCATGATTGGCGTCTGCTGCAACGACCAGGGAGACTACGAACTGAAGGTACCCGCCGAACATCTGGGCGACAGCATCCTGGTGCGGTCGGTGGGCTACACGCCTGCCCGTTTCAGCGTGAGCGACCTGCAGCGCCGCAACCGCATCAAGCTCAAGGCACAGGCGGTGGAGCTCCGCGAGGTGAATGTCTCCACCTACCGCAGTGCCCTGCACCTGATGATGGACGTCATCCTCAGCCTCGACTACAACTACCATCAGGACACCGCCTACTCCACCTTCTTCTACCGCGATTGGCGCGCCGTGGACGACGAGATATACCTCTTCGACGAGGCCGTCATGGAGGTGGAGCGCGCTCCCTATTCCCAATATGCCGAGAAGAGTAGCTACCTGTTCAACCCCTTGATACGCGAGATGGAGACCAACTACAAAACCCTCCTTCGCCACCGCCTGCTGGTGAACGACCGCCGGCTGCTCAAGGAGAAGGTAGGAAAGGCGTTGGGGGTGGACGAGATGATGGAATATGCCGACGACAAGCTCTTCTACGACCCTGCGGCGGCACCCAACGCCAGCTTCAGCCTATCGAAAAGCTGGCTCATCCGCCAAAGTTTCAAGCCCCTCATGGAGTTCACCGACGGCGGCGAAGGCTATTACCTTGTCCGCTCCACAGGCTCCAGCAGCATCTCGCGCGAGACGAACTACGAATATGTGGTGCGCAAACGCGGCTTGGCGCTGGTGCGTATCACCTCGTGGATCGACAAGCCCGTCAAAAAGAAAGCCCCCGAGGAAGCCTGGGTGAAGCCCTACTTCACGAAACTCATCATTGAGGCCGACTCCACCACATGGATCTACGACGAGCGCGACGGCAAACTCACCCTCGCACGCTACTACTCCACCTCAACCACCCGCCTGATTTCCAAAGGACGCGGCCACGACAACGAGGAGCAGTGCTGGCGGCAGAGCGTGGATTGGACGCTCACCCACTTCTCCTCCGTGCCCACCGTCACGGAAGGCGAAGCTGTCGACAGCCACCCGCGCACCCTCGACAGCGCCTTCGGGCAGAGCGACTTCACCCCCGCGTTCTGGGGCAACTACAACACCATCCCCATCGACTCGCTGCCATTGCACCTGCTGGAAATGAAAGTATTGAAATACAAAAAGCAATGAAGACTCACCGCCTGCTCATGGTCCTGCTGCTGGCCGTCACCGTCGCCAGCCAAGCCCAGACGGACACCATCGCCATCACCGGCACTGTGTACAACCAGCACACCCGACTGCCCGAGCCCTACTGTCTGGTACAACTGCTGCAGGACAGCGTCGCCAAGGCCGTCCGCGTGTGCGACAGGGAGGGGTTCTTCTTCATCGACAGCCTGCCGGCAGGCACCTATACCCTCAATGTCGGCGTGGGGCGCATGACACTCTTCCAGAACGACTTCGAGCTGCTCGAACCGGCCAACCTCAGCATCTATGTGGACACAGTGCAGCTCATCAGGCTCATCCCCGTCGACATCAACAGTCGGCGCAAAGTACCCCGACACCCCGGCACGCTGCTCATCACCTCGACCAGCGACCAGCGCCTGTGGAACCTCGGCGGCCGCATGTCAGAGTCAGGCCCCGCCAGCGCAGACCTCTCCGGCGGGCCAAAAAAGCAGTCCATGCTCAGCGGCACCGTGCCCATCTGGTACTACGAGTTCTGGAGCACCTGGCCCACACGCAAACGCAAGTCCACAGCCACCCCACCCTCCGACACAACCGCAACAAGATAGGCTGTCACCCCCTGTCATGTACCTACCAAGGACTTCCCATCGACTACCCAAGGACTTCCCATCGACTACCACGGTGGTGGTTGGATAGTGGTAAATAAGTGTTAAAGTTTAGTTAAAAAAAGTGTTAAACGTGTTTTAACACTTATTTTATTATATATATATCCGTCGCACTTCACGGTACGGCGGATAATCATTTATTATTAACCAATAAAAATTAAAAACCATGGGAAAACAAAACAACGGAATCAACGGAGGCTATCAAGGGACGGTGGGCACCGCCATCGGCTACAATTGGCGCGGGCGCTGGTGCACGCGGTCCAAACCCTCTGCAACGAAAGACCCTTGCACCACGCGGCAGGTGGCGGCACGGGGCTGGTTCACCGCCTCAGTGCAGTTGGCATCACACATGCGGCTCGCGCTACGGCAAGGGCTGCACGACAGTTCGCTGGCACAGCACATGACGGAGGGCAACTACTTCATCCGGCTGAACAGGCCTCACCTCGGATGGCAGGACGGGGCCCTGGTGGTGGACTACGGCAGCCTGGTGGTGGCCGAAGGACCGGTGACGCCGGTACACTTCGGCGTCGTGACCTCGCCGGAGGCTCATGTGCTGACGGCCACCTTCAGCACCGACCCCGCCGACGGGTGCTCGGCGTACCACGACACGGTGCACCTCTTCGCCTACTGCCCCGAGGCCATGCAGGGGGTGATGGCAACGCCGGTCTATCGCTCTGCGGAGCGCGTAACGGTGACGACGCCGCGACCTTGGGGCGACAGCGAGGTGTGGCTCTATGGCTGGGTGCAGAACATCGACGGCCACTGCTCCGGCAGCGTATGCCTGGCTGAGCCATAAAAAAGAGAAGCCGCGGGCTTGAGCCCGCGGCTTCTTCCTGACATTTTGTGTCCTGGGGGTTACTCAGCCCAGACGGCCTGCAGATTGCGGTCGCCGTAGGCGTCGTCAATCTTGCTGATGGTAGGCCAATACTTCTCCACATGGGGCTGCGGGAAGGCGGCTTTCTGGCGGCTGTAGGGCAGCGTCCACTCGTCGGCGCAGACCACCTGCATGGTGTGGGGCGCGTTGGCGATGGGGTTGTTCTTCTCGTCGCTCTTGCCGGTCATGATGTCGTCAATCTCCTGACGGATGGCAATCATGGCGTCGCAGAAGCGGTCGAGTTCGCTCAGCGGCTCGCTCTCGGTGGGCTCCACCATGAGGGTGTTGTGCACCGGGAAGGCCACCGTGGGGGCGTGGAAGCCATAGTCCATGAGGCGCTTGGCGATGTCGCCGACGCCGACCTTGAGGCTGAACTCGTTGAAGTCGACAATCATCTCGTGGCCGCACATGCCGTTGCGGTTGGTGTAGAGTATCTTATAGTACTTCTGCAGGCGCGCGCGCAGGTAGTTGGCATTGAGGATGGCATGGGTGGTGGCGGAGGTGAGCCCCTCGGCGCCAAGCATCAGCAGGTAGCCGTAGGTGATGGGCAGCAGATAGGCACTGCCGTAGGGGGCTGCCGCCATAGTGTTGCCCTTCTTGCCACCCACCTCGACCACGGGGTGCGTGGGCAGGAAGTCGAGCAGCTTCTGGCTGACGCAGATGGGACCTACGCCGGGGCCGCCGCCGCCGTGAGGCATGGCGAAGGTCTTGTGCAGGTTGAGGTGGCACACGTCGGCACCCATGTGACCGGGGCTGGTGAGGCCCACCTGGGCGTTCATGTTGGCACCGTCCATGTAGACGAGGGCGCCCATGCTGTGGATGATGTTGATGATGTCGAGGATGCCTTCCTCGAAGGCGCCGTGGGTCGACGGATAGGTAATCATCAGGCAGCTGAGCGTATCCTTGTACTGCTCGGCTTTGGCGCGCAGGTCGTCGATGTCGACATCGCCTTTGTCGTTGCACTTCACCACGACCACCGTCATGCCGGCCTTGGCGGCGCTGGCGGGGTTGGTGCCGTGGGCCGAAGCGGGGATGAGGCAGACATTGCGCTGCGGCTGGCCATTGGCGATGTGATAGTTGCGGATGACGGTGAGACCACTGTACTCGCCGAAGGCACCGCTGTTGGGCTGCAACGAGCAGCCTGCAAAGCCGGTGATGACGGAGAGTTGGTGTTCGATGTCCTTAATCATCTCAAGGTAACCCTGGGCCTGGTCGGCGGGCACGAAGGGGTGCATGCCGGCGAACTTGCTCCAGCTGAGGGGCATCATCTCGGCGGCAGCGTTGAGCTTCATGGTGCAGGAGCCCAGCGGAATCATGGCACGGTTGAGACTGAGGTCTTTCTCCTCAAGGCGCTTGATGTAGCGCATCATGGAGGTCTCGTCGTGGAAGCTGTTGAAAATCTTCTGGGTGAGGAAGGCGCTGGTGCGCTTCAGCTCGGCGGGGATGGCCTCGTCGGCGAACTTGCAGCAGCAGCCCTTGCACTCAAGCGGATGGGCGCTCTTGCCGGCGGCCTCGGCGAGGCAGGCGGTGATAGCGTCGAGGTCGGCCTTGCTGGTGGTCTCGTCAATAGAGATACCGATGCACTCCTCGCAGATGTAGCGGAAGTTTATTTCATGCTTCAGGGCCACTTCGCGCACCTTGGCGGTGGGCACGGGGCACTGCAGGGCGAGGGTGTCGAAGTAGACCTTGTTCCACTGCTTGTAGCCATACTGTTCAAGCTCCTGAGCCAGACGGTGGGCGCGGGCGCAGATGCGGACGGCAATCTCCTTGATGCCTTCGGGGCCGTGCCAGATGGCGTAGAAGCCGCTCATGTTGGCCACGAGGGCTGCGGAGGTGCAGATGTTGGAGGTGGCTTTGTCGCGTTTGATGTGCTGCTCACGCATGCCGAGGGCCATACGCAGGGCGGGGTTGCCCTTGGCGTCGACGCTCCAGCCGATGATACGGCCTGGGAAGGCGCGCTTGAAGGTCTCGGTGAATGCGAAGAAGCCGGCGTGAGGACCGCCGAAGCCCATCGGCAGGCCGAAGCGCTGGGCGTTGCCAACGGCGCAGTCGGCACCCATCTCGCCAGGGGTCTTCATCAAGGCCAGCGCCATCAGGTCGGTGGCCATGCAAACGAAGATACCCTTCTCGTGGCACTTGCTGATGAACTCGGTCCAATCCTGTGCCTCACCAAATTGGTTGGGGTACTGCACAAAAGCGGCGAAGTAGCTGCCGTCGAGCTCGGTCTGGTTGGCTTTGCCGGTGACAATCTCAATGCCGCGGGGGGCTGCGTTGGTCTGCATCACGGCGAGGGTCTGCGGGAGGATGCCCTCGTCAACAAAGACTTTGCAGATACCGTCTTTGACGGCTTGACGCGAACGGCTGTTGAAGAACATAATCATGGCCTCGCCGGCTGCGGTAGCCTCGTCGAGCAGACAGGCGTTGCTCAGGGGCATGCCGGTCATGCTGGCAATCATGGTCTGGTAGTTCATCAGGGCCTCGAGACGTCCCTGCGAGATCTCGGTCTGGTAGGGAGTGTAGCTGGTGTACCAGCCGGGGTTCTCGAAGACGTTGCGCATGATGACGGCGGGGGTGATGGTGCCGTAGTAGCCCATGCCGATATAGGAACGGTAGAGCTTGTTCTTTTGTGCCAACGAGCGGACATGGTTAAGAAACTCGTATTCGCTCATGCCCTCGGGCAGGGGCATGGGTTCCTTGAGACGGATGGCGGCAGGGACTGCTTTCTCGATAAGCTCATCCATTGAGGAGACCCCGATGGTTTGGAGCATCTTCTGCGTTTCGGCCTCATTGGAAACACCGTTGTGGCGGGATGCAAAATTATTGTTTTTCATTGTATGTGATGTTTTGTTGTTTTTTTCGGTTAACGTTTTCTGACGTGGAAGAAGCGGAGGATTGTCTCGTCGTAGATGGTGGAGACGCGGACGATATAGGAGCCGGTGGGGAAGCGGCGCATATTGACGCGGCCACGCTTGGGAAGACCCGTGAAGACGCACTGTCCAACATCGTTGTAGAGGGCAATGCCGACGAGTTCGTTTTTATCGGTGGGCACTTCGATGCGGCGCTTGTCGCGGTTGTAGACGATGTCCTGCTGGTTGTTGATGGGTTCGGCCACATCGTTGATTTCGTAGTACTCGGTGACGATTTCCTTGCCCTCCATGTAGGTAGTGTCGTGCACATATTCTATCTGGTGGATGATTTCGGCGGGCTGCATGAGGGCGAGGTAGGTGGCGGTATCGCTGACGACGATGTTGCGCGGGTTTTCCTGGTTGCCGTCGCTCCAGCCCTTGAAGCCGTAACCGGCGTTGCAGATGACAAGGAGCGACACCTGTGTGCCTACTTCGTAGGTGCCGCCGCCGCGGACGGTGCCGCTCTGGGGGTCGCTGACTTGGGCCACCACGTCGAGCTTGCAGGGGTAGGTGGTGCGCAGGTTGCGGATACGCTTCCAGGAGGTTGATGCTTTGTAGCGCTCGATGCTGATGCAGGGTACATTGTAGACGACGTTAGTCTTGAGGCCGGCAAAGGCTTCCAAGCCCAGGGTGGGCGGCTCAATGGTCTTGACGTTGACCTCTTTCACCCCGATGCATTGATAGAAGGCACGCTGGTCGACCTGCTGGAGACGCAGCGGCAATTCTATCTGGGTGATGTTGTGGCACTGTGCAAAGGCGTTGGCGCCGATGTGCACCACGCCGGTGGGCAGTTTGAGCGCGCCACGGATGCCGTCGCAATAGGCGAAAGCATATTCACCCACATACTCCAGCGCTTCGGGAAGCATCCACTCCATATTCAGGGCGTCCATGCCCACAAAGGCATAGTCGGGGATACGGGTCACGCTGGGACCGAAGTCGATGCGGGTCAACGCGCGGCAGCCACCAAAGGCGATGGTGCTGCGTGTGCCACCCATGCCCTCGCACTTGACGGCGTTGAAATGCACCACAGCGATGCCGGAGCAGCCATAGAAGGCCGAGCGGCCGATGCGGACTATCTCCTCCCCTATGGTCACTTCATCTTTGATGCCGGTGCACTGATAGAAGGCATAGGCACCTATCTCGGTGACGGTAGAGGGAATGGTGATGGAGGTAATCTCGTTGCACCCCGAGAAGGCGCGGTCGCCGATGGCCACGACGGTGTAGGTAACGCCGTCGTGCTCCACCTCGGCGGGAATCACCAGCTCACCCCACGGTGCACGGTGACCCTGCCAACGGTTGTTGCCTGTGGTGGCCGGATAGGTCACCTCCACCACATTGTCTTCATCATCCTCAAGGATGTTGAAGTAGAGGGTATAGCCCTCATCGCGCTGCGACTCGAAGTCGAAGGCAAAGAGCGGCAGGGCTATACCCAGCATCAGTATTATCAGCAGTCGTTTCATGACTATGTTGTTAATTCATCTTGGGGCCGGCAGCGACAAGTGCTTTACCAGCCTCGTTGTGCGTGAACTTGACGAAGTTCTTCACAAAGCGGTCGGCCAGGTCGCGGGCCTTCTCGTCCCACACCTTGGCGTCGGTATAGGTGTCGCGCGGGTCAAGGATCTTCGGGTCGACGCCTGGCAGCGAGGTGGGCACCTCAAAGTCGAAGAACGGTATCTTCTTGGTCTCTGCCTTGAGGATAGAGCCGTCGAGGATGGCGTCGATGATGCCGCGCGTGTCCTTGATGCTGATGCGCTTGCCGGTGCCGTTCCAGCCGGTATTGACCAGGTAGGCCTTGGCGCCGCTCTTCTCCATGCGCTTCACCAACTCCTCGGCATACTTGGTGGGATGCAACTCAAGGAAAGCCTGACCGAAGCAGGCGCTGAAGGTAGGCGTAGGCTCGGTGATGCCGCGCTCGGTGCCGGCCAACTTGGCGGTAAAGCCGCTGAGGAAGTAGTACTTGCACTGCTCGGCGGTGAGGATGCTCACGGGAGGCAGCACGCCGAAAGCGTCGGCCGAAAGGAAGATGACATTCTCGGCAGCAGGACCTGCACTCTTACCATGCACCGGTTCCACAATCTTCTCGATATGGTCGATAGGATAGCTCACACGGGTATTCTCCGTGACGCTCTTGTCGGCGAAGTCAATCTTGCCGTTGGCGTCGACGGTGACGTTCTCCAGCAGGGCGTTGCGGCGGATGGCGTTGTAGATGTCGGGCTCGCTCTCCTTGTCAAGGTTGATTACCTTGGCATAGCAGCCGCCCTCGAAGTTGAAGACACCCTCGTCGTCCCAGCCGTGCTCATCGTCACCAATCAGCAGGCGCTTGGGGTCGGTGCTGAGGGTGGTCTTGCCGGTGCCGCTCAGGCCGAAGAAGATGGCCGTGTGCTTACCCTGCATGTCGGTGTTGGCCGAGCAGTGCATAGCGGCGATACCCTGCAGCGGCAGGTAGTAGTTCATCATCGAGAACATACCCTTCTTCATCTCACCACCGTACCAGGTGTTGAGGATGACCTGCTCGCGGCTGCTGACGTTGAAGGCCACACAGGTGTCGCTGTTCAGGCCCAGCTCCTTGTAGTTGTCCACCTTGGCCTTGCTGGCGGCGTAGACGGTGAAGTTGGGGGTGAAGCTCTTCAGCTCTTCCTCGCTGGGCTTGATGAACATATTGCGCACGAAGTGAGCCTGCCAGGCCACCTCCATGATGAAGCGCACCGACATGCGGGTGTCCTTGTTGGCACCGCAGAAAGCGTCGACCACAAAGAGTTCCTTGCCACAGAGCTGCCGCTTGGCCAGGTCGCGCATCTTGCACCACACCTCCTCGCTCATGGGGTGGTTGTCGTTCTTGTAGTCGTCCGAGGTCCACCACACGGTGTTCTTCGAGTTCTCGTCCATGACGATATATTTGTCCTTGGGCGAGCGGCCGGTATAGATGCCGGTCATCACGTTGATGGCGTCCAACTCGGTGAGCTGACCCTTGTCGTAGCCGGTGAGGCTGGGGTCCATCTCCATCTTGAACAGCTCCTCATACGAGGGGTTGTAGTGAATATCCTTCACGCCGGTAATGCCCAGCGCTTCGAGCTCTTTACGTATTGTCTGATTGTTTGATTGCATGATTGTTTGAGTATTTATTGTCTAACAATTGCCTGATTGTTTGAGCAGTTGATGCGTCAGCCACTCAAACAATCAAGCATTTACACATTCAAGCATTCTCTCTTGCTTCCTTGATGGCGGCCTGGGCGGCGGCAAGGCGGGCCACAGGCACGCGGAACGGCGAGCAGCTCACATAGTTCATGCCGGCCTCGTAGAAGAACTCGGCAGCCGTCGGGTCACCACCGTGCTCACCGCACACGCCACACTTCAGGTTGGCGCGGGTGCCACGTCCACGCTCGATACCCATCTTCACCAGCTGACCCACACCTTCCTGATCGAAGCTATTGAACGGGTCGGCGGGGATAATCTTCTCGTCGACGTAGGTCTTCACAATGGCGTTCACGTCGTCGCGGCTGAAACCGAAGGTCATCTGGGTGAGGTCGTTGGTGCCGAAGCTGAAGAACTCGGCCACCTCGGCAATCTGGTTGGCCACCAGGGCGGCACGCGGTATCTCAATCATTGTGCCGAACTTGTACTCGAACTTCACGCCGTACTTCTTCTCCACCTCTTCCTTCACCTCGTTGGCGATGGCCTTCTGGTGACGGAGCTCGGCGGCGTTGATGGTCAACGGCACCATGATTTCGAGCATCGGGTTGAAACCTTCCTTCATCAGCTCCACGGTGGCACTGAAGAGGGCTCGGAACTGCACGCGGGTAATCTCGCTGTAGATGATGCCCAGACGCACACCGCGCAAGCCCATCATGGGGTTGACCTCGTGGAGGCTCTCCACACGCTTCTTCACCTCTTCATAGCTGATGCCGATACGCTCGGCAGCCTCGCGCATCTTCTCTTCGCCTTGCGGGGCAAACTCGTGCAGCGGGGGATCCATCAGGCGGAAGGTCAGCGGCTTGCCGTCCATCACCTTCAGCGTACCCTTGGCGCTCTCACGGATATAGGGCTCCAGCTCGTCGAGGGCGGCAATGCGCTCCTCCTTGGTGTTGGCCAGAATCATATTGCGCAGTTTCTCCAGCGGTTTCTCGCTGTTCTCACCATAGAACATGTGCTCGATGCGGAACAGGCCGATACCTTCGGCACCGAAGTCGATGGCCTTCTGGGCGTCGGCGGGGTTGTCGGCGTTGGTGCGCACACCCATCTTGCGGTGCTTGTCGACCAGCTTCATGAGTTCCTGGAACAGGGGGTTCTCGGTGGCGTTGATCATCTTCACCTCTTCGTCATACACCCAGCCCTTCGAGCCGTTCAGCGACAGCAGGTCGCCTTCCTTGAAGGTCTTGCCGTTCATGGTCACCGTGCCGGCGGCCATATCGATCTTCACGGCGTCGCAACCCACGATGCAGCACTTGCCCCAGCCACGGGCCACAAGGGCGGCGTGCGAGGTCATACCGCCACGGGCGGTGAGGATACCGTCGGCGGCACGCATGCCCTCGACGTCCTCGGGGTTGGTCTCCTCGCGGACGAGGATATTCTTAATCTTGGCAGCCTGATACTCCTTGGCCTTCTCGCTGGTGAGGGCAATGACGCCCACGGCACCGCCGGGGCCGGCGGGCAGACCCTTGGCCAGCACGGTGTGCTTCTTTTCGTCGGCAGCGTCGAGGATGGGGTGCAGCAGCTCGTCAAGCTGGGCGGGGCTTATGCGCATCACCACCTCGCTGTCGTCAATCAACCCCTCCTTCATCATGTCCATAGCCATCGTCAGGGCCGCCACACCGGTGCGCTTGCCCACGCGGCACTGCAGCATATACAGCTTGCCGTCCTGGATGGTGAACTCGATGTCGAGCATGTCGTGGTAGTTCTTCTCGAGGATGCTACGGATGTCGCACAGCTCCTTATAGGTGTCGGGCATCAGCTCCTGCATCGAGTGCATGTGCTTGTTCTGCTCGTTCTTGGTGTCGTCGTTCAGGGGGTTGGGGGTGCGGATACCGGCCACCACATCCTCGCCCTGGGCGTTGATGAGCCACTCGCCGTAGAATTGGTTGTCGCCGGTGGCGGGGTTGCGGGTGAAGGCCACGCCGGTGGCGCTGGTGTCACCCATGTTGCCGAACACCATCGCCTGCACGTTGACGGCGGTGCCCCAATCGTCGGGGATGCCCTCAATCTTGCGGTAGCTCACGGCCTTCTTGCCGTTCCAGCTCTTGAACACGGCCTTGATGCCGCCTTCCATCTGCGCCTTGGCGTCGTCGGGGAACTCCACGCCCAGCACCTCTTTCACCTTCACCTTGAAGGCCTCGCTCAGCTTGATGAGGTCCTCGGCGGTCAGCTCGGTGTCGCTCTTGTAGCCCTTCAGGGCCTTGTAGTCGTCCAGCATGTCGTCCAGCTGCTTGCGGATGCCCTTGCCGTCGGCGGGCTCGATGCCCTCGCTCTTCTCCATCACCACATCGGCATACATCATAATCAGGCGGCGGTAGCTGTCATACACAAAACGGGGATTGTTGGTCTTCTTCAGCATACCCGGGATGGTCTTGCTGCTGAGACCGATATTGAGGACCGTGTCCATCATGCCGGGCATCGACGAGCGGGCACCCGAGCGGCAGCTCACCAGCAGGGGGTTCTCGGCGTCGTCGTACTTCATGCCCATAATCTTCTCGATATTCTCCACACCCTTCCACACTTCTTCCATCAAGCCCTGGGGCAGTTCGCAGTTGTTGGCGTAGTAGGCCGTGCAGCACTCGGTAGTGATCGTCAAACCGGCAGGCACCGGCAAGCCCAGCAGGCACATCTCGGCCAGGTTGGCGCCCTTGCCGCCCAGCAGGTTCTTCATGTCAGCTTTTCCCTCGGCAGTCTTGCCGCCGAACGTGTAAACGTACTTTGTCATCTTAGTTAAGTTGTTTATTATTAATATATTTATACTTATTTATACCAAAAACGAGACTGCAAAGATACAAAAAATTCCGCACATGGAGAAGTATTTATTATAAATAGTTTTCCACCGCCAACCAACAACACCCCGCCGACCAGATATTATCCGGTAGTTATCCCGAGGTTATCCCGAGGGTAACCCGAAATAAAAAAGGCGACGAAAGGTTTATCTTCCGCCCCCTTGGTAGTTTTCACAACGGAATAATCCTTATTGTGAATTGCTTGAAATGTGATGCAAAAATACAACTTTTCTCCCATCTGACAAAATTATTTTTGTAATTAACAGAAAAAGCGTATCTTTGCACATTCAAAAGTTATCTAACATGAAACAAATTCTTGGATTAGATTTAGGAACTACGAGCATTGGCTGGGCTGTAGTAAACGAGGCCGAAAACAGCAATGAATCATCTTCTATTATTCGGTTGGGCGTCAGGGTCAATCCGCTTTCCTCCGACGAACAAACAAGTTTTGAAAAAGGCAATCCGATTACCACTAACGCCGAAAGAACACTTAAAAGAAGTATGCGACGCAATCTGCAACGATACAAATTACGTCGTGACAACCTTATCTCCCTTTTAAAAGAGCAAGGTTGGATTACTGACCAAACCATATTGTCGGAACAGGGTAACAATAGTACATTTGAAACATACCGTTTGCGAGCAAAAGCCGCCACACAGGCTATCACATTGGAACAATTTGCCAGAGTGTTGCTGATGCTAAACAAAAAGAGAGGGTACAAAAGTAGCCGTAAGATGAAGAAAAACGACGATGGCTATTTCGTAAACAACCTTGATATTGCCAGGCAAATGTACGACTCAAACCTTACGCCCGGACAGTATGGATATAATCTTATTAAAGAAGGAAAACACTATATACCAGACTTCTATCGTTCTGATTTAATTGCAGAACTTGACCGAATTTGGACACACCAACATGAATACCACAGCAACATTCTAACCCCGGAGTTTCGTGCAACTATTATCAACCTGGGAAAGAATGGCACTTCAAGCGCCTTTCGCAAGAACTACAATATATTTACCACAGACATTAAGGGCAACCGATTTGAAAAAAACAAAGAATATTACAAATTGCGCAGCGATGCGCTCAAAAGAGAACTGACAGCAGAAGAACTTGCCACCGTCATCAGCGAAGTAAACGGACAAATAAACAGCAGTAGCGGCTACCTTGGAGCCATCAGCGACCGGAGCAAGATGCTTTATATTAACCACATGACCGTGGGCCAATGGCTTATGCGGCAGTTGGACAACAACCCCAACGCCAGCTTAAAGAACCAACCTTTTTACCGCCAAGACTATTTGGATGAATTTGAGAAGTTATGGGAAACACAAGCACAATATCACAACGAACTAACGCCAGAACTAAAACACGAAATCAGGGACATCATAATCTTTTACCAGCGCAAACTGAAATCCCAGAAATGGCTGGTTTCAAACTGCCCTTTTGAGAACCGTAAAGTATGCCCGAAATCGTCGCCTCTGTTCCAACATTTCAGAATATGGCAGATGCTCAACAATGTTACCGTCACCTTTGACGGGGAATCGTACCCATTAAATGAAGAGCAAAAAGCCATTTTGAGCAGAGAACTCATGTACAAGGAGAAACTCAGCAAGAGCGATGCCCTGAAACTACTATTTGTGAAGACCAAAGGGATTGACTTGAATTTTACAACCCTCGAAGGAAATCGAACAATGGCCAACATGCTCAAAGCGGCGCAAGAAGTTGTTTCGATGAGTGGCCACGGCGAATACGATTTTTCCAAACTACCAACCGACACAATCATAGACATTGTTTGCTCTGTCTTCAAAGGATTAGGCTATTCGACCGAATGGCTAACACTCAACACAGGTGCCAACAATCTCGAAGACGAGCCTCAAATACGGCTGTGGCATCTTATCTATTCGTTTGAAGATGACAACTCAGCAACAGGCGACGAAAAACTGGTGGAGCATCTTATGACCATGCTTAACATACCTAAAGAATATGCCCGCCTGTTCGCAAACATACATCTGGAAGATGATTACTGTGGCTTATCCAGCAAGGCCATCAAACGCATCCTGCCCTTCATGATGGCAGGACACATATATAGCGAAGCATGTGCACTTGCAGGATACCGTCACTCCGAGCAGTCGCTGACACGTAAGGAAAATGACAACAGGCCACTAAAAGAACACCTGTCACTACTCCCCAAGAACAGCCTTCGCAATCCGGTGGTGGAGAAGATACTCAACCAGATGGCCAACGTGGTTAATGGCATTATTGACACCTATGGGAGGCCTGACGAAGTGCGCATTGAGCTGGCACGTGAGCTGAAGAAGAACGCCACAGAACGCAAGGCAATGGACGAATCTATTAAACGTAATACACGAGAAACCGAACAATGCCGCGAAGTGTTACAAAAAGAATTTGGCCTAACCCATGTAAGCCGAAACGACATTATACGCTATCGACTTTACAAAGAGTTGGCCAACAATGGGTATAAAACACTTTATTCCAATCAATACATTCCTCAAGAGAAGCTGTTTAGCAAGGATATAGATATTGAGCACATCATCCCGCAAGCCCGCCTTTTCGATGACTCTTTTTCAAACAAAACTCTTGAGTATCGAAGCATAAACATTGAGAAAGGCAGTGCAACTGCCATTGACTATGTAAGAAGCAAATATGGCGAATCAGAGGTCGAAAAATACAAGGAGCGCGTCAACGAACTATTGAAGAATGGCGCAATATCACCAGCAAAAGCAAAGAAACTAAAAATGTCGGAATCGGAAATCCCCGACGACTTTATCGAACGCGATTTACGAAACACACAGTACATATCCCGCAAAGCACAGGAAATGTTGCGCGACATTACCCGAACTGTTACCGCAACAACAGGCAGCATCACCGACCGCCTACGTCAAGATTGGCAGTTGGTCGACATCATGCAGGAACTAAATTGGGAGAAATACCAAAAGCAAGGATTGACGACCATTATCACAGGACGCGACGGTCAGCAGATTAGGCGCATCATTGATTGGACTAAACGCAATGACCACCGTCACCATGCTATGGATGCGCTAACTATAGCCTTCACAAAACCCGCCTATATCAACTACTTAAACCACTTGAATTCACGCAGCAACGACGACATCCGTTCAATTGAACGAAAGTACCTGATGCGCGACGCGAACGGTCACCTGCTTTTTATTGCACCCATTGCAGGCAACTTCAGAGCAGAAGCCAAGCGTCACCTTGAAATGATTCTCGTCTCAATCAAAGCTAAAAACAAGGTCGTTACGCGCAATAAAAATATTACGAAGACCAAAGGCGGCACCAAAGAGACCATCCAACTCACCCCACGAGGCCAGCTACATAAAGAAAATGTATATGGCTCAATGCTACAACCTCACACCAAACCATTCTCTGTAGGCAGCAAAATGACAGCCGAAATCGTGGCACAAGTACAAGATGCCACATTACGTGAAGCTCTAAAGAAACGGCTTGAAACATTTGGCAACGACCCGAAGAAAGCCTTTGCCGGCAAAAATAGCATCGCAAAGAGCCCCATATGGATTGATGAAAGCCACACACAACATGTACCTGACCAAGTAACAATTCGTTGGTTCGAAAAGCAGTTTACCATCCGCAAAGCAGTCGACAAAGACCTCAATCTCGAAAAAGTGGTCGACGAAGGTATACGCCGTATTCTTCAAACACGACTCGACGAGTATGGCGGTGACAGAAACAAGGCATTTGACAACCTCGACAACAACCCCATTTGGTTAAACCGAGAGAAAGGCATAACCATAAAACGTGTAACCATCGCCGAGAACATACCGGGCGAACCTCTCCACAACAAGCACGACAAAGACGGCAAACCCATTCTCGATGCCAAAGGCAACCCCATGCCAGCCGATTATGTCAACCTCAGAAACAATCACCACGTGTCTATCTTCCAAGATGCAGACGGCAACCTGCAGGAACATATTGTGTCGCTGTACGAAGCAGTGGCTCGTGTATCCGAACTCGGATTGCCCATAATCGACAGAGATTATAACAAAGATAAAGGTTGGCAATTCCTGTTCACTATGAAACAAAACGAATACTTTGTATTTCCAAACACTGAACAAGGCTTCGACCCCAACGAGATAGACCTAACCGACGAGCGCAACTATGCCCGTATCAGCCAAAACCTGTATCGCGTACAAAAATTATCAAGCGGCGACTATTGGTTCCGTCATCATCTGGAAACAACCATTGATACTCCGAAAGAATTACAGGGTATCACATGGAAACGAATAACATCACTAAATAACCTGAAAGGTATAGTCAAGGTCCGAATAAACCACATCGGACAGATTGTCCACGTAGGAGAATATTAGTATACTATGATTAAGCGCACCCTTTGTTTTTCACACCCAGCCTACTTGTCGCTGCGAAACAAACAACTTGTTGTAAAGTTGGAGCCACACGACAACGAACCCGAAAAGCAAGCCACCATACCCATTGAGGATATTGGCATTGTGGTGCTTGACCATCGCCAAATTACCCTCACTCACGGTGTAATGGCCGCACTGCTGGACAATAACGCCTCGGTAGTCACCTGCAACGAAGCACACATGCCCGTAGGATTGATGCTGCCACTTGAAGGTCACACCGTACAGCAAGAGCGTTTTCAAGACCAACTCAACTCTTCCGTACCATTACGAAAACAACTGTGGCAACAGACGGTGCAGCAAAAGATACGCAACCAGGCAGCTCTTCTCGCTGAACTACACGGCGTAGAAGTGGGCAATATGAAACGTTGGGCCGGAGAAGTACTTTCTGGTGACAGCACCAATCTTGAGGGGCGCGCCGCCGCTTTCTATTGGAGTAAAATGTTTCCAACCATTCCCGACTTTACACGCAGTCGCGACGGGGACTATCCTAACGCGCTGCTCAACTACGGATACGCAATACTACGTGCCGTCATCGCCCGCGCCCTTGTTAGCAGTGGCCTCCTCCCCACCCTCGGCATACACCACCACAACAGATACAATGCCTACTGCCTCGCCGACGACATCATGGAGCCCTACCGTCCCTATGTCGACCGACTCGTGGTACAAACAATGTCAGAGTGTTGCGATATAGATATCACCACCGCCATTAAAAGCCGACTGCTAACCGTGCCGACTCTTGAAGTGTACATTGGCGGTCAGCGCAGCCCGCTGATGGTGGCCGCAAGCCAAACAACGGCTTCGCTGGCACGCTGCTTTGCAGGCGAAAGCCGCCGGGTAGCCTATCCAGAAATGTAGACATGGACCGCTTCAGCGAATACCGCATTATGTGGCTCCTCGTTTTCTTTGACCTTCCCACCGATACCAAGAAGGAGCGCAAAGCAGCCGCCGACTTCCGGAAAAACCTTCTTACTGACGGCTTCACCATGTTTCAATTTTCCATCTATGTACGCCACTGTGCCAGCCGCGAGAACGCCGATGTTCACCTAAAACGCGTCAAGGCCAAACTTCCAGAATTCGGCCAGGTGGGATGCCTAACCATTACAGATAAGCAGTTTTCTGAAATAGAACTTTTTATCTGCAAGAAAGAGGTAGAGCCCACTGCTCCAGGCCAACAATTAGAGTTGTTTTGACAGGATAATAAAAACGTACTATACAATAAAAAAATCCCGTCCGTTTAGGCGGGATTTTTTTTTAGCCTTTGACACCTAATAAAACATTGCATATCATTACGTTATTAACATCGTAATGTCAAAGAACAATTATCAATGTTTTCTTTTCAAGCAATTCACAACGTGCATGATTGTGTTATATTGCTGAGACAGAATGTCAAAGAACAATTATCAATGTTTTCTTTTCAAGCAATTCACAACTCACCCAGTCCTGGAAACCGTCGTTCTCTAATGTCAAAGAACAATTATCAATGTTTTCTTTTCAAGCAATTCACAACTACGGGTTGCAGCTTTCGCAGGTAAAAGAAATGTCAAAGAACAATTATCAATGTTTTCTTTTCAAGCAATTCACAACGTAAGAGTCTTTGAACCAAGTTGAGGAATTAATATCAAAGAACATTTATCAATATGTGATTTATAATTATATCTCTAATAACTGCAGACCAAAGAGCTCCCGATAATCAGGAAATTTGAGATCAGAGCTGATAAGAGTCTTATGGGTTTGGATGGCACTCGCAATAATAAGCCGATCGAAAGGGTCAGAATGGGGTCGTCCGTCAATCACCACGAAATCCATGCTCTGAAAGAAATCCAGAATATCAGGTGTAGCTTCGCAGATTTTGATATATGCTTGCTCAAGAACACGCACAATCTCCGAAGGTGTGGCACGTAGTTTAATACGATTGATTTGCTGTAACTGAACAATTTCGACAAGAGAAATCGCCGCTATGGAATATTTCCTGTAGCTACATTCGATATCATTACGAATAACTTCCGGCAAACGATTGTCGTCGGTAAGATACCAAATCAACGCCTCGGTATCAAGCAGGTACTGCACTATTTACCCGTGTTGAAGGGATCGGCGACCAAATACTCACACTTAGGCAGATATTGTACCTGTCTCCGTTTCTGTGATTTCCTTTTTTTCTTTACAATAGCTTCCATTGTCACCAATATTTTTCGCTGCAAAAATACAAAGTTTTTTTCATCTGGCAAAATTTATTTCTCGCGCTACGCAAAAAAAGTATATTTAGGTAAAAAAATTTACAAGATTTACAGGATTTCCGCCGACGGCGGGGAGGTAAAAAAAGGGTGTCAAAAAATAGGTCGTGCACGATATAAATAGTTGTCAGCTGTTAGTTGTCAGTTGTCAGTTTGACCTCCAATGACCCCCTAAAACGGCGCTTTGTCGGAGAAAAACAGGCAAAAGCGGCGATTGACGCTACTAATAATCACGTTATAAGCCAATTAAATGCCATTTTGCCACCCGTATCACTACGGACCCCCTCCGACTGTGGTCCGACTCAAGTCCGTATCAAGTCCGAGTGATGTCCGACTGCAGTCGGACAAAAGACGGTGTAGGTACGGTGTCGGTGCGGATAGGTCGTGCACGACATATTTAGGTAGCCGGTGGTCGGTAGTCGGTGGTCGGTGAGGGCATCATTGACTGCTGACTACCGACTACCAACTACCGATTACCAGCTACTACTGTTTCTTGTAATGGGGGTGGTAGGTGGCGATGGTGTTGCGGAGGGTGTCGCGGCTGATGTGGGTGTAGATCTCGGTGATGGAGATGGAAGCATGCCCCAGCATCTCCTGCACGGCGCGCAGGTCGGCACCGTTCTCCACCAGCTCGGTGGCGAAGCTGTGGCGCAACGTGTGCGGGCTAATCCTTTTCTTTATTTGAGCATTTGCAACCGCCTGTTTCAGAAACATAAAGACATAGTTGCGCGACAGGCGCGTACCCAGGCGGTTGATGAAGACATACTTCTTTTCGGAGGGCTTGATGTTGATGTGCGAACGCACGGTGTGGATGTAGGTCTGCAGCAACTCCAGGGCGGTGGGGTTGATGGGCACCCACCGTTCCTTGTCGCCCTTGCCGATGACCTGCAGCATCTGTTCTTCGTCGTAGATGTTTGAAAGTTTGAGGTTTACCAACTCCGACACCCGCAAGCCGCAGCCGTAGAGCACCTCGATAATCACGTTGTTGCGGTATTGGTCGGGCTGGCTTAGGTCGAAAGTGGATTGTATCTTCGTAATCTCCTCATCGGTAAGCACATCAGGCAGATGGCGCGCACTCTTGGGCAGGTCGAGCAGCTCGGCGGGGCTGCTCTTCACCGCCTCCTCGACAACCAGCATTTTGTAGAAGGTGCGCCAGCCGGAAATCATGCGCCGCTGCGTGAGGGGCGACAGTTCGATGTCGTTCAGCACATTCAACAACTGCCTTAACAAGTCTACCGTAACATCTTCTGGCTCAACATTCATGCCGTTCATGAATTCAGCCAGGTGGGACACGTCGCGGAGGTAGGCCTCGATGCTGTTGGCGGCCAATCCTTTCTCAAGCTTGAGGTAGTTTGCGAAGTCGCGCTGGTAGCGCTGCCAGGTGTCCATAGGGGCTGCGGATTAGAGGAGGTCGAGACATTGTTCGATGGGGATGCCACGACACTTGTCGGAGAGCGAGCGGTTGCGGTCGATGAGGTTGCTGACCACCGTCATGGCGGTTTGCGTACTCTCTTTCAGCGACTTGCCGTTCATCAGATGTCCTATGAGCACGGCCGAAAAGATGTCGCCGGTGCCGTGAAAAGCTACGGGGATTTCGTCGTAGTCGAGCCGGAAATATGGGTGGTCGGTGGTCGGTAGCCGGTGGTCGGTGGTGGGCAGGTTGGCGCCGAGGCGTCCGATGACGCAGCTGTGGCCGTCGACGCGGGCGCTGGTGACAAGGGCCGAGCGGGCGCCGAGGGCGGCGATGCCGTCGAGCATGGTGCAGGCTTCGCCCCACGAGAGGCCTTCGGGGCGGTAGGGGGTATCGGTGAGGTAGCAGGCCTCGGTGTAGTTGGGGAAGGTGAGGTCGGCCACACCCACCATGTCGCGCATCAGCTCCACCTGGCGCTGGCTCATGCCGTTATACAGGCGGCCGCCGTCGCCCATGATGGGGTCGACAAAGACGGTGGTGCCCTCGCGGCGCAGCTGTGTGCAGTAGTCGGCCACCAGACGGGCCTGTTCGTCGCTGAACATCAAGCCCGTGCACACAGCATCGAAGCGGAAGCCCAGCTGGCGCCACACGGGGATGGTGCCGCGCATATAGTCGGTGGTTTCCAGAACGTTGAAGCGTCCGTAGTCGAGCGTATTGGAGACGAGGGCGGTGGGCAGGTTGTAGGTACTATGGCCCAAGTGTGTCAGTATGGGCAGCATGGCCACCATGCCCACATGGCTGTAGCCCACGACATCGTTTATCAGCAGTATTTGTTTCAAGTTTGACGTTTGAGGTTTGTCGTTTTCGGGGTGCAAAAATACAACAAATTTTCGAGGTGGCGAAATATTTATTTTGTCAGTTGATAAATAATTACTATCTTTGTAGTTCAAGATTGAGCATATAAAACATTACAAAACATTAAAAAACACAATATTATGGCAAAAGTTGCAATCAATGGCTTCGGCCGAATTGGAAGAATGAGCTTCCGCGCTATGCTCGCCCACCCCGAGCTCGACATCGTCGCTATCAACGACCTCACCGATGCGAAGACCCTCGCATACCTGTTCAAATATGACTCTGTACACGAGAACTTCGACGGCGAAGTGCACGCCGAGGACGACTGTCTGGTGGTCAACGGCAAGAAGGTGAAAATCTATGCCGAGCGCGACCCGCAGAACCTGCCTTGGGGCCAGCTGGGCGTGGACATCGTGGTGGAGAGCACCGGTCTGTTCAAGAAACGTGAGCAGATGATGAAGCACATCAACGCCGGTGCCAAGAAGGTCATCCTGACCGTGCCTGCCGGCAAGGCCGACGACGTGGACGCCACCGTCGTGATGGGCGTGAACGACAACGTGCTGACCAAAGACACCATGCTCGTTTCCAACGCCAGCTGCACCACCAACTGCCTGGCTCCCGTGGCCAAAGTTCTGAACGACAAGTTCGGCATCAAGCGCGGTTTGATGAACACCGTCCACAGCTACACCAACGACCAGAAGATCCTCGACCAGCCGCACAGCGACCTGCGCCGTGCCCGTGCTGCCGCCGTCAGCATCATCCCCACCAGCAGCGGCGCCGCCAAGGCTGTGGGCCTGGTCATTCCCGAACTGATGGGCAAGCTGGACGGCTTCGCCATGCGCGTGCCCACTCCCGACGGCAGTGTCGTTGACCTGACCGCCGAGCTGAACTGCAACGTCACCAAAGAAGAGATCAACGCCGCCATCAAGGAGGCCGCCGAAGGCCCCATGAAGGGTGTGCTGCAGTATGTCGACGAGCCCATCGTCAGCATCGACATCATCGACAACACCCACAGCAGCATCTTCGACAGCCTGCTGACCCAGGTGATGGACGGCAACTTCGTGAAGATTGTCAGCTGGTACGACAACGAGAAGGGCTACAGCACCCGCGTGGGCGACCTCGCCGCTAAACTCGCCAAGCTGCTCTAATATGATCTTAGAAAATAAGACCGCAATCGTGACCGGTGCCACCCGTGGCATCGGTCACGCCATTGCTATACGGTTCGCCAAGGAGGGCTGCAACGTGGCTTTCTGCGGCCGCGCACGCAACGACAAGATGGTCGCCGTAGAGGCAGAGCTGCAAGCCTTGGGCGTGAAAGCCAAAGGCTACGCCGCCGACGTGGCCGACTACCAACAGGCGCAGGACTTCGTCAAGGAAGTGCTCGCCGACTTCGGATCGGTGGACATCCTGGTCAACAACGCCGGCATCACCAATGACGCCGCCGTCAAGCGCATGACCGAGGAGCAGTTCGACCATGTGGTGGGCGTGAACCTCAAGAGCGTCTTCTGCATGACCAAGGCCATCCAGCCCTCGATGTGGAAGCAGGGCCACGGCTCGATAGTCAACATCGGTTCGGTGGTGGGCATCGCGGGCAACTACAACCAGGCCAACTATGCCGCCTCGAAGGCCGGCATCATAGGCTTCAGCAAGAGCTGCGCCAAGGAGTTCGCCACCCGCAACATCCGCGTCAACGTGGTATGCCCCGGCTTCATCGAGACCGAGATGACCGCCGACGTGCCCAAGGAACTGATGGACACCTGGTGCAGCCGCATCCCCATGAAGCGCCCCGGCACCACCGATGAGGTGGCGCAGGCCTGCGTCTTCCTGGCCAGCGACATGTGCCCCTACATCACCAGCGTGGTGCTGCCCGTCTGCGGAGGTATGGAAGATGCGTAAGATTGGGTTTACGGTTTACGGTTTACGGTTTACAGTTGGTCTACTCTGGGCTGTCTTGCTGTTGGTTGCCTGCGGTCAATCAAACAATCAAGCAATCAAGCAATCAACCACCGACACCGTCACCGACGACTACGGACGCACCGTGGCGGTCCCCTCCCACCCTGCGCGGGTAGTCAGCCTCTCGCCTGCCGTTACCGAGATTATCTATGCCCTCGGCGCCGAGGAGCTCCTTGTGGGCCGGACCGATTTCTGCGTCTACCCGCCCGAGGCGGAGGCCATTCCCAGCATCGGCGGCATCAGCAACCTCAATATCGAAAAAATACTGTCGCTCAACCCCGACTTGGTCATCAGCGGCTCGATGGTGGGCAAGAAGGTGACCGACCAGATGGACGCGATGGGCATCCCGATGGTGTGCGTGATTGAGAAACCGCGCTTTGAAGCCCTCTACGACAATATCACGGCTATCGGCCACCTTGTGGGCAAGGAGCACGAAGCCGACAGTTTAAATAAAGTTTTAAGCTGTGAGCTTTTAGCTTTAAGTGAGGCTGACGCCATTGCGACGCGCCAGCCACTTAAAACTCACAGCTCACAGCTCACAGCTCCAACTTGCTACTACGTCGTCGGCTTCGGTGCCGGTGGCAACTTCACCGCGGGCGGCAACACCTTCATCAACGACATCATCCGCATGGCCGGTGGCCGCAACATTGCCGAAGGCGTGGAAGGCTGGAGCTACAGCCTCGAAGCC
>JAFZKV010000006.1 GCA_017551765.1 Bacteroidales bacterium
CTGCTGCTGGGCTTCATCGTCTGCTTCCTGCAGCAGCAATTCGGCATCATCCGCATGGGCGACGGCAACTTCGTCGTCAGCGCCTTCCCCGTGGCCATGCGTGCCGTCGACTTCCTGCTCACCTTCCTCCTCGTCATGGCCATCAGCACCGCCGCCGTAACATTAACCGTCCAACGCGCAAAAATATGAAAAAAAGAGCCACAAAAACCAAAAGTGCTGTCCTGCACTCCCTTGCACTCCTTGCACTCCTTGCACTCCCCATATTGCTCTCCTCCTGCAGCAGCAACGACCACATGTATCGCCACAAACGCAGCGACTGCGACTGCCCGCGCTTCGACTGATGACCACCCAAGAGCGATACCGGCGCATCCTGCAAAATCACCTGCCATTGCAGGCGGTGGATATGGTCTATAACTACCTCAACCTGCACAAAGTACACTTCCACATCACCCGTGGGCGCACCTCCAAGCTCGGCGACTATCGCTGGCCGCAGAACGACCATAACTACCACGAGATAAGCATCAATGGCGACCTTAACCCCTACCTCTTCCTGTGGGTCTTCCTGCACGAGGCCGCCCATCTGGAAACGCACCTGAAATACAGTCAGGTGCAAGCCCACGGCCACGAGTGGCAGGAGGAGTATCGCCACCTCATCGCCACCCACGCCGGCCTCTTCCCCAGCGAGGTGCAGCCCTTGCTGATGCGCCTCACACGCCGCATCCCCCTCAACCGCAGCCTAATGCGGCAGGTCGAAGAGCTGCTGCACCACCACGACCCCGACTACTGTCCCGAGCAGCACACCACCCTCGACGACCTGCCTGCCGGCAGCCGTTTCCGACTGAAAACCAATCCTAAATTGTTATTTGAAAGCGTCGAGCGCCGCCGCACGCGCTGGCTCTGCCGCGACCTCACAACCGGCCGCCCCTACACCGTCGCCGCCCACGCCGAAGTGGAACCTATCAACGATTAAAAACAACACCCTATGCATTGGATAATACTCATAGTAGCAGGACTTTGTGAAGTGGGCTTCGCCTTCTGTCTCGGCAAGGCCAAGGGGCTCGTCGGATTGCCTTATTGGGAATGGATGGGCGGCTTTGTGCTGTTCTACATCCTCAGCGCCGTGTTGTTGGCCAAGGCCACCGAAGCGCTGCCCATAGGCACAGCCTATCCCGTGTGGACCGGCATCGGCGCCCTCGGCTCGGTACTGCTGGGCATCTTCGTCTTCCACGAGCCCGCCACCTTCTGGCGCCTCTTCTTCATCACCACGCTGGTCATCTCCATCGTCGGCCTGAAAATGCTCTCCACAGAGTAGCCAAAATTTATGTCGTGCACGACATAAATGGCAACCACGCGCTCATGTTCGACCTCCTTTCGGCCGCTATTCACCCCACCCTCCCCCTCGGTGGCCTGTCACCCACTTTTGCTACCAGAAATACATAACATGCTGATAATCAGCATTACTATCGGCATAGAAATGGTTAAAACACAGATAGTCAGTCAGTAAAACCCCATTTGGTCCGACTCAACTCCGAGTCAAGTCCGACTTTCGTCCGACTAATGTCCGACCACAGTCGGACAAAACACGGTGTTGATACGGTGTAGCTGCGGTGCCGATACGATTATGTCGTGCACGACATAAATCGTCTGTAGGGACACGGCACGTTGTGTCCGCAAAAGGCTACAGACTCACTACGCCGTATCCCTGTGAAATGTTAAATTTTCATGCGGATGCTTGTAATTCAGGAAATTTGTGTATATTTGTAGATTGGATGCAAGTGTGCATTAGCAAATAATTATCTGAGTATTAACGAACTAAACAGAATATTACTATTACCATGAAGAGGCTTTGTATCATTCTGACCGTTGCCCTGCTGGCGCTGCCCTCGGTGGTGCGCGCCGACGAGGGTATGTGGATACCTATGCTGCTGAACCGCAACGAGGCCGCCATGCAACGTGCCGGCATGCACATCTCGGCCCAGGACATCTACGACATCAACAATGCGTCGCTCAAGGATGCCGTGCTGCTGTTCGGCAGCGGCTGCACGGGCGAGTTCGTCAGCCACGAAGGCCTGCTGCTGACCAACCATCATTGCGGCTACGGCCAGATTGTGCGCCACTCGACGGTGGAGCACGACTACCTGACCAACGGCTTCTGGGCCATGACACGCGAGCAGGAGATACCCTGTCCGGGGCTGACTGTCACGCGGTTGGTGTACATGAAGGATGTCACCAGCGAGGTGCTGAAGGGCGTGAGCGACAAGATGAGCGAGGCGGAACGCGACTCGATCATCAAGCAGAACATCTTTGTGGTGAGCAACGAGGCCGTCGAAGGCACGCACTACAAGGCCGTCATCAAGCCCTTCTACTATGGCAACCAATATTTTATGTATGTCAATGAGGTATTCACCGACGTGCGTATGGTGGGTGCGCCGCCAAGCAACATCGGCAAGTTCGGTGGCGACACCGACAATTGGATGTGGCCGCGCCATACGGGCGACTTCTCGATGTTCCGCGTCTATGTGGACAAGGACAACAAGCCCGCCGCCTACAGCAAAGACAACGTGCCCTACACTCCTCTGAAGCATCTGGAGATCAGCCTCAAGGGCGTTGACGAAGGCGACTTCACCTTTGTCTTCGGATATCCCGGCACCACGCGCCGCTATGTGACGCACGACTATGTGGACCTTGCCGCCAATCAGGAAAACCCTGTGCGCATCGACCTGCGCACCATACGCCTCGACCACTACAACGCCGCCATGCGCCAGAGTGCCGCCCAGCGCCTGAAATACGCCAGCCGCGTGGCCTCCATCGCCAACGGCTGGAAGAAATGGCAGGGCGAGACCCTCGGCATCGAGCGCCTGCACGGCGTGGAGCAGAAGATGGAACAGGAGGCCGAGTTCCGCAAATGGGCCGCCGACAAGCCGCAGTACCGCAATGTGCTGGACAGCCTTGAGGCCAACTACGCACAGCTGCGCGAAGTGGACTTGGAGTGGACCTACTTCGATGAGGCCCTGCTGGCCAGCGACTTTATATACCGTGCCAGAAGACTGTGGACCTTGGGCAAATTAGAAGACCCGTCGCTTGTGGAGAGCCAAGCTGCAAAGTTGCTCAGTGACAGTCGTAAATACTTCGAGGACTTCGACCAGCACTCGCCCATCGACGAGGCTATCTTCGTCGAGACCTTCGAATACATGTGGCAACATGGCTATGCCCCCTTCGTCAAAGAAAAAGACGCCGCCAGCTTGGAGGCCATGCTGCACAAGGTCTATGCCAAGTCGGTCCTCAACAACCCCAAGAAACTTGAGAAACTGCTCACCATGCCAGGCAACAAGTTGCACGATTGGTGCGCCAAGGCCAAAGACCCCGCGCTTGACCTGCTGGTCAAAGCCAACGACTACTGCTTCAGCGACACCAAGCTCCAGCAGCGCAACAGCGCCAATGCCAACATACAGCGCCTGATGCGCACCTATATCAAGGGCATGATGGAGCAGTATCCCGACAGCAACTTCTTCCCCGACGCCAACCTGACGCTACGTGTCACCTACGGCCATGTGGAGGGCTTCAAGCCCAAGGATGCCACCTACTACACCGCCTACAGCACCATCGAAGGCATCATGGAGAAGGAGAACCCCGACATCTACGACTACCGCGTCGAGCCCCGCCTCAAGGAACTGTGGCAGAAGAAGAACTACGGCCAATATGCCAACAAGAAAGGTGAGCTGCCTGTAGCCTTCATCGCCACCAACCACACCACCGGCGGCAACAGCGGCAGCCCCGTGCTCAACGCCGACGGGCAGCTGGTGGGCATCAACTTCGACCGCTGCTGGGAAGGCACGATGAGCGACCTGCTGTTCGACCCCAACTACTGCCGCAACATCTCGCTCGACATACGCTATTGCCTCTTTATCATCGACAAGTTTGCCGGCGCACGTCACCTGGTGGACGAAATGACATTAATTGAGAAATAATAAACAATCAACGCCATTATGAAGAACCTTCTGAAGAAAAGCATGCCCATCGTGTTGGCCGCCGCCGTGCTGGCCATGTGTGGTATGGCCGCCTCATGCAGCAGCAGCAAACAACCCGGCACCGCTCGCGGCAACGGCACCATGTATCAGCGCCACCAAAGCAGCAAGGGCGTCAAGGTGAAGTCCAACATCAAGGTGCACGGCAACAACAAGGCCAACGGTCACACCACCCGTACCTACTAAGCCATGCCCTCTGCACTCTACCCCCTCAAGTTCCTGCCCCTGTACAAGAATGTCATCTGGGGCGGCAACCGGCTGCGCGACTACGGCTTCAACTACGACCCGCTGCCCAACTGCGGCGAGCTGTGGGCCCTTTCGTCGGTCAAAGACCACGAGAGCGTCATCGCCAACGGCTTCCTCGCCGAGAACACCCTCAACGAGGCCATCGAGATATACATGGGTGACCTGGTGGGCGACAAGATATTCAACCGCTATGGCACCGAGTTCCCGTTGCTGGTCAAGCTGATTGATGCCGCCAAGGACCTCAGCATCCAGGTGCACCCCGATGACGAGTTGGCACAGCAACGCGGCATGCCACAGGGCAAGACCGAGATGTGGTACGTCATGCAAGCCGACCCCGAGGCACGCCTCATCAGCGGTTTCCGGCGCGACACCACGCCTGAGGAATACACCGCTGCGCTCAACAGCGGTCACCTCACCGACCTGCTGCATGCCGAGCAACCCGAACCAGGCGATGTGTATTTCATCCCTGCGGGCCGTGTGCATGCCCTCGGCGCCGGCATCATGGTGGCCGAGATACAGCAGACCTCCGACTGCACCTACCGCATCTATGACTATGACCGCGTGGACAAAGACGGCAAGAAACGCCAACTGCACACCGCCGAGGCGATGGATGCCATCGACTTCAGCGGCATTGGCGGCCACGCCCATACCCACTACCACGCCCACCTCAACGAGACCACCACGCTCGAAGATTGCCCCTACTTCACCACACGCCTTATCCCCTTCGACACTCCCATACGCAAGAACCTTGAGGAGGTGGACACTTTCGTGCTCTACCTATGCGTCGAGGGCCTGGCGGCAGTGAAAAGCATGGAAACCATCGTGCCGATGCACGTGGGTGAATGTGTGCTGGTGCCAGCCGTAGCCGACAGCGTGGAACTCTTCTGCGAGGGGCCCGCCAAGTTGCTGGAGGTCACCATCGACACCTCAGGTTGGGATGATGCCCCTTCAGCCGAAAACGATTGGGTGGCACAGTTCATCGGCAATCTGCGCGACGAACACGAACATGAGCATCACTGCGGCTGCGACTGCCACCACGACCATTAGCGCCTGACGACGCGGCAGGTGGCGGTATGGCCAGATACTTTAACTTTCAATAAATAGGTCCCTGCGGGCAACTGCCGCAGGTCAACGGACTGTACCTTGTTGCGGATGGCCACCCTGCGGCCTTGCATGTCGTACACCGTCACCTCGTCGACGGTTTGTCCGAAGTACAGCATACCCCTCGTGGGATTGGGATAGGCCGTGAGTGACAGCGTCTCAAAACCGGCAATGACCAGCGTGGTATCACCTATTGTGTCAGGCACCAAGGTCAACTGCAACGTCACGATGCTGTCGCAACCATACATGGTTTGAAACTCCTGGCTATAGAGGCCCGACTCGCTGTAGACCGAGTCATTCCAACTGTAGCTGTCGCCCTGCACAGTCATCTCGACGGTGTCGCTGTACGAAGGGTTGATGATGACGGTACGGGTAAGCAGCGTATAGCCTTGCACCTCGCCGTAGGTGAATGAGGAGGTGTGGACGGAATCGCCAAGGGTATAGATGTCGCATGCCATGACGGTGTCCCAACTGTAGGCGACCGCGTGCACCTCGTGCGGCAGCACCACATTGTCAATCCATACGCAGTCGCTAAACTTATTGACACTGCCATCCTTGGCATAGGTGAACTTGAAGGTGTGCGCACCGGCGCTGACGGGGAAGGCGGCGCGTGTCCAATCTATCTCGCCCGACAGGGTCAGCTTGTCGGTCCCGTCAATCAGGAAATGGAACTTGTCATAATTCGCTTCAGACGATACCTTGTAGTAGAAACTGATGCTGTCGGCCACCGTCAGGGTTCGCGTGAGGGTAAGCTCGGCCGTCTGGCTATGGGTGAGTGCGCTGGTGGAACGGGCGCTGTGGGTGCCTGCATAGGCGAAGGTGTCGATAATCACCCAGGGATAGGTGCCCTGACTCCAGCCCGACAAGGTGAACTGTGTCCCCTCGAAGGTCTCCACATAGCTGTTGCCAAGATAAAGGTTCACGGTATCAAGGGGCAGGTTCTCTGTCGAGTGGAACGCCAGCACCAACGGCAACTCAATGCCTGTCGGCAACTGACTGTTGGCATCCAGAGTAAAGTTACGGGTAACGCTGCCGCCGACCGGCAGGCTGAAGGTGCTGTTGTCGGCCGTCACCTCCAGCAGGAGGAATGGCGAAGCCAGCGTCAGGTAGCCCGCAGGCAGCGCTGCATGGCCGCTATTGGTGAGCGTCACACCGAGCGTAGTGCTGGTGCCAGGTTGCATGCAGAGGGGGTTGAGGCTGTAGCTCACCTGCAGCCGCGGGGCCAACACCGTGTGGGTCAACACCGAGCGCACCGAGTCGCTGCCACCCTGCCAACGCGACACGGCATAGGTCATCACCGTCTCGCCGTCGTTGGCGTCAAAGGCCACCTGGGCCGAAAAAGCGTTGGTGAGCGTCACCGTGGCACTTGCCATGAGGCTGTCAATCGTCAGCGAATCAATAGTATATTCGAGCACAGGACTCGAGGTAGAGAAACGAAGCACCACATTGTGGGCCATGTCGGTACCCATGTTGGTCACCGTCAACGACACAGGCACTGTGGCACCGGCGCTGAGCGACGTGGCAGGCACGATATTGGTCACCGCCACATGGGGGCCGTTGGGCATGATAACTGTCACATTCTGGAAGGCCGTGCGGTACTGCTGGGCCGAAGCCGTCAACTCATAGGTGCCCACCGCGAGGCTGGCAGGCAGCAATAGCAGGGCCGACCCCGAGGCATCGGCATAGGCGGCGGCCACCACGGTGTGGTTGGTGCCGGCGGTGAGGGCCACATAGGCATGGGGTACCGCCGTCACCTGCAAGGTGTTGGTGCCCGCCACAATGGCCTGCGGCGCCGTGAGGGGCATCACCGACGCCTGCGTCAGGTAGGGCATCACCGACGGGTCGCCCATCAGGTGATAAATCTCCCAATAGTAGAGCTTGCGGCTTGTCGTCGAGGATTCCACAGCCATATTGCCCTGGAACATCAGGTCGCCTTGCGTCAGAACCCACTGCTGATAGGCTTCACCGTGCGTATGGCACACACGGTCGTAGACACCGAGGTTCGCAGCATTGTAGGCCATCGACATGGTGGCGCTGATGCTGCTGCGCAGACCTACCGCCCAATAGAAGTCCTCGTTCCAATAGGTGCTGTTGCTGCCGCCGATGTAGCCCACCGCGCCGCAGTAGTTGCCCTTGCGCAACACCGCTTCGCCGAGGCAGGTAGTGGTCTGGAACTTATTGGTCAGGCAGCAGTTGCCAATCATCAGGCCAAACTTCTGCGTGTTGGTCATCGCGGCGGCGTGGTCGGTGGTGAAGTTGGGCGTGCCCCAGGAGGTGGCGCTTCCGTGAGCCGAGTAGTTAATCAAGCCCGCTCCTTGGTTGTAGTAGCTGCGCACGGTGGCCGAGTTCGACGAGGCATTGGTACCCACGGTCACATTGCTGCCGGCAGGCACAATGCTGGTGTTGTTCTTGAAGTACATCACCTGGCTAAAGCCGCGCGAACCGTTGATATAGTTGATGATGGCGTAGTCCATAGCGGGGTCGGCATGGGTGTAGCCGTAGTCGCCGCTGCTGCCGCCATCCACACCCGCCACCATCACCGCACGGTCGAGGAACGACGGGTCGGCGAAGGTGTACTGCTCATACATCAAGGTCTTCTGCACTTGCGGCGTCAAGTCGCTGACCGACTGCGCCGAAAAGCGGCCGCAATAGCAGTCGGGGATGTTGTCGCCTGTGGTCCAGCTGATGTAGTAAAGGTCGGTGATGTGTGCCGACGACGTGGTGCCCGTGAAGGCCGGTATCTGCTCGTGGTCGCCCACAATAAGCAAGTAGGTCGGCGCAGGGTTGGTAGCCGTAGCGTTGGTGTATTGACTTGTAATATAGGACTGTATGGCCGTCGTGGTAGTGCCCACACCAGGGTCGTCGGTATAGACAATATCGGTCAGGAACCCCTTGCGGCGCTTCCACTGCACGAAGGTGTCCAGCTGCCCGCGGAACATGCTGTGGGCCACAATCAGGTAGCGCAGCGGAGCGGCATTGGCTACCGTCTTGGGGTAGAGACTATTGAGGGTCATCGCGCCGCTGGCGAAAGCCGGCGAGTGGTAGCGCTCGAAGAGGCTGCGCGTGGCCGCCTCGTCGGGCTTCACATAGCGCACCGTGACCGTCGCCTGGCGGCACACCACCAGCTGCCCGCTTACGGGATTGTAACTCATCGGGTTGAACTGCAGGCGCGCCAGCCGGCGGTCGCGGGCAATGCCCACAGCCTCCACCTCGGCGCCAATCGTGCCGTAGAAAGCATCGGTCGAGTAGACTTTCTCGTTGAACGACAGCGGATAAGGACTTCTGTCGGACTTGCTGCGCGACGGCTGTACGGGCATCACCTGTCCGCTGACCTGCAGCGTGTCGTACACCGCGCCGCTCACCACCACCTCAAACCCCTCACACAGAGGCACCTCGATCAACTGCGAGAAGACCGGCAGGTTGGGACACCCCTCGGCGGCCGAGGGCACGTAGCCGTCGACCGTCAGGGCGGTGAAGGTGCGCCCGTCGAGGGCCACCTTCTGCATCTGCACCTCGCCGGTGGTCAGCACCAGCTGCAAATCGTGGTAGTTGTCGTTCACAATACGGCAGTTTGCCGTCTGCGCCTGCATCGACACGCTGGCGACAACAGCCGACAAAACGAGCAGGAGCCTCTGTATATTAGTATTCTTCATAATCCTATTAGTACTTTAAAGCGGCGCAAAATTACAACTTTTTTCCAAAACAACGGGCTAAAAAAACATTTATATCGTACACGACCTAATTTTTGCACCTTTTATGACGCTTTCACCCTACTTAACATAATCGAAAAACCTTCTTTTGCAACCTATTTAATACCAACATGATAACGGACCATGTCTTACTCATCTCTTACCCATCTCCTACCCAACTCTATCCTAACGCTTAGTTTAGAAAGAGTTGGATAGTTGTTGACGAAAGGATGATAAAGTTAAAATTAGTTAATAATCCGGTATTGACCCCTTGTCTCCCAATAGCTACTCGGAGGCCAATCCGAGGAATTATATCGCACACGACCTTTTTTCAGGGTAACACTCGAGGGGCGGTATGACAGTAGGGCAATAAAAACAGCATCACAGCGTTAGTATGCAGCGAAACAACAGAACATGGAACCGACATATAGCATCAAATCTGTTATTACAGAAAAAGAATTCATCCGCTTCAACCGCTACCTGAGATACAGGAACAAGACTCACATGGCCATCATCATTGGTGGCGGATTATTGGTTCTGGCATTTGTCATCAACGATTTTATCAAAGGTACAAATGTGGCAAGAGCCATAGGATTTCTGGCGGGTTGCCTGATTGTCGTATGGATATACACCTTCGGAGCTGACCGAAAAGCCAAGAAATACTACCATCAGTATGTCGTGAAAGAAGACATAAATCAGCGTATTGATTTCTTTGACGACCACTATGTTCAGTCATCGGCAAATGCGAATGTGACTGTACAATACAGCCAAATCACGAACATCTATGCCACAAAGACAAACATCTACCTGATGCGCGCCCCCAACATCGGGTGCATACTGTCTCTCAGCGACTGTCCCGAGGGATTTGTTGATTTCATTACAGAAAAAATCATAACCCAACGATAATGACGACGTAAACATACCGAGCGGGGCCGTGGAGAAACTCCATGGCCCCGCTCGGTTCTACGAGGGCACACTACCCTACCAGCGGTCGCGATGGATGCGGGCGGGGTCCCATTTGTCCTTGGGTTGTGTCGTGCCGTCGTGGTATCCGATGGGCACCACAGCATAAGGCACCACGGTGGGCGGCAGGCCGAGGGTCTCCTTGACGGGGCGCATGGTGTCGGGGAAGGGGTAGCAGGCTGTCCAGCAGGCTCCCAGGCCGTAGGCCTCGACGGCCAGCAGCAGGTTCTCGGTGACGGCACCCATGTCGTCGCGCCAGATGGGGTCGGGCATAGTGATGGCAGGGCCGTCGGGATTGTCGCGCGGAGGCCGCGTGACGGTGGTGTCGGCACAAACCACGATGACGGCACCGCTCTCCATGAACTTCTTCATATTGCCGTTGCCCTCGAAGATGGTTTCATACTCGCTCTTGTCGGTGAGCACCACGAAGCTCCAGGGTCGGATGTCCATGCCGCTGGGGGCGGCCATGGCGGCACGGAGGATGTTCTCCATCACGGCGGCGGGGATAGTGTCGCCGGTGTAGGAGCGGACGCTCTTGCGGTTGAGGATATTTTGCATCACCACCTCGGCGGGGTCGGCCTGGGTGGCTTCCTGTTTGTTGCAGCAGGCGGCGAACAGCATCGCGGCGGCTGCCAGCAGTAAGGTTACTTTCTTCATTGGTATTGTATTTTTGTTTCTCTTTGTATTGTCCCTTTCACTCCTCTCTCACTCCCTTTGTCACTCCCCATAAATCAAATATTTAGCTCTGATTTTCTTGAACTCGTCGAGGGCGGGCTGCCAGGTGGCGCGTATTTCCTCCTCGCTCATGCCACTCTCTATCTGCTTGCGCAGGTCGCCGTTGCCGGCCAATTTCTCAAAGAAGTTGTTTTTGAGGAAGAATGTTTGATTGTTTGATTGCTTGATTGCTTGATTGTACATCAGCATCAAGTATTTCAAACTGAAGGCAACAGGGGCTTGCTCGTATCGAAGATCGAGGGTGTCGCTACCATAGGTGACCCACTCGAAGGGATAGTCAGTTCCTCTTCCCACACCACAGTGGGTACCCTCGAAAAGGCACAGCGAGGGGTAGAGGGCGATGGCGTGGGCGTTGCGCAGGTTGGGCGACGGCGGCACAGGTAGCTCGTAGCCCACGCTGTCGCGCTTGTAGCCCTGCATAGGGACGATGGTGAGGTCGCATTTCTCTCCGCCCCTCAGCCAGCCTTCACCATTGATCATCATAGCATATTCGCCTATCGTCATGCCGTAGACGATGGGCACAGGGTGCATGCCGACAAAAGAACGGTAGTGGGCGGTGTCGAGCACAGGGCCGTCGACATAATGGCCGTTGGGGTTGGGGCGGTCGAGCACTATCAGCGGCACGTTGTTCTCGGCGCAGGCCTCCATCACATAGTGCAACGTGCTGATATAGGTATAGAACCGGCAGCCCACATCCTGCAGGTCAAAGATGACGACATCCACGCCTTTCATCTGTTCTTTTGTAGGCTTCTTGTTCTTGCCATATAATGATATGATGGGGATGCCCGTCTTGGTGTCGATGCTGTTGTCCACATGGGCGCCCGCGGCTGCCGTGCCGCGGAAGCCGTGCTCAGGACAGAAAATCTTGGTGATATTCACGCCTTCAGAAAGAAGGGTGTCGACAAGGTGCGTTCCGTAAATTATTTTACCAGGTTGCTCCCATTTGGTCGCGACCACAGAAGTTTGGTTGGCCACCACGGCAACATTGCCCAATGCGACAATTTGGGCATACTTACAAGCTCCTAAATCGAGGAATTGAGGCAAACAATCCAAGAGACCTTCGTTACCAAGTATCAAGTACGGCGGTTTTTCATATATTGTACCCAAACGCACATTAGAACCCGGCTGCGCATGGCATGACGAAAACAGCTGCAATAGTATTGCCGCACACAAGACCAAGGTATACACCAGCCGTTTCACCTTTTAGTTTTTAGCTTTTACCTTTTAGTTTTTCCCCGTGTGTCCGAAGCCGCCACTACCACGTTCTGTATCGGTGAGCTCTTCCACCTGGATGACTTCGGCCTGCTCGTGGCGGGCGATGACCATCTGGGCGATGCGCTCGCCATCGTTGATGACGAAGTCCTCCTGTGAGAGGTTGATAAGGATGACGCATATCTCGCCGCGGTAGTCGGCGTCGATGGTGCCGGGCGAGTTGAGCACGGTGATGCCCTTCTTCAGCGCCAGACCGCTGCGCGGCCGCACCTGCGCCTCGTAGCCCGCCGGCAGCTCCATGAAGAGCCCCGTCTTCACAAGCCCGCGCTCCATAGGTTTCAACGTGATAGGCCCTTCCGGCAGGAAAGCCCTGAGGTCCATCCCCGCCGACTGCGAAGTCTCATACCTCGGCAGCGGATGGTGGCTGGTATTGACAATCTTTATTTTCATTTCTTGGTCAAGACTTCGTCGATCATACCGTAGGCGAGGGCCTCTTCGGCGGTGAACCAATGGTCGCGGTCGCTGTCTTTCTCCACCTGTTCGAAGGGTTGGCCACTATGCTTGGCGATAATCTCATAGAGCTCTTTCTTGAGCTTGAGGATTTCGCGGACGGTAATCTCCATGTCGGTGGCCTGACCGTCGGCGCCACCCATCGGCTGATGGATCATCACACGGGCATGCGGCAGGGCACAACGACGGCCTTTCTCACCAGCGCAGAGCAGCACGCTGGCCATCGAGGCGGCCAAACCGGTGCAGATGGTGCTCACCTTCGGCTGGATGTACTGCATGGTGTCGTAGATGCCCAAACCGGCATAGACGCTGCCTCCCGGCGAGTTGAGGTAAATCTGGATATCCTTGGTGGGGTCGACGCTCTCGAGGAAGAGCAGCTGGGCTTGGATGACGTTGGCGGTGTAGTCGTCAATGGCGGTGCCAAGGAAGATGATGCGGTCCATCATCAGGCGGCTGAAGACATCCATCTGGGCCACATTCAACTGGCGCTCCTCAACAATGTAAGGGGTCAGCGAGTTGTTTATCGCCGAGGTGTATTTGGCGTAGGTGGTGCTGCTGATGCCACGGTGCTGGGTGGCGTATTTCTCAAATTCTGTCATTTATTGTAAAGTTTAAAGTTTACGGTTTAAAGTTTAACGTTCTTGAGCAATTCGGGGCGGCGTTCCTTGGTGCGCTCGATGGCCTGTTCCATACGCCATTGCTCTATCTTGGCGTGGTTGCCGCTGAGGAGCACGTCGGGCACCTTCCAGCCGCGGAACTCGGGCGGCCGCGTGTATTCCGGCGGTGCCACCAGGCCGTCCTGGAACGAGTCGCCGAGGGCCGACTGCTCGTCGCCTATCACCCCCGGCACCAGGCGCATCACCGCGTCGCAGATGACCGCGGCGGCCAACTCGCCACCTGTCAGCACATAGTCGCCAATGCTTATCTCACGGGTGATAAAATGCTCACGTACACGCTCATCGACCCCTTTATAGTGCCCACACAACACCATCAAATTCTGTGCCAACGACAGCTGGTTGGCCATCGGCTGGCTGAACAACTCGCCGTCGGGGGCCGTGTAGATGATGTCGTCGTAATGACGTTCCTTCTGAAGCCCTTCGATACAGTTGGCCAAGGGTTCCACAGCCATCACCATACCGGCGGCACCGCCGTAGGGGTAGTCGTCTACCGAGCCGTATTTGGTAAGGGAATAGTCGTGCAAATCATGGAAATAGACCTCCACCAGCCCTTTCTTCTGGGCCCGCTTGAGGATGCTTTCCTCAAAGAACATAGTCATCATGTTCGGGAAGAGTGTCAAAATATCCAACCTCATCTCAGTTTCAGTTTCTGTCCCACGCGGAGGGTGCTGTTCTCACTGATGCCATTGAGCTGGCAGAGTGCTTTCACGGTGGTGCCGTTGCGCTTGGCTATCTTGCTGAGCGTGTCGCCGCTGCGGACGGTATAGGTGGCGGCACCTTGACTATTCTGCGCACTCTGATTACTCTGGGTATTCTGATTACTTTGGGTAGCCTTCGTGCTCTTGGCAGTGGCGCTGCCGCTGACCTTCAGCCGGTCGCCTGGATGCAGCACCTTGTTCTGGCTGATGCCATTGAGCTGGCAGAGGCGCTTCACGGTGGTGCCGTTGCGACGCGCTATCTTCTCCAGCGTATCGCCCTGCCGCACACGGTACCAGCCGTTGGTGGCTTTGCCGGTGCCACCGCTCGAGCCTTTGCCCTTCTTGCGGAAAGAGGCCGAGGTGAGCTCCAGCTGGTTGCTGACGAGGCTGTGCGTCGAACAATCCAGCACATCCTCAGGATTCATGGCGTTGCCCATGTAGCGTATCTCGAAATGCAGGTGGCTGCCAAAACTACGACCTGTGTTGCCACAAAGGCCGATGAGCTCTCCGCTCTTCACCGTCTGACCTGCCACCACCTCGCGCTTCGACATGTGGGCATAATAGGTCTCCAAGCCGTTGGCATGGTGTATGATTACCAAGTTGCCATAGGACTTGTTGCGCTTCGAGATGCGCACCACGCCGTCGAAGGCGGCATAGATGGGCTCACCTGTGGGTTGTGCCAGGTCGAGGCCGTAGTGGAAACGGCGGCGGCGGGGGCCGAAATGCGACGTGGGACGCGACGTCTCGGGCGTAGGCCATGAGAACTTGGTCAGTTGTACCAAAATAGGCTCGGTGATGGTCGAGGGGTCAAGTTTGGGCAGGTGTATCGCCGCCGTATCGAAGCCTTCCCACAATATCTCGTCCTCACTCTCGGCGCCTTCGTCGTTCAGCGGGAAAGTCTCATCTACGTCCACGTCTTCTTCGTCGGGCTCTTCGTCCATCAGGAAAGGCACCTGATACATATAGCTCTCTGTCTCCTTCTCCTCCTGTTGGTCAATCACCACCCCTTTGTATTCCTCATCTTCATAGATGACATCCAGCTTGCCTAACTTGATTTCCGATTTCTTCTTGGGGTCGTCGACCTGCGCCGATGCCAACGCCGGCACTGCCAACAGCCCTAAAAACACGATAATACGTTCAAAATATTTCATTCTTGCAATTTCCATATAAGATATAAAAAGCATTGCAAAAGTACGCAATTTCTGCCACATGGCAAAATTAAATTCTGTTAAAAGCGCAAGGCTCAGTATTCCAGGACCACCTGACCGTCGGTGCGGTGGCTGTCCACACCATAGACGGTGGCGATGCGTTCGGAAGTCAGCCCGTCGGCTATAGATCCGTGGTAGAGGAGGTTGCCGTCGTGCAACAGCATCACCTCGTCGCAGAACCGCAGCGCCAGGTTGAGGTCATGCAGGACAATGAGCACCGTCTTGTCGGTCGCCGCCCGCAGCAGACGCATAATCTCTATCTGGTGCGCAATGTCAAGGTTGCTGACTGGTTCGTCCATAAGCAGTACCGGCGTCTCTTGTGCCAAAGCCCTGGCAATCATCACCCGCTGCAATTCGCCGCCGCTCATCTGGTGAGGTTTGGCTAAGCGCAACTCCCAAGTGCCCGTCTGCCGCATGCAGCGTTCCACAATATCCCAATCCTCCTGGCTCTCGTTCTGCAGGCGCCGCTGGTAGGGATTACGGCCCATAAGCACCGTCTCGAAAGCCGAAAACTCAAAGTCGGTCTGCGCATGCTGCCTGACGAAGGCCACCTTCTGTGCCAGCGCTTTGGAGCTGTAGGACCTTACGGATTGTCCGTCGAGGGTCACGCTGCCCGCCGTAGGCTCCATCAAGCCGCCGATGCAGCGCAGCAGGGTGGTCTTGCCACACCCGTTGGGACCCATCACCGCCGTGATGCGGCCCGCAGCGACCCGCGCGTCGATGTCGCGCAGGATGACGCGTTCGCCGTAGCTGACTCCTATGTGCTGCAGTTCAATCAATAGCTCTTCTTATTCTTGTATAACAGGTAGATGAATACCGGTGCCCCCACGAGGGCGGTAAGGCTGCCCACAGGCAGCTCGCTGGGGCGCAGCAGGGTGCGCGCCAGCGTGTCGCACACCAGCACGAACAGCGCGCCACACAGCATCGAGTAGGGCACCACGCGCCGGTTGTCGGGACCCGCCACCAGGCGCACGGCATGGGGCACGATGAGACCCACAAAGCCTATCACGCCACAGGTGCTGACGGCGAAAGCCACCATCAAGGTGGTGAAAAGCAGCAGCGTGCGCTTCACCTTCTCCACCTCCACACCCATGCTCTGTGCCGCCTCGCTGCCGGCCAGCAGCAGGTTCAGGTCGCGGCTGTACCACAGCACCACGGCGATGCCCGCCACAGCCACCGGTGCCACCACCATCACGTCGCTCCACGAGGCCGAGCCGAAGGAGCCCATCGTCCAGAAGATGATGCTGTCCATCTTCTCCTGGTTGAGCACCATGAGGAACGAGATGAGGGCCGAAATCAAGAGTGTCAGGCAGACACCCGTGAGCAGCAGCGTGGTGGTATGCATGCGGTTGCCTATGGAAGCAATGCGGTAGATGAACAGCACCGTCAGCAGAGCCGCCACCAACGCCAGGCCGCCCACCCCCCACAGCCAGGCCTCCAGGCCCAGCAGGATAGCCACGGCGGCACCCAACGAGGCACCGCTGCTGACCCCCAACACATAGGGGTCAGTCAAGGGGTTGCGGAAGATGCTTTGGTAGGCAGCGCCGCAGACGCTCAACACGGCACCCACCAGGACGCTCAGCAGCACGCGCGGCAAGCGCAGCTGCCAGAAGATGGAGGACTGCCATATCTCGCTGGCCTTGAAGTCGACAGCACCCAGCAGACAACTGCCAGCCATCGCGGCCAGCAGTAGCACAGCTAAGCCCAGGAGCACCCAAAGGTTGGCTCCCCCCGACTTATGAGCACCTGTTTTCATCATCCAACTTTTTCCACTTTCACTCCCCTCACACTCCTCATTCACTCCTCATTCACTCCCCTCTCACTCCCCTTTCACTCCCGACAACATATCTTTCATTGTGAAGACCCCTTTCTTGCCGACCACCCACTCGGCCGCCAGCAGTGCGCCAAGGGCCAACCCCTTGCGGCTGTGCGCCTCGTGGGTCAGCGTCAGGGTATCTATCTCGCTGTCATAGACGACGGTATGCGTTCCGGGCACCTCGCCCACGCGGAACGACTCAATGGGCACCCGCTCCGAACTCCGAGCTCCGAACTCCTCTATCTGTCGCTGAAGCGACAGTGCCGTACCGCTGGGGGCGTCAAGCTTGTGAATATGGTGCGTCTCGGCGATGGAGACCTTATAGTCTTCCCGACCCCGCATCAGTTCGGCCAGCCGCTCGTTGAGGGCGAACATGATATTCATGCCGATGCTGAAGTTCGACGCCGTGAAGAGGGCGTAACCACCCGCGAGGCACTCGGCCTTAACAGTCTCATACTGTGCGTTCCAACCCGTGGTACCACACACCACCGGCAGCCCCAGCTGCCAGCAGTGGCGTATGTTGTCCACCGCCGTGGCGGGCGTGCTAAACTCGATGGCCACATCGGCCTCGCCGGCAGCCGGCCAACGGCCACCCTCATCAACGGTGCACGCCACCGAGTGGCCGCGCTGCAGCGCCAGCTCCTCGATGGCATGCCCCATCTTGCCGTAGCCTATGATGGCCAGCTTCATTTCTTGATAAACTTGAAGTCCTTGCCGAGGTAGTAGGCCTGGTCGCCGAGGCCTTCCTCGATGCGCATCAGCTGGTTGTACTTGCAGATGCGGTCGGTGCGGCTGGCGCTACCGGTCTTGATGAGGCCGGCGTTCATGGCCACCACCAAGTCGGCGATGGTGGTGTCCTCGGTCTCGCCGCTGCGGTGACTAATGATGGCGGTCATCTGGTTGCGCATGGCCAGGTTCACTGCGTCGATGGTCTCGGTCAGGGTACCTATCTGGTTGAGCTTGATGAGGATGCTGTTGGCCACCTTCTTTTCCAAGCCCATCTTGAGGCGCTCCACGTTGGTGACAAACAGGTCGTCGCCCACCAGCTGGCAGCGGTCGCCGATGGCGTCGGTGTGCATCTTCCAGCCGTCCCAATCGTCTTCGGCCATGCCGTCTTCGATGCTGATAATGGGGTACTTGGCCACCCAATCCTTCCAGAAGTCGCTCATCTGGCTGGGCGTAAGCTTGTCGCCCGTGCTCCACTTCAGGTGGTAGACGTTCTCCTCGGGCAGGTAGAACTCGCTGGCGGCGGCGTCGAGGGCGATGTAGACATCCTCGCCCGGACGGTAGCCGGCCTTCTCAATGGCCTGCAGGATGCACATCAAGGCCTCCTCGTTGCTGCCCAGGTTGGGGGCAAAGCCACCCTCGTCACCCACATTGGTGCTCAGGCCTTTGCTCTTGAGCACCGAGCGCAGGTTGTGAAACACCTCGGCACCCATGCGCAGCGCCTCGCTGAAGGTGGGGGCACCCACGGGCATAATCATAAACTCCTGGAAGTCGATGCTGTTGTCGGCATGACTGCCGCCATTGAGGATATTCATCATGGGGATGGGCAGGGTGTGGCCACCCACGCCGCCCAGGTAGCGGTAAAGCTCCTGGCCGGTCTCCTGTGCCGCAGCCTTGGCGCACGCCAACGAGACGCCCAGGATGGCGTTGGCACCCAGACGGCTCTTGTTCTCCGTGCCGTCGAGAGCTATCATCTTGTCGTCGATGGCTTTCTGCTCGCTGACGAACATGCCCTGCAACTCGTCGTTGAGGACGCTGTTCACGTTGTTCACCGCCTGTAGCACACTCTTGCCGAGGAACATGCTCTTGTCGCCATCGCGCAGCTCGCAGGCCTCGTGCACGCCCGTCGAGGCTCCGCTCGGCACGGCGGCGCGACCCATCGCGCCCTGATCGGTATACACGTCGACTTCCACTGTGGGGTTGCCGCGACTGTCGAGAATCTGACGGCCCCTGATACCTATAATTTGACTCATAATGCTATAATTATTAATTAGTTTGTTAATATACAATCTTCTGTTTAAAGATACAAAGATACAAAAAATTCTGGATTTATTAGAAAAAAACAACCCATGCCTCTTTCCAACTGTAGCTGCTCCCCTAAGTTAGGGGAGCTGTCACGCAGTGACTGAAGAGTGTGTCAGGCCTTTTACACACGCCCCCGTCCGAGCTGACGCTCGGCCACCCCCTCTAACTTAGAGGGGGAGCCGGGAAAGAAAAACGCCGGCCCGTGGGGGTCGGCGCTTGGGGTTGTTCGCTGCCAGAAGAATTACATGGCGTTGACTTTGCGCATGAGCTTCGACTTGAGGTTCGAGGCCTTGTTCTTGTGGATGACGCTGCGCTTGGCGAGCTTGTCGATGATGCTGAGCATCTTCGGCAGGCGCTCGGTGGCGACGGCCTTGTCCTCGAGAGCACGGAAATCACGCAGGGCGTTGCGCATGGTCTTGGCGTAGTAACGGTTCTCTACTCTCTTCTTCTCGCTCGAGCGAATTCTTTTTTTTGCAGACTTGTGGTGTGCCATTTCTATTATATTAGTTTTTAGTTTTTAGCTTTTAGTTTTAAGTGGTTTGCGCCCACTTACAGCTCACAGTTCACAGCTCCTCATTTTTCGTACCGCGTGCGGGATTCGAACCCGCGATTTTGAGAATGAAAATCTCACGTCCTGGGCCTACTAGACGAACGCGGCAGCCTACTTTTCAACAGCATTTTTTCGCCAAAAAGCGGGTGCAAAATTACTAACTATTTTCGACATGGCAAAATTTTTTTCAACGCCTCCGGTTGAAAACCCATGCGCACTACTCGTTATCTGCCTGAAAACGAAAGCCTAAGCGCTTGCCTGTCACCAGGGATTTTTTGTCGAAATTGTTCTTCATCTCCCCCACCGAAACAAGCTTCACTTCGTCGTAGGGAGGGGTCAAAAGATCAAAATTGGTGGTATACTCGATGGCGCTCTCTATGATGCCTTGCACCGACTCGCTGGTTATCAGCGAAGTACCGAAATTCGTATACAGCATGCCCAGCTCGCGCTTGCCCTCGATGAAGTAGTGATGCTCGTTGTTAACAAACACGCGCCCAATCATATAGCCCAGGTCGTTGTCGCGCTGGTAGGCGAAGCTGTCGGCCAGGAAGTTGTAGATGTGGATGACGCCGCAGTAGGAGCGCCTGGCGTCCTCGCGCACGTAGGGGGTTTTCATCACCTGGTGGTCGCGCGAGAACTCGAAGACGTTGGTGTGCATCATGAACAGCAGTATGTCGCCGGCGAACTTGACCTCGAACTCGAAGTCGCCGCGGTCGGTGAACTCGAAGGCCACCTCCTTGCCCTCGGCGCGGCTTCGCTCCTTGAAGAGGAGTATCAGGTCGCGCGTCTGCTCGCGGAATAGTTCGAAGGCCTCCTTAGTGGCCTGATAGACATGCTGTTTCAGTTCACTCTTGTTGAACACCAGCTCTTTCAGCGACTCTTTCAGTTCCATGATGTCTTTTTTTACGGTGATGATATAACGCCGCCGGCCGCCGTTTATTTTGCCGGAAAGAAAAAATAGATTTGACACACTCCTCAGGGTTGACACACTCCTCCACCACCCTGCGGGCGGTCCCCCTCCCCTAACGTTAGGGGAGGAGCAGGAAGGATGGGGTAATGTTGGACACACTCCTCAGTCACTGCGTGACAGCTCCCCTAACTTAGGGGAGCAGCAAGAAAGGAAGGTGCTTAGGGGAGGAGCTGTTTCCATCCCGCTCCCCCTCTAAGTTAGAGGGGGTGGCCGAGCGCCAGCTCGGACGGGGGCGTGTGTAAAAAAGCCAAGCAAAAATTAGGTCGTGCACGATATAAATTAGATTTCCCCACCCGAATTTTCACTTTTCACCTCCCCATTTTCCTCTTTTCACTTTTCATTTTTCACTTTTCACTTTTAATAGCTTCCACCACCCAAAACAGCCCATTTTTACACCTAAAACACTGATTATCAATAGCGAACCGCACACAAAACACATCAACTGCCTGTAATTCAGCACCTTCTCCGTATCAAGTCCGACTCAAGTCCGAGTATGGTCCGAGTATAGTCCGACCGTGGTCGGAGGAAAGGCGGTGTCGGTACGGTGCATCCACGGTGCCGGCAGGGGGTCATGAAAGGGTCAAAAAAGTGCTGCCCGAATTAGGTCGTGCACGACCTAATTATGCCGTTTAACATTTTTTTACATTCGGGTAATTATTTTTTTGTATCTTTGCAATCGAGTTATGACCGCGTACAATCCCAATATGACCCTTCATAAGCTCTTCTTAAACATCAAGAAGAGAGACGTTTGTTATTAGTTTAAAGTTTAAGGTTTAAAGTTTAAAGTGGCCACAAAAAAACACTTTTTCTTTGACCTCATTGGCCATTATCGGCTGGCGTTGGATATTATTAACGAACAATCAATTAAACAATTAAGCAATAATCAATCAAACATTCACAATTATGGAATTACCCTTTGCAGAAGCTTGGAAAATCAAGATGGTAGAACCCATCAAGAAGAGCACCCGCGAACAGCGCGAAAAATGGCTCCTTGAAGCCCACAACAACATCTTCATGCTGAAGAGCGACTACGTCTACATCGACCTGCTGACCGACAGCGGCACCGGCGCCATGAGCGACCGCCAGTGGAGCGCCATGATGATGGGCGACGAGAGCTACGGCGGCGCCCGCTCGTTCTACCACATGAAGGACACCATCACCGAGATTACCGGTTTTGACTATGTCATCCCCACCCACCAGGGCCGCGCAGCCGAGAACGTGCTGTTCAGCTACCTGGTCAAGCCCGGCCAGATCATCCCCGGCAACGCCCACTTCGACACCACCAAGGGCCACATCGAGAGCCGCAAGGCCTTCGCCATCGACGTCACCGTCCCCGAGGCCTACGACACCCAGCTGGAGGTGCCCTTCAAGGGCAACGTCAGCCTCGAGAAGCTCGAGAAGGTGCTCAAGGAGAACCAGGGCAACGTGCCCTTCATGGTGCTCACCGTGACCAACAACACCGTCGGCGGCCAGCCCGTCAGCATGCAGAACATCCGCGAGACCTGCGAGCTCTGCCACAAGTACGGCGTGCCCGTCAACATCGACAGCGCCCGCTTCATCGAGAACGCCTACTTCATCAAGACCCGCGAGAAAGGCTACGAGAACAAGAGCCTCCGCGAGATCTGCAAGGAGATGTTCAGCTACGCCGACAGCATGACCATGAGCGCCAAGAAGGACGGCCTGGTCAACATGGGCGGCTTCATCGCCACCAACAAGAAGGAGTGGTACGAGGGCGCCAAGCTGTTCTGCATCCCCTTCGAGGGCTTCCTCACCTACGGCGGCATGAACGGTCGCGACATGGACGCCCTGGCCGTCGGCCTGAAGGAGAACATCGAGTTCGACATGGTCGAGACCCGCATCAAACAGGTGCACTACCTCGCCCAGAAGCTCGACGAGTACGGCATCCCCTACCAGCGTCCCGCCGGTGGCCACGCCATCTTCGTCGACGCCGACAAGGTGCTGACCAACATCCCCAAGGAGGAGTTCCCCGCCCAGACGCTCACCTGCGAGCTCTACCTCGAGGCCGGCATCCGCGCCTGCGAGATCGGCTACGTGCTCGCCGACCGCGACCCCGTGACGCGCGAGAACCGCTTCGGCGGCAACGACTTCGTGCGCCTCTGCATCCCGCGCCGCGTCTACACCAACAACCACATGGACGTCATCGCCGCCGCCCTCAAGAACGTCTACGACCGTCGCGACACCATCAAGCGCGGCCTGGAGATCACCTGGGAAGCCGAACTGATGCGCCACTTCACCTGCCAATTCAAGAGACTGGGGTAAAGTTTAAGGTTTAAAGTTTAAGGTTTAAAGGGAGTTACCTTAAAGCCTGACAGACAGCCCCGCCGCACGGCGGGGCTTTTTTATTTTTAACATATATTATAAAATATATAAAATTTTATTCGTATATTTGCACGTTTGGAGCATGTTGCATCCCATACACGCATATACTTATATATCAGCAGTGTATAGGATGTGTGGCAGCGCATACAAAACAGAGAAATGACAGAAAAGACCGCCATACAGCACCGCATGGACCGCCGCAGTATCATCCACGACTACTCACGGCATGGCATCTACCACGTCACCGTCAAAGCGGCGGCGGGTGAACCATTCGGTCGGCTGGAAGGCAACCCGCTGGCACCTGCGGGTTCCGCCGGTGCGGCGCATGTCGTTCTCTCTCCCGCGGGCCGTCTGGTGGAACAAGAGCTGCTGCACAGCATCCACGCCCACTATCCCATGGTGACCGTCGACAGCTACGTCATCATGCCCGACCACCTGCACTTCATCGCCGTTGTGTCGGCGCCCATCGTCAGCGCCAACGGCCGTCGCACCCACCTCGGCCAGGTGGTGGCGGGGTTCAAGAAAGGCTGTAACCGCCGCTTCTGGGAAATGACCGGGGACGGTGGCGGGCAAACCGCCGCCCACAGTGCCGCGCCTACAGCGGCCGGCGGTGTGCCTGCCCGTGTGGCCGCCGGTTTACCCGCCGGCACCTACA
>JAFZKV010000048.1 GCA_017551765.1 Bacteroidales bacterium
AAAAAAATATTCCATTTGTTAAAAATTGTTTATATTTGTGTCTCGAATTTTTATAGGCAAAATAATAAAACTCATACTATATGAAGAAGTTAGTCACTACATTGCTTGCGCTGGCCGCTCCTATTTTGACTTTTGCCAGCGAAGCTGACCTTGAAATGCCGAAAGGATTTGCCTCCTCGGCCGACGCCTCCATCCTCTATTGGGGCTTCGCCGTGGTGGTGCTGGGACTGCTGTTTGGCTTCTGGCAGTTCAGCAAAGTGCGTAAACTGAAGGCCCACAAGTCGATGCTGGAGATTGGTAACGTTATCTTCAAGACCTGTTCGACCTACCTCAAGCAGCAGGGCAAGTTCCTGTTGCTGCTGTTCCTCTTCATCGGTGCCGCCATCGCCCTTTACTTCGGCGTGCTGAGCAAGATGAACGGCGGTGCCGTGCTGCTCATCCTCGGATGGACGGTCATCGGCATCCTGGGCAGCTACGGCGTGGCCTGGTTCGGTGTGCGCATGAACACCTTCGCCAACGCCCGCATGGCCTTTGCCAGCCTGCGTCGCCGTCCCCTCGACCTGCTCAACATTCCGCTGCGCGCCGGCATGAGCATCGGCATCGTGCTGATTTGCGTCGAGTTGGTGCTTATGCTCACCATCCTGCTCTTCATGCCCGAGAACCTGGCGGGCTCGTGCTTCATCGGCTTTGCCATCGGTGAGAGCCTCGGCGCCAGCGCCCTGCGTATCGCCGGCGGCATCTTCACCAAGATTGCCGACATCGGAAGCGACCTGATGAAGGTAGTATTCAAGATTGGCGAGGACGACCCCCGCAACCCGGGCGTCATTGCCGACTGCACCGGCGACAATGCCGGCGACAGCATTGGACCCACCGCCGACGGCTTCGAGACCTACGGCGTCACCGGCGTGGCCCTCGTGAGCTTCATCCTGTTGGCCGTGCCCAGCATGGACATGCAGGTCAAGCTGTTGGTATGGATTTTCGTCATGCGTATCCTCGGCATCATTGCCTCGGTCCTTTCCTATTATATTAATGGTGCCATTGCCAAGGCCAAGTACAACAAGGCCGACGACATCAACTTCGAGCAGCCGCTGACCTCGCTGGTGTGGATTACCTCCATCATGAGCATCATCGGCACCTTCTGCGCCAGCTGGTTCATCCTGGGCGGTGTGGAAGGCATGCCCTACTTGTGGCTTGCCCTGAGCGTCATCATCAGCTGCGGCACCCTCGGCGCAGCCCTCATCCCCGAGTTCACCAAGCTGTTCACCTCCCCCACCTCGAAGCATGTCAAAGAGGTGGTGAAGGCCTCTGAACAGGGCGGTGCCTCGCTGAACATCCTCAGCGGCCTGGTGGCCGGCAACATGGGCGGTTTCTGGACCGGCATCGTCTTCTTCGTGCTGATGGTCATCGCCTACTTTGCCTCGACAGCCTTCAACATCGAGCCCGTCTTCGGCCCCTACTACACCATCTTCGCCTTCGGCCTGGTGGCCTTCGGTATGCTCGGCATGGGCCCCGTGACCATCGCCGTCGACAGCTACGGCCCCGTGACCGACAACGCACAGAGCGTCTATGAGTTGAGCCTCATCGAGGACGACATCGAGAAGACCACCAAGGAGGTCGAGAGTGAGTTCGGCTTCAAGCCCGACTTCGAGAAGGCCAAATACTACCTGGAGGCCAACGACGGCGCCGGCAACACCTTCAAGGCCACTGCCAAGCCCGTGCTGATCGGTACCGCCGTGGTGGGTGCCACCACGATGATCTTCAGCCTCATCCTGATGATACAGAAGACCCTCGGCATTGCTCCCGAGACCATCCTCAACCTGCTCAACCCCTACAGCATCCTCGGCTTCATCCTGGGTGGCTGCGTCATCTATTGGTTCACTGGTGCTTCGATGCAGGCCGTGACCACCGGTGCCAACCGTGCCGTGGAGTACATCAAGGACAACATCAAGCTCGACCCCAACGCCCCCAAGAAGGCCGACATTGAGAAGAGCCAGGAAGTGGTGAAGATTTGCACCAACTACGCCCAGCGCGGCATGATCAACATCTTCATCGCCATCTTCTGCTTCGCCCTCGCTTTCGCTTGCCTGTCGAGCCCCGAGAGCATCGGTGGCCAGAACGCCGTGTGCCTCTTCATCAGCTACCTCATCTCGATTGCCGTCTTCGGCCTGTTCCAGGCTGTCTTTATGGCCAACGCCGGCGGCGCATGGGACAACGCCAAGAAGGTGGTTGAGGTCGACCTGCAAGCCAAGGGCACGCCGCTGCACGACGCCAGCGTGGTGGGCGACACCGTGGGCGACCCCTTCAAGGACACCTCCAGCGTGGCCCTGAACCCCATCATCAAGTTCACCACCCTCTTCGGTGTGCTGGCTATGGAAATCGCCATCAGCGAAGGCTTCCGCGGCATGGCTCCCTGGTTCGGCGTGGGCTTCCTGGTCATCGCCCTCATCTTCGTCTACCGCTCGTTCTACAAGATGAGAATTAAGTAAAAGAAAATTTTGTTTTCATGATTTTTTGGCGGCCGCCCCATGCGTGGGGTGGCCTTTTTTTGTGCGAGGAAGAAAGCTTTTTTTGGAAATATCAAATCTTTTTTGTACCTTTGCAGTTGCGATATAGTATAATGGTTAACTATAAACTTTTGAGAAACAATTAAAAACAATAATATTATATGAGAAAACAAGTACTCTTGGCGTGTGTTTTCATCGCCGCCGCATTGATGAGTTCCTGCCGGAAGGAGGACCTCGATATGCTGAGAAACCCAATCCATGTGCAGGGAGGTATAGCACCCAACTTGCAGCTGCCGCTGGCCAGCAGTTCGCGGATGAACTTCGGCGACATTCTAGGCATGTTTGACGGCACGTTCTCGAATGTGATGGTGCCGGGTACGGACCTGATTATTTTCACCTATGACACAAGTTTCCGCGACCATGCACCGCTGTCACAAATGTCGTCGTCGAAGGGTGGCCACTCGCCCAAGATTATCACACACAAGTGGGTGGAGAAGACGGTGGACATCGACCTGTTCGAGAAGTCGGACATGAGCATGGTGGAGGATGCCGACATCACGATTGAAGAGCTGCTGCTCGACATAGAGGCCTCGCTGCAAACGGTGTCGCAAGACACGACGGCCGCGCGCCTGCTGCACGACTATGGCAGCGCCAGCATCGACAGCCTGCAGATTTCCTATGTGGGCATCAACAATGTGGAGGGCACGCTGGGCACGCAGAATGTGCCGCCGCTGGTGATAACCGACCTTACAGCCGTGAGCACCTGGCAGGCGTCGGTGAACCTGGCCGAGATTTTCAACAAGCGCCCCAAGAGCATCACCTACCGCTTCAAGATTGATGTGAACATCGACAACGGCTTCCTGGCCGACCCCGAGATGGTGACGCTGTCGCTGACCGATCCCGCACGTGCACAGGAGGTGCAGGACTCGGTGGAGAACGCCACGATGTACTACGGTGCCGACGTGTCGGTGACCTTCCCCTTCGATGTGCACATCGGCCACCTGAAATACAGCTACCCCATCGACATCAACCGCGGCGCGGGCAGCAGCGAAAACGACGATGCGCTGCGCAAGACATTCGATAAGATCAGGGACCTGCTGGACGGTAAGCTGGGTGAGATTGTGGACGCCGACCTCGATTCGCTGGTCATCCTCAAGCTGGTGGTGGAGAACGGCATACCGCTGAACATCGACCTCAACGGCACCTTCCTCAACGCCAACGGTGACTCGACAGGCTTGCTCTTCCCCTACCAGGGCATACCGTCGTGTGCGGTGGTGAACGGCGAGGCCGACTCGCTGAACCCGGGTATCACCAACCCGCCCATCTCCATACCGCTCAACATGGAGAGCATCGAGAAGTTCCTCAACACTGAGAAGATCAGAATAGACCTTCTGGTGAGCACCAACGGCAATACGCCGGTGCAAATCAAGAAGAGCGATGGTCTGGACATGAAGATGTATATCCAACTGCATCCCAAGCTGAACTTCAATTGGGACCTGACGGGTGGCAATGGCAATAATAACTAAACAATGGAGGACACAGCAATGAAAAAGAGTTTAGTTATTTTCGCCGCCATCTTCGCGCTTGCCGTCGGCAGCGCCAGCGCCCAATACAACGAGACCAACAACCTCTTCTATCACTCGCAGCGCGCACCGCAGAGCAATATGCTCAACCCCGCCCTCTTCCCCAAGTGCGGCTTCTACCTGCAGATGCCCGGCACGAGCTTCCAGATGGGCCTTCCGTTGGCCATGAACGAGATAGTGGTCTATCACCCCGAAGAGCAACGCAGCATCATCGACGTGAACGACGTGCTGCACAAGCTGGGCGACAACAGCGTGTTCCGCAACACGGTGGACTTTAACATCATCGGCATGGGCTTCAAGGTGAAGAATTTCTTTATGGACTTCAACACGCGCCTGGTCATCAACACCAACCTGGGTATCCCCGTGTCGGTGGTCAACGCCCTGCTGGACGGCAACGTGGACGCCAACGGCAACCCCATCCCCGAGATGACGCTGCTCGACGGCGACCTGTTTAACATGCAGGCCTACATGGAGACCAGCGTGGGCGCCGGCTACCGCCTGTCGGTCATTCCGCTGACCGTCGGTGTGCATGCAAAGCTGCTGTCGGGCATCATGAACATACAGACCGACGAGACACGCGTCACCTTTGAGACGGGCGAGAACTTCGACGAAGTGACCGCCAATGTCTACTACAAACTGCAGACGGCACTGCCTATCCCCCTCGACACCGCCGGCGGCCTCCTGTCCACCTTCAAGGGCATCCGTGGCCACCTTGGCGAAGCCATCAACACCATGATTGACCCCTTCGGCGGCAACACCGGCTTAGCCTTTGACCTCGGCGTCAAATACGACTTCGGTCCCATCTCTGTTTCGGCCTCCATCGTCGACCTCACCTCCGGCATCCATTGGCAGAACAATGTCAATACCCTGGTGCCGCGTGGCGGTCAGGGTGGCACATTCACCTTCAGCACCAGCAACCTGAATGTCAACTCACTCATCAGCGGCGGCCAATTCAATGCCGACACCCTGAAGACCATGTTCACTCAGGAACTGCTCAACCTGATGCCCGAACCCAAACTCAACGAGGGCGACTATTGGTTCAACGTGCCCACCAAGGTCAACGTGGGCGTCAGCTTCACCTTCCTCAAGATGCTGCGTGCCGGCCTCCTCTTCCACGGACAGTTTGACCGTGGCCTGCTGAGCAAGAAGAACAACAGCGAGCTCGACCTCGGCGGAAATGTAAAGAACACCTTCCGTCACAACACCACCCTCTCCTTCAGCGCCAACCTCTTCAATTGGATGGAGGTCATCGTGGGCTCCTCGATGGTGTTCGACGGCAGTGGCAACTTCAACTTCATGGACAACATGGTCAACCCGGGCGCCGGCCTCATCTTCTCTATCGGCACCGTTGCCCAATCCTATGTGATGGTTGACTACATGAGCAGCTTCTACCTGACCGAGGTGAAAGCCTTCAACCTCAAGTTCGGCCTCAACGTGCTCATCGGCAAACGCTAATCAATGAACATTGTAGCCATAGTAGGACGCCCCAACGTCGGCAAGTCCACCCTCTTCACCCGCCTCACCGAGAGCCGCAACGCCATCGTTGACGAAACCAGCGGCGTTACCCGTGACCGACAGTATGGACACAGCGATTGGAACGGCAAACGCTTCTCCATCATCGACACAGGCGGCTATGTGATGGGGGGCGACGACGAGTTCGAGGTGGAAATCCGCAAACAGGTGGCGCTGGCCATCGACGAGGCCGACAAGATACTCTTTGTGGTCGACGCCCGCGAGGGCCTCACTCCGATGGACGAGGACGTGGCCGAAATGCTGCGCAAATGTCCCAAGCCCGTGGTGTTGGCCGCCAACAAGGTGGACAACTCGGCACAGATGGACGGTCTGGCTGAGTTCTACGGCCTCGGGCTCGGCGAGCCCTACCCCATTGCCGGCATTACCGGCAGCGGCACAGGCGACCTGCTCGACGAGCTGGTCAAAGACTTCACCGACGGCGAAGAGGATGCCACCGACGGCCTGCCCCGCATCGCCGTGGTCGGCCGCCCCAACGTGGGCAAAAGCTCCTTTATCAACACCATTACCGGCCAGCAGCGCTCGGTGGTCACACCCATTGCCGGCACCACGCGCGACAGCGTCTACTCGCGCTACAATCTCTTCGGCTTTGATTTTAATTTTGTCGACACTGCCGGCTTGCGCCGCAAGAGCAAAGTCAGCGAAGACCTCGAATTCTATTCCGTCATGCGCTCCGTGCGTGCCATCGAGGCCGCCGACGTCTGCATCCTCATGCTTGACGCCAGCCAGGGATTGGAACAGCAAGACCTCAACATCTTCTCGCTCATCCAGCGCAACCACAAAGGGGTGGTCATCGTGGTCAACAAGTGGGACCTGGTGGAGAAAGAAACCAACACCCACCGCGACTTCGAGCGCCTCATCAAAGAGCGTATCGCCCCCTTCGACGACGTGCCCATCGTCTTCACATCGGTCATCAACAAGCAGCGTATCTTCAAGGTGCTCGAAACCGCCCGCGCCGTCTACGAGGCCCGCAGCCGCCGCATCAGCACCGCCGAGCTCAACGACACCCTGCTGCCCATCGTCAAGGAGCAGAACCCGCCCCCAAGCGTCAAAGGCAAATGGGTGAAGATTAAGTACATCACCCAGCTGCCCACCCCCTACCCGCAGTTTGTCTTCTTCTGCAACCTGCCGCAGTATGTGCGCGACCCCTACAAACGCTTTGTGGAGAACCGTATGCGCGAGCTGTGGGACTTCCACGGGGTGCCCATGACCATCTACTTCCGCGCAAAGTGAAAAGCAAAACACAATCACGCAATAACACATTAACACAACAATAATTATGAAAGTCACAGAACAGAATTTCGACGAACTGATGAACTCTGGCATGCCGGCCATGATTGATTTCGGCGCCACCTGGTGCGGCCCCTGCAAAGCGCTGGCCCCCCGCATCGAGGAGATTGAGAAAGAATATGAAGGCCGCGCCGTTGTAGGCACCGCCGACGTGGACGAGTGCAGCGACCTCGCCGCCCGCTTCCGCATCCGCAACGTTCCCACCGTCCTCTTCTTCAAGGGTGGCGAAATGGTGGACAAGAGTGTGGGCCTCGTGGCTAAGGAGACACTCACCGAGAAGCTGAACGCACTGCTGTAATTTTTGGAGTGCAAAGAAGTACTGAGGAGTACAAGGGAGTGCAGGACAAATGTCTCTGATATACTATTGTCTTGCACTCCTTGCACTTCCGGCACTCCCCTGCACTACTATATAAAGAATGGACCAAAGTCAGATTTCACGCTACAAATCCCTCGACTTCTTCGCACGACAAGTGGTCGAGGGATTTATCACAGGCCGTCACCGTAGCCCCTTCCACGGCTTCTCGGCCGAATTCTCCGACTATCGGCAGTACAACACCGGCGAGAGCACACGCAACATCGACTGGCGACTCTACGCCCGCACCGACAAACTCTTCGTCAAGCAATTTGAAGAGGAGACCAACCTGCGTTGCCAGCTGCTGATAGACCAGAGCACCTCCATGCTCTTCCCGCTCGAACGGCAGGGCGACGCCGAGCACCCCAACAAACTCACCTTTTCCGTCTATGCTTCTGCCGTGCTCATCGAACTGCTGCACCGCCAGCGCGACGCCTTCGGGCTGACGCTGCTCAGCAACGGCATCGACCGCCACACCCCCTGCCGCAGCAACGCCATCCACCAGCGCTATCTGCTGGGCTTGCTCGACGAACTGCTGCAGCCCGTCAAGGCCGACAGCCGCCCACTGCGCACCACCTCCCTCGCCGAAGCCATCCACCTCACCGCCGAGCAGCTGCACCGCCGCTCGCTGGTGGTACTGTTCACCGACGCCTTCTCCAACGACTCAGGCAATCAAGCAATCAAGCAATCAAGCAATCAAGAGGCCCTCTTCGACGCCCTGCGCCATCTGCGCCACAACAAGCACGAGGTCATCCTCTTCCACACCTTCGACCGGCAGCACGAACTGCAGCTCGACTACGATGCCCGGCCTCATCAGTTTATCGACCTGGAGACCGGCCGTTCGGTGCGCCTGCAGCCTACCGAGGTCGCCGAAGCCTACAGCCAAGAGATGCTTCGCCAGCAGGCCGACCTGCAGCAGCGCGCCCTGCAGTACCGCATCGACTACATCCCCGTCGACGTGGCTCAGGGATTCCACCAAATCATACTTCCCTTCCTGCTCAAGCGCAGCAAAGTGTAGCTGATGGCAATCGGTATTCGGTAGCCGGTAGTCGGTCAATACTACCCCCACACACCAACCACCGGTTACCGGCCACCGACCACCCATTTATATCGTGCACGACCTATTCGTGTCACCCCCGTGCCTACACCGTATCAACACCGCCTTTTCTCCGACCACAGTCGGACATCAGTCGGACTTGACTCGGACTTGAGTCGGACCAAAGTCGGAGGGGGTGTGACGGCAAAGCGACACCAACATAGTTATTGTGCACTGAAACAGTGGTTTTTAGGTGGCTGGCGGTCGGTAACCGATAGCCGGTGGCCGGTAAAACGGCGGTTGGAGGGGTGGTTTGGAGGTCGAACTGACAACTGATAACTAACAACTGACAACTATTTATGTCGTGCACGACCTATTTTTTTTGTCACCATTCCCCCCCCCCGCCCTTGGCAGAAATCCTGTAAATCTTATAAATTTTTCATCTGAATTTATGGATTACGCGCAGCGGGATAAATAAAAATTTTGCCGCGTCGGAAAAAGTTCGTATCTTTGCACCATCATTTTGATGGAAAACACATGAGTACAGCTGACATGACAAAGATCATTGCCGACTATCTGGCCACGCAGCCCGTGACCAAGGCCTGGCTCTTTGGCTCCTACGCCCGCGGCGAACAGCGCGAGGACAGCGATGTGGACCTGCTGGTGCAATTTGACCGCAAACACGCAACCGTCGGCCTATTGAAATATGCCGCCATGATAATTGACCTTGAGAAACTGCTGAACCGCGAAGTTGATTTAGTAGAAGAGGGAGCATTATTTCCCTGGGCAGAAGAAACAGCAAACCATGATAAAAAACTGATATATGAGAGAGCCCGCGCGTGATCCTGGCAGAATTGAGCATATTTTACAAGCCATTGACAAGATAGAGGAGTATACGAAAGATGTGTCGTATGAACAATTTGTGTCCGACAATATGAGGATGCATGCCACCATTTATAACATCCAGATAATTGGAGAGGCAGCCTACAAATTGACCAAAGAATTTAAAGAAAAGCACAATGATATTCCGTGGACGCTGATTGAAAAGATGCGTCATGTCTTGGTGCATGACTACTACAGGATTGTGCCCGACGCTGTCTGGGATGTTGTGAAGTCAGACATCCCTACGCTCAAACCAATGATAGAGAAACTTCAATAAAACAAGCGACAAAAAATGAAATAGCAAACAAATAGATAAATACATATTGAGCTAACCGCCCATTATTCTC
>JAFZKV010000049.1 GCA_017551765.1 Bacteroidales bacterium
GGGAAGGCCGTTGGCTGTTTTGAAATTTCAAATTATGCTCTAAGGAAGAGGGGCTGGGAGAGAAAAAGGCCGCGACAGGCGCACTCGCGCCTGTCGCAGGTATGGGCCGGATTATTTATTGAAGTTTATAGCATTGCAGAGATGGTTTTGACGGTGTGGTGTTTCCGGGGTCGTGATGTAAGCTTACGTCAGGGTGCCATGTGACCTTACATCAGCCGCAATGTAAAGGCACATCGGATTTGAGGGATATTTTGTGGTGCGGCATGTGATATATTGTTGGGATGGATATTATTTGACCATGCCATTGTCATAGCCACCGTTGTTGAGGGTCTTCTCTCCTTTGCGGAACTGGCGGCCGAACTCCATCTGCCAGATGAGGCCGAGGGCCACCATGTTGCCGTTGTCGACGGTCCAGCTGACGTGGCGGTAGGGGTGCACGGCGCTGAGACCGACGGTCTCGTAGCGGAAGCCGTTGGGATTGAAGGGACAGAGCCACATTAGCATGGCCGTGAGGCTCTTGTGGCGGTACTGCACATAGAGGGTCTGCTCCTCCTCGCTCATGTTGTAGGTCTCGTACATGAGCGTCCACTGCGGCATGAGCGTGAAGCTGGCGCCCGCCGCGAGGCTCTTCCAGTAGAACTGCGCGTTGGCGCTGGCCGTGAAGTTGTCGCGCGTGTGCGAGAACATGGGGCCTTCGGCAACATAGTGGTAGTAGGTGCCGTCGAGCGACAAGTTCAAGCAGTTCCATAGTCCCCGCACACCTACCTCGGCGTAGACGTAGGGGACATGCCATCGGTCGGCGTTGTGGTAGGTATGGATGAAGAGGTCGCGCGAGGGGTCGTAGACATAGTGGTCGCAGTAGGGGTGGAAGATGTGCATGAGGCCGGTGTTGGCCATGGCGTAGAAGCCCTTGGGGTGGGTGTAGCGCAGCATGAGGGCAGCGCGCAGCTGTTCGCTGGGCTTGAGGTCGGGGTTACCCTGCCGTCCCTCCACGTCGTCGGTCTGCTGGAAGACGGGCGAGAGCGCGCCGAGGGTGGGCAGCATGGGCGTGTAGCTTGCCGTGGCGGTGAGCGACAGCTGCGGATTGATGCGCCATTGCAGGCGGGCGGTGCTGAGGTTTCTTAGATACAGTTGGTTGTCAGTGCCGTCGGTGACGTTAAATAGTTTGGCTCCCGTGCCGACCGACCAGCCCACCTGCTGCCCCAGCGCGCCACTCACCTCGGCGTAGAGGTAGGCGTTGTCCTTGGTCATGCTGCTGGTGGTGTTGTATAGCTCGTAGTTGTTTGCGGCGAAGTTGTGCTGGCACTGGAGGCCGGTTCTCAACTCGACCGAGCCGAGCGGCACACTGTAGGCACCCTCGCCGCTGAGGGCGTAGCCGTGGCCGTGGACAGTGGTGGCGTAGGTGGTGTCGCTGCCCAGGTAGGACAGGGAGTTTTCCCACGTGTCGCCGGAATGCGTGCCCACCACGTTCAGCTCCACCTTCCGGCCGTGTGGCATGCGGTGGGTGTAGAAGAGGTCGAACTTCGGCATGTTGGACTCCTGGTAGTTGCCATGAGTCGTGGTCTGCTCGGTGGTCACGCCGCGGTCGGTCTGGGTCAGTGTGCCGGTGCCGTGGAGTGTCTTGGTGTAGAACTCGTCGCTCACCGAGGCCACGAACATCGTGCTGTCGTCGTGCTGGTAGGTGTATTCTGCCTTGAGTTCGCTGGTGATGTACCAGAAGGGCAGGTCTTCCTTCAGGCGGCGCGTTACGGTACGGGCGGGGTCGAGGTAGGTATCCTCGTCCACGGAGAGGTCGTGGCGGTAGTTGCGGTAGCCAAGGGTGTATTCCAGCGCGAACTCGCTCTTGCCCTTGTGGTAGCTGCCTAGCAGGTAGCCGTTGGCGAAGCCCGTGGTCAGCGCCGTGTTCCCATGCGCCATGACGCTGCCGCCGTCCTCGCGCTCCTTCAATATAATGTTGATGACGCCCGAGGCGCCGCGGTCGAGGTAACGGGTGCCGGGATTGTTGGAGTATTCCACACGCTTGATGTGCTCGGCCTTGAGGTTGGCCAGCCGTGTGATGGGCACCTCTTTGCCGTTGATTTGCAGAATGGCCGTGCCGCCGTCGACGGTGATGCGCTGCAACGCCACGTCGACCTTCAGGCCCGGCAGGCCCAGCATGTCGAGCAGCACCAGCGTGCGCCCTGCCGCCTGCACCTCTTCCTGTTTGGGCAGCACCACGAAGCGGTCGACGCTCTCGGTGGTGCGGCTTGCGGTGATGGTGACCGTCTCCAGTTGCTTGGCGTTCATCGTCAGCGTACCGAGGTCGTCGCCCGCGCTGCAACGCACCGACAATCGCTCATAACCCACATACGAGGCAACAAGGTTGTAGGTACCCTCATTGCAAGCAAGGCTGAAAGAGCCGTCCTCGCCAGTAGTCGTACCTGTAACAAGGCTGTCGGTTGCGATTGTTTTCAGCGCAACATTTGCAAAGGCAATAGGTTGTCCACTATCGTCCGACAGACGGCCTGTGATTTGTGCTTGCAACGGCAGTGAAGCTATTATCAGTAAAAAGAGTGCAAAGAGGGTTTTGGTGTGTTGCATGGGATTATTGTTTAAGATTTGTTTTTCTATTCTCAATTGTGTTGGCTAATGCCGGGGATGGTATCCAGATTGTCGTAGGCGGCATCGATGAGGGCGTGGCGTCTGCGGCGGAGGACTTCCTCCTTATTTTCTTTCATGGAGGTTTGGATAACGTCACGCTCTTCTTCCTTTGTGGCGGGTTCGAAGATGATGACGCGACGGAAGAGCGGATAGAGATAGACCGACACGTCGTCGGGGCGGCCACCGTTCGGCTCGATGTTGCGTTCTGGCGTTTCGGGGTGGGCACGATAGACGTGGAAGCCGGTGTCGGATTCGGCAACGGCCTTTTTGACAATGTCTGGGATTTCAGGGTCGTCAAGGATTGCCTGTATTTCTTTCGAGTAGCCGAAGATGCTGTCGAGCAGCTGCCAGCCGCGGTCGGTTTCGGCCTGGAGGAGGGTGGCGGGGATGCGCAGGGTGTCGTTGACAATCTTGTCCTTGACGTAAACGACGCGTACCCCTTCAAGCTGCATGTCGGCAAAATGGCGGTAGACAGGGCTGCACTCGTCATACGACAGCGCGCGGGGCAGGAAACGCCACATCGCCACCGCTCCCACCACGAGGAGGGCAGCAAGTGCGAATATCAGGGTACGTTTCATATTAGTTGACAGTTATTTTCGTTATCGTTATCGTTTTCGGTTATCTGCTTGCCAGGCGGGCTTGGTCGAGGCTGTGGAGGGCTTCGGCGCGGTAGCTGGGGTCGCTGAGGTATTGACCGTCGGGTTGCGGCTGCGCCATGATGACCACCAGCGCGACGGCCGCCGCCACACCGATGGTGGCGCGGGCGACACGGTTCCACCGCCGCTGGCTCCGCTCGCGGTGCTCGACCCATTCGGCCATGCCGTCGGTCATCGCGCGGAGCTCACGTTGTATGTCAGTCTGTTCCATTGATTATTCTTAGTTTCTTCATGATTCGGTTAATCCTTTGGTAGATGGTGTCGCGGCTGAGGCCGGTGCGGGCGGCTATCTCCGCAGCGTCGTAGCCTTCGAGGCGCAGCCGCATCAGCTGCTCTTCCTCCGGCGGGAGGGCGGCGAGGAGGTCGTAGAGGCACTCGGCATAGTCGAGGCCGGGGAGGGGGATGGTGTCGGCCATCTCGTCGGTGATGGGTTCCGGCTCGGGGTCGGCGCGGCGGTAGAGGTCGATGAGGACCGAGCGGGCCAGCCGTTCCAGCCATCGGCGTTGCTGCCGCTCGTTGTACTCGGGATTGAGCTGGTCGAACTTCAGCCAGAGCACTATCCACACCTCCTGTGCCATATCCTCGGTGCGCGCCATGCGGTCGCTGCGGTCGCCGCGTCCGTGGCGGGCAAAGTGCCAGCAGACGCGCCACACCGTCTCGCGGTGCCGCCGCATAAAGGCGCAGTACGCCTCGTGCCGAGGATTGGTGTTCTGTATCACATCGTCTCTGTTTCTTCTGCCGGTTTATTGTAGGAGCCCTTATTGTTTGCCAAAACTTGTGCCCCTCTACTAATATATACGCAAATTTTGACCCAAATCTGACACGAGGGGTGAAATTTTTTTGAAAGTTTTTTGGAAAGGATTGAAGGTCAGGTGGATGGAGGTGGTATTTTTTTTGTCGCGACTGAATCGCGACACACAGTATTGCGGGCTGAAGCCCTTGCACGGAACAACCCGTTTTATAGGCGGACGCAAGCGTCCGGGAACCGAACGAAGGAAGAAGGGGTATGGCGGGCATGGAATGCCCGGGCAAAGAACGAAGGATGGCGCGATGGCATCGCGAGGAGTGGAAGAAGATGGGGCGGATGGGAGGGATGGGATTGATGGGAATGATGGGATTGATGGGACGAATGGGTCTAATGGGCGAAATGGGCTATTTTACTGGTTTTCAGGTACTTTTATATAAAATAAACAAACGGCTGGTTTTGTGGTGGTTAGGGGCGTTTCAAAGAAGGCGCATAGAACCCACGTAGAACCCACACAGAAGGGAGGGTTATGGCGGACATAAATGCCCGCCCGCCGAACGAAACGGCTGCAATGATATTGCAGCATACAAGACAAAAAAATGGCGTTAAAGAAAAATGGCGTTACAAAAAAAAGAATGGCAAAATGAAAGGGTGCCCGATGGGGACACCCTTTGCTGTTGATGATGCGGGGCTGTAACGGGTTGCTACCGAATGGAAGCAACTTGCACCCGCGTGTCAATACTACATTTCAGAGAGCTTCTTATACCCTTCGTAGCGCAGTTTGGCGTTACGCTCGGTGGCGACGAAGAGTTCTTCGGCTTCCTGGGGGAAGGTCTTCATCAGCGAGTTGTAGCGCACCTCGCCCATGATGAAGTCGCGGAACTTGCTCCAGTCGGGCTCCTTGCTATCGAGGTGGAAGCCGTTCTGTCCGGCCTCTTCCTCAGCAGGATTGTAGTGCCAGAGGTGCCAGTAGCCGCACTCGACGGCGAGCTTCTCCTCGTTCTGCGTGCGACCCATGCCGATCTTGATACCGTGGTTGATGCAGGGGGCGTAGCAGATGATGAGCGACGGGCCGTGGTAGGCCTCGGCCTCCTTGATGACGTTGAAGTACTGGGCCTGGCTGGCGCCCATGGCGACCTGCGCCACATAGACGTAGCCGTAGCTCTTGGCAATCATACCGAGGTCTTTCTTGCGGATCTTCTTACCGGAGGTGGCGAACTTGGCGACAGCACCTGCGGGAGTGGCCTTCGAGCTCTGTCCGCCGGTGTTGGAGTACACCTCGGTGTCCACCACGACGACGTTCACGTCCTCGCCGCTGGCCAGCACGTGGTCCAGACCGCCGAATCCGATGTCATAGCCCCAGCCGTCACCGCCGAAGATCCACTGGCTCTTCTTGACGAGGCTGTGGCGGAGTTCGAGAAGCTGCTTGCAGATGTCGCAGCCGCATTTCTCCATCAGCGGGATGAGTTTGTCGGCGATTTCCTTGGTCTTGAGGGTGTTCTCGCGGTTCTCGATCCACTCGGTGAAGAGGGCCTTGATTTCGGCGCTGCAGCAGTCGCAGGCGAGGCCTTCCTTCATGATGCGCTCCACGCGGTCGCGCATCTGGCGGGTGGCGGTGGCCATAC
>JAFZKV010000050.1 GCA_017551765.1 Bacteroidales bacterium
CCAGCAAAAGTAATCAAACAGTTATGAGAGTCCTCTTCCAATTAGGACATCCTGCCCACTACCACCTCTTCAAGAACACCATCGCCGACCTGCAGCGCGACGGTCACCAGACCTATATACTCATCCGCAAGAAAGACATTCTGGAAGAGTTGCTGCAACAGTCCGGCATGCCCTATACCAATATTCTGCCCAGCGGAAAGAAGTCTGCATACACCTTGCTCCTAAGGCTTTGGCGCGTATTTTGGTTTACTCTCACTCATCGGATTGATGTGCTTGTAGGCTCCACGCCCGAAGTAACACAAGTGGGCTGGTTGCTGCGACGCAGGTCGGTCATTATGGCGGAAGACGATGCCGCCATTGTGCCGCAATTCATCAAGGCCGTGCGGCCCTTCGTCGACCAATACCTCTCACCCGTATCATGCAACAACGGACCACTTGAGAGCAAAACGACACATTATGAAGGCTTCCACAAACTTGCTTATCTGCATCCTAACAGATTTACTCCCAGCAAAGAAACGGCGGCACAATATGTCGACATCTCCCGTCCCTACTTCCTGCTGCGCTTCGCCAAACTCAACGCTTACCATGACATCGGCAACCATGCCCACGGCATAAACAATCGTGTGGCACAACAACTCATTGACCGACTGCTTCCACATGGCAATGTATACATCACTTCAGAGCGGGAACTACCCCCCGAAATAGAGCAGTACCGTTTGGTCATCAACCCATTGAACATCCACCATGTGATGGCCTTTGCCACCCTTTACATCGGTGACAGCCAAAGTATGGCCGTAGAAGCCGCCATGCTGGGCACCCCCTCGTTGCGGTTCAACGACTTTGCCGGACGCATTGGAGTGTTGGAAGAGCTGGAGCACAAATATATGCTTACCTTCGGCATCAATTCCGCGCACCCCGAAGAACTATATGCCAAAATCGACGAGCTGCTGGCCACTGAACACCTGCGCGAACTATTCCAGCAGCGTCGGCAACGGATGTTGGCTGACAAAATTGATGTTGCCGACTTTATCACACAACAGATAGAACAATTTGCACACTAATACCGATGGATTTCACCATAGAGAAATACAGGGAGCTATTAGAGGCGCTGAAGAAGCATAAAAGTCATAGAATCAGGCATGATGTGGACCTGCGGCCGGAGTTTTCGCTGCGGGTGGCGCAAGTGGAGGCTGAAATGGGCTTTAGGGCGACGTATTACTTTCGTTCTATGCACTTTGAGTCGCACGCAGAGGTCATTAAAGCCATCGTGGCGTTAGGACACCAAGCAGGGTACCACTACGAGAGTCTGACGACCTGCAAGGGGGACATGGAGGCGGCCTACGAGGACTTTTGCCGGAACCTGGAGCGGCTGCGTGGACTTGTGCCTGTCAGCACCGCCTGCGCACATGGCAGCCCTCGTTCACCCTACAACAGCCAAAGCATGTGGGAGTCACAAAGTCGAAAAGTTACAGAGTTGCAAAGTCACAAAGTCACAAAGTCGCAGAGTCACAAAGTCACAGAGTTGCAGAGTCGCAAAGTCACAGAGTTGCAGAGTCACAAAGTCACAGAGTCGCAAAGTCACAAAGAAAAGACACTCTACCACTCTGCCACTCTGCCACTCTGCCACTCTATCTACGACATCCATGCGTTGGGGATTGAGTATGAGCCGATGCTGGATACGGATTTCTCGAAGACGCTGTACCTAACCGATACCGGACGGCGGTGGGACGGATACAAGGTGAGCGTGAGGGACAAGGTGCCACAATACCAGGAGCAGTGGCAGCAAGAGGGGCTCGTCTTCCATACGACAGACGACATCATCCATGCACTCAACGACATACACCACCCCATACACCGGAAGGAACTGCTCATCAACACGCATCCGCAGCGTTGGATGCCCTTCGGGATGCAATGGACCGTGGAGGCCGTGGGGCAATGGTGGAAGAACCAAGCCAAGCGACTTATTGTCAACTCCCACCCAACGCCTACTGTTTTTCAATAATTTAAAGATCGTTCTTCGGTCGTTCTTCGGAAAAAAGCAAAGAACGACCGAAGAACGACCGTCGAAGTGTCGTCGAAATGACGGAGTCATATTGGCAATGGGTTGTCGGAAAAAAGTTGAATGTTTAACATCATTTAACATATATTACCCCCCCCCCCCGCACAATAAATATAAATTATTGCGTTGTATTTTAATTCGCGTTAATAATATAATATGCGCACAAATTATAATAAAATAGCATGGATGGTAATCGTGGCGACGCTGCTGCTGTCGTCGTGCGTCACCTCGCGGCGCGTGGACTACCTGCAGGACATGACCCACGGAAGCCAGATTGAGATAGAGAACCGTTTCGAGGCCACCATCTCACCCTACGACGAGTTGACCATTGTCGTCACCACGTCCAACGCCACCGAATTGGACCTTGCAGCCCCCTTCAGTCTGGGCAGCGAGGAGGGCTTCCTGGTGGATGTAGACGGCGACATCGACATGCCGACGCTGGGCAAACTGCACGTGGCAGGCCTGACGCGCCTGCGCCTGCAGGACACGCTGACCTACCTGCTGCAACAAGGCGGCTACCTGAAGGACCCCTTCGTGAATGTGCGTTTCAAGAGCTTCAAGATATTCTTCCTCGGTGGCGGCAAGGGCCAGGTGCTGAACATCCCCAACGAGCGCTGCACCTTCCTCGAGGCGCTGGCGATGCTGGGCGATGTGGACATCTACACGCGGCGCGACCACATAGCCGTGATGCGCGAGGTGAACGGGCGGATGGTGATGCGCTATCTCGACCCACGGTCGAGCGACGTCTTCAACGACCCCTTCTTCATGCTGCAGCAGAACGACTTCATCATCACCCAGACGATGAACAGCGGACAAATGCGCGGCGAAATAACCTATTGGACAGGCATTGCCAGCACACTGCTTTCGCTGGCGTCGCTGGTGACCTCCATCGCCTTGTACCAAGCAATGACAAAAAACTACCAATAACCGACAACTATGGCCGACGAGAACAAAAACAGAGAGCTGTCGTTCCTCGATGAAAAGAAGGGACCGAAAGTACACGTCAAGGATGTGCTGTTCATCGTGCTGCGCAACCTGCATTGGCTGATTATCTGCGGCGTGCTGGGTGCCGCCATCGCCGGCTACACCGTCCGCCACCAGAACCGAGTCTACTCCAGCAACGCACGCGTGCTCATCAAGGGCATCTCGACCGGTGGCGACAATACGATACGCGAAGCGTCGGTGAAGAACATGTTCTCCACCCGCACGCTGTACAACAGCAACATCAACAACGAGATGATGATACTCACCTCGAAATCGGCCCTGACCGAGGTGACGCAGAACCTCAAACTCAACATCTTCTACACCAGCAAGACCCGCATCGTGGGGCGCGAGAAAGACCTCTATGGCGAGTCGCCCTTCACGGTGGACTTCATAGACAACGACGAGGAGGATTATGTCAGCTTCGACATCATAGCCAAGGACGACAAGATGTGCGACATCAACCTTGGCGAACAATACGAGCCGATACACGCCGCCTTCGACGACACTGTGGCCACCCCGTTTGGCCGCGTGGCGGTACACCCCACCTGGTTCCTCAACCAAAGCTACTATGGCACTCCCATCCATGTGGAGCACCGCAGCATGACCGCCACCTCCGAGCGCTACCGCGCCGCCCTGCAAGTGGGACGCGACGACGACTTCAACTCCATCATCTACATCGTGCTCAACGACCCGTCGCCCATCCGTGCTGCCGAGGTCATCAACGAGGTCATCCGCGTGTACAACGAAGGGGCCATCAAGGACAAGAAACGCATCATTGCCGAGACCTACGACTACATCAACGGACGTCTGCAACTGCTGCAGACCGACTTGGGCATCCAGGAGAACGCCCTGGCGGGCTTCAAGCGCGAGCACCAGCTGCTCGACCTGTCGTCCTTCGGCCAGAACTACTTGGCCACCAGCATCCAATCGTCGGAGGAGATTGAGCGCTTGCGCAAACAACTCTCCATGGCCCGCTACCTCATCCAGAGCAACGAGAGCAGCGACGAGGCGCACCTGATACCGCCCACCAGCGTGCTCGACGACGAGAACATCATGCGCATGATAGCGCAATACAATACGCTGGTGCTGGAGTTGGAAAAATACGACACTCCAAACAACCCCACCGTGAAGGCCAAGCAAGCCGAACTGAACCAGTTGCGCGTGAAGATGAACCGCATGCTTGACGTCTATGTGGGTGTGTTGCAGGAGCGCATTGCCGACGCCCAGATAGTGGCCTCGACCGCCACCAGCAAGATGAACCAGGTGCCGCAGCAGCAGCTCTATCTCGAGAACCTGGAGCGCACGCAGAAAATCAAGGAAGAACTCTACCTGCACCTGCTGAGCCGCCGCGAGGAACTGATGATCAGCCAGCCCTCCATCGAGCCCAACGGCAAGATACTCGACCCCGCCCGCATCAACCGCACCCCCATTTCGCCCAACGAACGCAAGAGCACATTGATTGGCTTGCTGCTGGGCCTGATGGTTCCGGTGGCAGTGTTCTTCGTGCGCCGCCTGTTTGACACGAAGGTGAAGTTCTACAACGACGTCATCAACGGCACCACAGCCCCCTTCCTGTGCGAGATACCGGGCCGCGACAAGAGCGACACGCGCGAAATGGTGGTCACCGACGGCGAACACGACGCCCTGTCGGAGTCGTTCCGCTTGCTGCGCACCAAGGTGGACTTCCTCGGCAACAGCAACGAGAAGAAGAGCAAAGTCATCATGGTCACCTCGCTGATGGCCGGCATGGGCAAGACCTTCATCTCGTCCAACCTGGCCGCCACCTTCGGCATGGCCGGCAAGAAAGTAATTGTGCTCGACCTCGACCTGCGTCGCGGCTCCATGACCCGCACCTTCTACTCGCGCAAACATGCCGGCATGTCAAACTACCTGGCCGGCAAGACCAACGATTGGCACTCCATTGTCAAGAAAGACCTCGTCAGCAAGAGCGTCGACAGCATCTTTACAGGCCCCATCCCGCCCAACCCGACCGAATTGCTCGACAACGGCCGCTTCGAGGCACTCATGGAGCAGCTGCGCAACGAATACGACTACATCATCCTCGACACCGCCCCCACAGGCATGGTGGTCGACACCGATATACTCAAGCCCTACGTAGACACCACGCTCTTCGTTATCCGTGCCGACAAGTTCGACAAACGCATGCTCGCCGGCATCGAAGACCTCTATCAGAATCACTCTTTCCCCAACATATCCATCGTACTCAACGACGTGCATTACAAGAAACTGCTGCCGCTTGAGCGCAAGTACGGTTACGGCTATGGCTACGGCTACGGTTATGGCTACGGTTACGGTTATGGCTATGGTTACGGATACGGCTATGGCTATGGTGAGACAGAGGAAATGGAAGAAAAAGTAAAAAAGAAAGAAAAGTAATAAAAGGACCCAACAAGGTACTATTATATAGCATGAAACGAACACTCTTCATACTCACACTGTTGCTTGCGACACTCTCAGTGTCGGCACAGAACTTCGCTCGAAGAGGATTTGCCCTCGGTGCTGACCGCGACACATTACTATATATCATTGCATCTCCCTTCGACAACTGGTACATCACACTTGGTGCAGGCGCCCAAACCTTCATCGGCAATGAGCTTGAAGCCTCGGCCCGCCAAAACAAACTGAACTACAACCTCAAGGCCGAAATCGGCAAATGGATTATCCCCGATGTGGCCATCTCCCTGCGTTTCTCCTACTTCGAAGTTGACGGTCAGAGCAAGTACGGCCTGCAACCTTTTATTGATTACACACAAGACACTCCCAACGAAAACGGATACTATCCCTTCCACGCCCACGCTGCAGCCCTGATGGGATACGTGATACTTGATTGGACCAACTTCTTGAGCGGCTATGAGATAGGCCGCCGCACACACCTGCATGTCTTCTCGCCCATCGGCCTGGGCTTCTCCATGCTCCACGGCAACCAGCGCAACCCACGTGGCGAAGCCATAGGCGCCTTCCGCAAGAATTGGGAGCTGTGCTATGGTGGAGGTCTCGGATTTGAGTATGAGGTGAGCCAGAAGTTAGCCCTTTGCCTTAACTTTGAGGTGATGGGCTCTGAATCCACCTGGGACTGGTCGCCCTACGACAACAGCTATTCGCGCTTCGACATCATGCCTTCGGTGACCTTCGGTGCCCGTTTCAACCTGCTGAAGAACGTCACCAAGTACAACCCCCACACCAAACTGTCTTCGCGCGAGAAGGTGAACCACGAGTTTATCTCCTTCGGCACCCACAAGACCGTGTCGACCCTCTCGGGACGCATCGATGTGCTGTACAATCACCTCGACTCGATGCAGAACCTGTCGGATATGCGCATCCAGATTGACTCCAGCATCATCGACTCCATCACCACCGAAATCAATGCCCTGCAGTCGCAAATCGACTCTATCGAGTCCTCGCCCTACCGCAGCCGTCCTCCCGCCAACGTGATAGAGGAACTCATCAACCTCATCCCCGTTGACAACATACCGGCCACCATCGTCTACTTCCAGCTGGACAAGTATGACCTTGACTTCAACGGTCGCCGCCGCCTGCAGAACTTCGCCAAGGAGTTGTCCCTGATGGATGATACCGTGGAGTTCTTCATCATCGGTGCCGCTGACTCCGTCACAGGTACCATCGCGCACAACCAATGGCTCTCAGAGCGCCGCTGCGAGGTGACCTACCGCGCCCTGGTGAACAACTACGGTGCCGACCCCAACCAGCTTATCACGGTCCCCGTGGGCGGCATCACCGAATACGAGATGGAGGAGAACAACCGTATGGCACTCGTCATCCTGCGCACCAGCAAGACCGAAGAGATTATCCGCCGCTGGACACGGTGGAAGTAAAACGATAGACAGAAAGAGGGGGCCGCGAAACATTCGTTTCGCGGCCCCCTCTCTTTATTTTAAACTATCAGATACCGAGTTTTTTCTTCACCAGAGGCATGATGTCGTCGCCACCCTCATCATACAGCGTGGCACCGGTGCCAGAGTCAAAGATGTAGGAATAACCACCCTCGCGAGCCACCTCCTTGATGGCATCCTTGGCGCGCTCGATGAGCGGTTTGAACAGTTCGGTCTCGCGCTCCTGCAGCTGCTTCTGGGCGTTCTCACCAAACTCCTGGATACGGGCATTCATATCCTGCAGCTCCTTCTGCTTGGTCTGGCGGATCAGCTCCGTCCAACCCTGCTGGTTCTGCATGTAGTCGTTGTAACGGGTCTCCAACTCACTCTGCATGGACTTGAGCGTCGATTCGAGTTCGGTCACCTCTGCCTGCAGGACAGCCTGTGCCGAGTCACGGCCCGGAATGATTTGCATCAGTTCGGTCGAGTTGATGTGGCCGAGCTTAGGATTCTTCTGTGCCATTGCGTTGCCGCTGAAAGCCAGCAGGCAGATGGCAATTGCAATTACGGTCTTTTTCATTTTTCAGTAGTATTGTTTTATTGTTTATTTCTGCTCATTCCTCCCAGCGGCGTGGGCATCTTGTCACGGCTGCCGGGCTCTTTCATTTCGGGGTTCTTGGGCTTCTGTTTTGTCTTGTCTTCCTCCTGCGGGGCGTTGGTGGCGCCAGGCTTGTAGCCGAGCAGCTCCAGCACGTCGTCGCTGATGTCATACTTCTTGTTGGCGAAGAGTATCGTGGCGCTGCCCGCCTTGTCGAACACGAAAGCGTAGTTCTTCTCGTGGGCGATACGTTCTATGGTGGAGTAGACACGGTCTTGGATAGGCTTGAGCAACTCGGCACGCTTCTTGTCCAGGTCGCCTCCGGCTCCGAAACGCTGCTGCTGCAGCGCTTTCACCTCCTGCTCCTTCTCTTTGATTTCCTCCTGACGGCGTTTCTTCAGGTTGTCGGGCAACAGGTAGCTCTCCTGTTCATAGTCGGCTCGCATACCCTCCAGCTCGCCCATCTTGTCCTCCAACTCCTTCTGCCAATCAGCCACATACTTGTCCAACCGCTTCTGCGCACTTGCATAGTCGGGGATGCTGCGCATCACATAGTCGGTATTGACACAGGCATACTTCTGTGCCGAGGCCGAAGTGAAAAATGAAAAGTGAAAAATGAAAACAATGCTTGCGCAAATGACAGTTTTCATTATCTGCCCGAAACACCTGTTTATGTTCATTTCATTTTTCATTTTCCTAATCCAGGCTTTGTCCGATACTGAAGTGGAACTGACTGCCGCCCGTGCTGCCGTCGAAGCCATAGCCCCAATCGACGCCAATCATGCCGAGCATGGGCATGAACAGGCGCACACCGACACCGGCCGAGTTGTACATCTTGAAGGGTTGGAACTCCTTGAGGTCGCTCCAGCAGTTACCGCCCTCGAGGAAGCCCAGCACCCAGATGGTGGCTGTAGAGCTTTCGATAATCGGCTGACGCAGTTCGAGGGTGAAGCGGTCGAACACCGAGCCGCCGCCGTCGGGACTGAGCGATTGGTTCTCGTAGCCGCGCAGGGGCACTATCTCGCGTCCGTCGAGGTTCCACGACGACAGGCCGTCGCCGCCCAGCACGTAGCGGCCGAAGGGCGAAAGGCCGATGTCCTTGTTGTAGTAGCCCATGAAACCGAAGCGGAAGCGGGTGCTGAGCACCACATCGCCCACCAGGTTGAGCATCCAGGTGCCACGCAGGTTAATCTTGTAGTACTCCAGCCAACGGTACTTCTCCTGGTCGCTGGCGGTGGAGTAGTCCTTGCCGCTCATCAGCGAGAAGGGGGGAGTCAGGTAGGTGCTGATGCTCACCTCCGAACCGCTGCGGGTATAGATGGGCGAGTCGAACGAGTTGCGCGACAGCGTGAAGGCATAGCTGATATCGTTGGCCACACCGTTGGTGAAGATGTGGGCCGAGTTGAGCGAATAGTTGTCGAGCACATAGTGCTTGTAGGCGATGCCATGTGAGGCCACGAAGTAGTCGTCGGGCCATTTCAGGCGCTTCGAGAAGCTGACACCGGCACCCGTAATCTGCAGGCTGTAGTAGTTCTCCGACCCTTTCTTGTACCACAGGCCGTTGCTGTAGAGGTTGTGGTAGATGCTGCCCGTCAGCGACTGCGCACGGTGACCGCCCAGCCAGGGCTCGGTGAACGAGGCACTCAAGGCATAGTAGGCCGACCCGTTGGTCACGGCGTTGAAGCTCAGCTTCTGTCCGTCGCCGGCAGGCAGGGGTGCCCAGGCGGCCTTGTTGAAGATGTTGCGCACGCTGAAGTTGTTGAGCGAGATACCCACCTGGCCAATCACCATGCCGCTGCCGTAGCCGCCCTGCAGGTTCAGCTGGCTTGTGGGACCCTCCTCCACCTTGTAGACGATGTCCACCGTGCCGTCCTTGGCGTTGGGCCGAGGCTCGGGGCTGATGCTCTCCTGCTTGAAGTAGCCCAGCGTAACCAGCTCGCGGTAGCTGCGCATCATGGCGTCGCGGCTGAACAGGTCGCCCGGACGCGTGTGCAACTCGCGCATGATAATCTTGTCGTTGGTGATGGTGTTGCCCTCCACCCACACATTGCGGATGCGGGCTTGCTTGCCCTCCTCGATACGTATCTCGATGTCGATGGAGTCATTCTCCACCGCCACCTCCACCGGCACCGCCTTGAAGAAGAGGTAGCCGTTGTCCATGTAGAGCGACGAGATGTCGGTCCCCGAGGGGTTGTAGGTGATGTTCTGCTCCAGCACCTTGCGGTTGTAGGGGTCGCCCTTGTTGATGCGCAGCGAGCGGGCCAGCACCTCGTCGCTGTAGACAGTGTTGCCCGTGAAGGTGATGTTGCGGAAGTAGAACTTGCCGCCCTCATACACCTCCACTTTCACCTTCAGCCTGTCCTGCTTGGCTTTCTTCTTGGCGCTGATATTCAGCTCCTCCGTCGGCACATTCCACACCGTGTCCTTCACAATGCGTGCGTCGCGGAAGCCCTGCTCGTTGTAGTATTCGATAATCTTGCCCAGGTCCTCCTGGAAGTCGCTCTCAATGTAGCGGCTCTTCTTCCAGAAAGCCTTGGTAAAGATACGCCACGGCTTGTACCACGACTTGGTGAAGTGCACGTCGTGCGTGTTTTCCATCTTGTTCTCCAGCTTGAAGTCGCTGATTTTCTCATTGCCTTCAAAGATGAGCGAGTCAATCTTCACCTTCTTGCCACGGTTGACGTTGAAGGTGATGGTCAGCCGTCCGAGGCTGTCGGCCTGCGTGGTGGGGTTCACCTCCACGCGGGTATAGCCCTTGTCGATGTAGTATCCCTTGATTTTATTTGCCGAGGTGCGCAGCAGGTTCTCCGTCACCACGTCGCCCGTGGTGAGGTTGATCTGCTCGCGCAGCTTGTCGGCCTCGCCCTTCTTCACACCGGTGAAGCTGAACTTGTCCAGGCGCGGCCGCTCCTTGAGGACTATCTTCAGGAACACGATGTTGCCCTGTATGCGGGTGACGCGTATCTGCACATCCTCAAACATGCCCTGCTTCCACAGGTTCTCGATGGCTGCCGACACCTTGTCGCCGGGCAGCTTCACCTTGTCGCCCACATGCAACCCCGCCACCAGCTGCACCACACGCGTGTCGAAGTTCTCGGCACCCTCGAAGGTGATGCCGCCTATTTCGTAGGTCTTGGGAGTGAGATAATCGAGGTCGTATCCGTCACCACTGCCCACAACCACCTGACCCTTGGCCACAAAAGGCACCAGGAACAGAAGGATTGCCGACAGCAGCAGTTTCTTTATTTGTTTCATTTGCAGTTATTCTTTAGCCCATTGTCGGATAAGCGACAACCCAATAATAACTCACTTGTTTTTGTTTTATTATATTATTAAGTATTTTTTTGAAAAAAAGCGTCTCTATTCGCCTTCTTCCACCTGTGCCTCGGTCTTGCCGAAGCGGCGCTGGCGCTGCTGGTAGTCGAGCACGGCGGCATAGAAATGCTCGTGGCGGAAGTCGGGCCACAGCAGGTCGGTGAAGTAGAATTCGGTGTAGGCCATCTGCCACAGCAGGAAGTTGCTGACCCTCAGCTCGCCGCCCGTGCGTATCAGCAGGTCGGGGTCGGGATAGTCGGCGGTGACGAGGTAGCGGCGCAGCGTCTCCTCGTCCACCTCCTCGGGCTTCAGCCCCTCGCGGCATATCCTCTTCAAGGCTTCGGCAATCTCCCAGCGCGAGCTGTAACTCAATGCAAGTATGAGCGTTGTGCCGGTGTTGCCGGCCGTCTTGTCGATGCACTCCTGCAACTTCTTGCGCGACCGTTCGGGCACGCGGCCCAGGTCACCAATCGTCTGCAGGCGCACGTTGTTGTCCATCAATGTCTTGGTCTCCTCGCGCACCGCCTTGATGAGCAACTCCATCAGACCGTCGATCTCGGACTGCGGACGGTTCCAATTCTCGGTGCTGAAGGTGTAGAGGGTCAGGTAGCCCACCCCCAACTGCACGGCGGCCTCCACCGCCTGGCGCACCGCCGTCATGGCGTTCTGGTGGCCAAACAGGCGCTCGTGCTTCTGCTTCATGGCCCACCGGCCGTTGCCGTCCATAATGATGGCCACGTGCTGCGGCACACGGCTCTTGTCTATCTGCTCCAATGTCGTCATATCCTATGGTTTTAGTTTCTGCATTTTTTCGATTTCATCCAGCCGAACAGCGTGTTGAGGTTGATGCCCACCGAGAGGTTGAAGTAGCTGTACCAATCGTCGAGCGAGTCGTCGCCGCGCTTGATGCCGGGGGCGTTGGGCTCGCTGCTGCGGTCGGCCACCTGGGCAGCCATCACCCCGTCGCTCACCTGCGCCGCCAGCAACTCGGAGCCCACATAGGTGGTGCTCACGTCGTCCAGGTAGTCGGTCCAGGTCTTGCGGAAGCCGTATTCCACCGCCAGCGAGAGGCTTTTGCTCACCCGCCAGCGCACCCCCACTCCGAACGGCATCGCCGTCTGTATCAGGCGGTAGGGGCGCCGCTCGGGATAGAGCGTGGTGCCCTGCCCCTCGGTGCAGAGGGGCTGCAGCTCGACCCACTGCTCGGTGCCGTCAAAGCTGGTGTACTTCGTCTTGGGGTTGAAGTGGAAGACGCCCACGCCGCCGAAGAGGTAGGGGGTCCAGGGGCTCTCCGTGGCGCCGGGGCCGTAGGGGCGGAAGGTGAACTCCACCACCAGCGACGCCTCGAAGAGGTTGGAGCGGAAGCTGAGGTTGCGGGCCTCGATGCAGTCGTGCATGGCCGAGATGGCGCCGTAGGCCACTGTGCCGCGCAGCGCCCACCGGTTGTCGAGCCAGGTGCGCACCCCGAGGCTACCGGCCGCGTTCACCTCGCCGAAGGCGCTCTGCTCGTTCAGGTCGCCCAGGTAGGTCATGCCGCCACCGGCAAACAGCAGCTCCGACCGGCCCATCAGGTCGCCGTGCTGCGCCATAGAAAAATTGAAAAATGAAAAATGAAAAAGGCCACGCAGCCAAGCCACGCCCCGCTCATCTTCCTCTTTCCACTTTCCTCTTTCATCTTTCCTCCTCCCATTTGACCGAGTTGCAGATACCGTCCACCTGCATCAGGTAGTCGCGCTTGTCGAAGCGCGGACAGTAGACGAAGCCCGTCACCTCCACCACCTGCTTGCCGTCGGGCGACAGGAGGGTATAGGTGACGAAGGGGCCGCCCATAAAGTCGCCGAACAGGCGCCACAGGCCGCGCGTCTCGATGCAGTACTTGCTGCCCTTGTAGTCGCAGCTCTCGTGCGTAATCTCCATCCGCCGCTCAGTGCCCATGTAGCTGCCCTCGGCCGGGCCCGGCACATGGCGCCGCATCACGGTGTCCAGCCGGTTGTCTATCTTCTCCGGCAGGAACTGCTCCTCGCTCTGATAGGGCATCACCTGGATGAGCACCCCGAGGCTGAAGTCCTTGGTCTCCTTGCGTATCCACGCAAAGTCGGCATCCTCCGAGGCCCAGCGGAACTCCTCGCTGAAGGTCATCTCGAAGCCGAACTTGTCCTTCACGCGCTGCATCAGCTCCACATTGCGGTGGTTGTAGAAGGCGTTGATGATGCGCTGATGCTCGTCGCGGTATATCTCCTTCTTGATTTGCTTCTCATAGCGGCGCAGCAGGTCGCACAGCGCCTCGTTGCTGCTGGCGGCAATGTCCACCATCGTCTGCGGCGTGGCCCACTTGTCGTGACTGATATACACCTTGTCGGGGTTCTCGGGGTTCACGTCGCACAGGATGATGTTGCGGTGCATCTGAAACATCTGCGTGTTGTGCAGCGAGCTGACGGGGATGTTCACCACGTCGAAGCGCGGCTCGTCCTGCGGCAGGCCCTGCTGGCTCTCGCGCAAGATGGAGTCGATAAGCGCCTTGTTATCACCGTAGTAGGTCGATTTGTCGGCCGCCACCAGCACCTCGCAGGTCTTGCCCGACGACGAGCGTTTCATGATGGCCTCGTTCTGGCGGCTGTGGCACGCCGTGAGCAGCAACAACGCTGCAAACATGATAGTTACATTCCGTTTCATATCTTTGTCATTTCCTATTTTTTCATTTTTCACTTTTCATTTTTCACTTTTCATTTTCACTTTTCATTTTTCACTTTCCTCTTTCCACTTTCCACTTTCCACTTTCCTCTCTCCACTCGTAGAAGTCGCGTATCGACTGCTCCAAGGGGGTCTGCGGCATCGACAAGTCGCTGACAGCATGACTGTTGTCGTAGTACTCGCGCACCATCAGCTGCCGCACGTTGCGGGTCGACAGCTCGGTGCGCACCCCCCACCGGCGGAGCACATCCCCCACCCTGCCGGCCACCGCCAGCAGCCCGTCGGGCAGCTCCACCACCCGCTGACGGTAGCCCATCACACGGGCTTGACACTCATACAACTCCTTGATAGTATGACATTCGCGGCTATTCACCGCGATATATCGCTCGCCGTTCACCCCGCGCGTCAGGGCCGCCGTCATCGCCGCCGCCACGTCGCGCACATCCACAAACGCCTTGCCGCCCCGCGGGGCGAACATCAGCGGCCGGCGGTAGCCCGCCAGCAGCAACCGGCCCGACGAGGGCTTGACATCCATCGGACCAATCATATAGCCCGGGTTCACCACCACGACGTGCCACTCGGGGTTCCTCCGCGCCCACTCCGTCAGCAGCCACTCGCCTTCGCGCTTGCTTTCAGCGTAGTAGCTCTCCGTGAAGGGCGCCCGCATCGGCTCCCGCTCGTCGGCCGGACGGTCGGCCGTGCCGTAGCCGATGGTGTTCACCGTCGAGGCATGCACCAACGTCCTGATACCAAGACGTTTCATCACCTCCAGCAGCTTGGCACAGAGCATCGTGTTCACCGCCCTGTAGTCCTCGCGGTGCAGCAGGCTCATGTCGGTCACGCCGGCGCAGTTGACGATGGCGTCGCAATCCGCCGCCACCCCGAGCAGCGTGGCGAAGTCGGTCAGCGACCCCGTCACCGTCTCCCAGGTGCCGCCGCGCAGCCGCACCGCGTCGGGCCGCCGCACCAGCACGCGCACCGCATGCCCCTCGTCCAGCAGACGACGCAGCACATTGTGGCCCAGCAGGCCGGAAGCTCCGAGCAACAGCACTCTCATGATTTTTAATAACGGCAGGTGGCAGATAATATTGCCCACCCGCAAAACGAATGTGCGAAAAAATAGGTCGTGCACGACATAAATGGTAGTCGGTGACCGGTAATCGGTGGTCGGTTTCCCTCCCAAATGCCTACCTAATGACTTCGCCCTAAATCCGACTGTTGTCCCATTGTTATCCGCTTGTTGTCCGTTTGTTGTCCGTTTATTAATCGAACAACAAACGGACAACAAGCGGACAACAAACGGACATCAGTCGGAGTCATATCGGAGCTATCTGGGTATTATACGGTACTTGTAACCAATCTATTGCGCGCCAAATTCCATCTTCCCCGTTCAGTTGTCAGCGCCGATGCTGGTGGCACCAGCCAAGTTGTCTTGGTTGTCTCCGTCGTCGCCCCCAATCACCGGCCACCGACCACCGGCCACCGACCACCGACTACCGACTACCGACCACCCCAAAATACATCGTGCACGACATAAATCTGTTTTACACACTCCTCCACCACATGACACACGCCCCCGTCCGAGCTTCGCTCGTCCACCCCCTCTAACTTAGAGGGGGAGCCAGATAGCACCAACTGCTCCCCACCTCTATCTTCTGCTGCTCCCCAAGTACCCTCCCTGCTGCTCCCCTAAGTTAGGAAGAGAAATGCCTGTGGCATTTCGGGCAGAGCCTTGTGTGAAAAGAAGTGACTGAGGAGTGTGTTAGATTTACAGGATTTCCGCGCAGCGGGGAGAACAAAAACGGATTACGCCGCAGGCCGAATATTGAAAAAAATTTTCACCCCGCAGGCTAATTTTTTCAAAAAAAGGGGGTATATTATAGTAGAAATTATTAATTTTGCACTTTGAAACGACATTCCCTTCATGGCCCTTAGTGCAGACATAGAACGACTCACTCCCAATGAGTTACTGCTTATGCAGCAACGCTACGAGGCGATGGTGCGCCGTCATACAGGGCTGATACGCCGCGTGTGTGTGCTGCGGTCGGAGGGCAACGAGGAGCTCTGCCGTGAGCTGGAACAGGAGGTGGCGATAGGGTTGTGGCTGCACCTCGACAGCTATGTCCCCGGACGGGCCGAGGCGGCATGGGTCTATTGGAGGGCGCGCAAGGTGGTGTATGACTATTTCCACCGTCGCCTGCCGCCACCCGACCGCCTCAGTCAGGACATCGCCGACACCCTGGCCGAGGAAGCCAGCAGGGGCCGTGAGCAGCTGGAGGAGATTATGGCCTACCTTGCCCCCGACGAGCGCCGCCTGCTGGAGTTGCGGCTTGAGGAGGAGAGCGTGGCAGAGATGGCCGCCAAGCTGCAGTGCTCCACCAACGCCGTGTACAAACGGCTGGCTCATGTGATAAAGAAAGCACGTAAGATAAACGAAAAATTGAACAGACGATGAAAGAAACAGAGATGGATGAATTGATTGAAACGCTGAGGCGCCAGCAGGCACTCCGCGACGAGTTGCGGCAGAGCCATCGGCGCTTGCAGTCGGCGGTGGATGCCGGTCCGGTGCGGGCGGCATGGCATCGCGAGAACCGTCGCTACTATCTCCGTGTTGCCTGCCTGGGGATGCTGCTTGCCGTGGCTGCGGAAGCCTGCACCCCGTCGTCCGACGCTGCCCGGCACCGTCATGCCGACGGAACCTCGGCGGACGAGGTGACAGCCTCGGTGGACCAAATAATCGACAAGCTATGAGACGCCGTTGGACAGTCACCGTGCTGGTCCTCCTGCTGTTTACGACAGGAGGCGTGCTGCTGAAGCGCTGCCCGCGCACGGTGCCCTTCGAGCAGTGCAGCGAATTGTACCAGCGCTATGCCGACACGGAGGGCGTCGAGGCTTCCTTCATCCAGGGCTACCGCATCAACGACAGCGTCCGCGTCGACGTCACCCTCCTGCAGGCCTCCGACAGCGCCGCCTGGCAGCGACTGATGAAGGATTTCGCAATACCCATACTTCCCCCCGAATACAACGAACTCGTCATCAGGAACGGATCGGTCTCCATGCGCCTTTTCCCCAAAGGGCACCCGGAAAGGAACATGGACACAACGCTCCTCGATAACGACTACCTTATTTACTACCGTAAGATGCAAAACATCTGCATCTTCCATATAGATGACGAAGCACAGATTAGCGCATTGACAAAGCACAAGGCCCTCGAATATGAAACCTCAATTATCAAACAATAAAACACATCTATTATGAAGAAAATGTTTATCACAGTGGCACTCTTTGCGGTGCTGGGAACCCTGGCCACGAGCTGCCAGAAAGAGACATTAACGGAGTTGTCGCCTGTCACCGCACAGGCCGAGACCTATTTGATCACCTACTCGGTGGACGGCGTCAGCATGCAGACACGCCTGAACGGCGACGAGGCGTTGCGAGCCTTCCTCCGCAGGCTCACCGCCCTGGCCCGTCAAGGGCACAGGGTGACCGTGCGCAACGAGAACACAGCTGGCCAGGCTTCAACCAAGGAAGTGGTCACCTATCACACCACCAGCGAGGACGATGCCAACGAATGGGCAGAAAAGATGGTCAGAGACGGTTACGATGTCACCATCACGTATGACGACAAGACCGGCGAGTTCGTCTGCATCGCTATCAAATAATTAAAAGTATCACAAAAAAAATGTATATTTGCAACAACAAACAACATAATTAAAAACAGCAACATTATGAAAAAGAGTATCTTTACATTTATTGCGTTGGTCGCCATGTGCTTTGTCGGCCAGGCACAGAACGCACCCACAACCTTCAGTATTGGTACCGACAACCCCAACGGGACATTGCATGTACATAGTTCGGAGAACCTCCTGCTGCCTCCCGGGCCTGGAATTGAACCCCCAATACGTGATGAGGTGTATGGCGATTACCTCACCTCGGTGCGAATAACCAACAGCAAGACCGGCTTAGCGGATACCGACGGCTTTTACATCCAACAATTCAACAGGGAATTGACCATTAGTCAACTCGAAAACGCTCCTGTGATATTGCAGAACCACTTGGCCAAAATTATCCTCACACCGACAGGCCGCGTGGGCATCGGCGATACCGTATCGGGCGTCCACAAGTTCTATGTCGACAGCCCCATGCGGGTTGGTGGCAGCATGAAACTCGACGGGGGACTCTCCGTATCTGGAGGGTTCACCGTCAATAATAACATCAACTTCAATGCCAACGGCGGCGCCTATTTTGCCGACTTTGTGGCAATTGGCAACGGCTTCTACTGCAACACCAACGGCAGTTTGAAGGTAAAAGACCTGCGGGTGACGCTGACTGATTGGTCGGACTTTGTCTTCGACGACGGCTACCGGCTGATGCCGTTGGGCGAGGTGGAGCGCTATATCAACGCCAACCGCCACCTGCCCGAGGTGCCATCGGCCCAAGAGGTGGAGGAGAACGGCGTGGATGTGGGCGAGATGAACAAACTGCTGCTGCAAAAAGTCGAGGAATTGACCCTCTATGTAATCGACTTGCAGAAGCAGATAGACGAACTAAAGTCAAATAGGTAAAAGGTTAATGTTATGAAAACAAGAATAATATTAGCCGCCATGCTACTCTGCATAGCCTTTACAAAATGCAACAAACCGAACGATTGTTCGGAAGAAGCCGAGAACAACTATGGAAGGCCCGTCCGGACTCCTACTCTATATAATACGGAATACATGACTCTCTCCGATTTTATCAATCAATATTGGCAAGTGGCTGACGGTGACACACTTCGTTTGAAGGGGTATCTTGTTCATACTTTGAGCGAACAATACAATTACCATTTGGATTTGTGTAAAACGCCAGCAGATACTATCATAAACAGAAAGTCTGTTGCTTCATATTTTTATAGTAGTGGTGGATATGCGCTACCCATCTCCAAGAAAGATGGACTCCCTAATACGTATGGATCTTGCAATGTCGGAAGTAGTGTTCCATACATGGATGATACTTGTTATGATACATTGAAAAACAAGTTGGTTGAGATAGAAGGCATTGTACATTTCACTTACCATGGGAGTCAGGTCTTTTGCGAAGAGGGCCTGTGCTATCTTTATGTTGCTGATTGGGACAGCCAACTTAATAATATTTTAAACCAATAGAGTAAACATGAAAAAGGTTATATTATCTCATTTTATCTTGCTTAGTACTATTTGTAGTATTAATGCACAAATAGACACAGATATTTACACAACAGAAGAAGAAGCTACAATTATTGCAACCAATACATTAAGAATAAATAATGTTGTACCAACCAGAGGTTGTAATGTTTACTTCTTACCATGTGGCAATCATGCAGCATTATATGAGGTTGTGTTCGAAAGCGGTCAATCTGTAATAGTATCTGGGCACAAAACAATTACTCCTGTGTTGTCAGTTAATTATAATGCAAATAGTATATCTTGTCTTCAGCATCCAGAAGAGTTCCCATCGGGTTTCATATACATGCTCAACAATCTTTATAAAGGACAATTGGTCTGCCATGAAAAAGTAGTTCCAGATAGTTTGAAGCTGGTGTGGAGCAACTTATTATTATTAACAGATACAGGGGCTAATGTTGATAGGTATTTTCAAACACGGTCATTAATAGGTCCATTTCTGAAAACAAAATGGAGTCAACAGTGGGGTATAGGTTGTAGTGAGTGCAGTAGCGATTACAACAAATACATGTCTCAGACATCAGAAATATGCAACGGGGATACACATTATCACTACCCTACAGGATGTAGTGTAACTGCCATAGGTCAGGTAATGAACTACTGGAAACATCCCATGCTAAGAAGTGACAGGCACTATCAGATAGATTGGTGTAATATGCCAGATAGCCTTACTTGTAATAATGGTGGTACTCCGGAAATAAAAAAAGAAGCAGTGGCGCAATTAATGAAGATACTTGGAGATGAATTAGGAGTATATTATGGAATGGAAAGAGATATTACAGACAGCATTAATATGGCTTGGAGGAATGAATATTTACGCACAAACGACGGTTATGGTCTCCTTGATCCCGCTGTGGCCCTACCTATTTTACAATGGGAGTTTGGCTATAGCTTTGATGCCGTGTGCGTTTACAGAGGATTGCATGAGGATGATTGGCATGATATAATAAAAACTGAAATTATGGAAAGTAGACCTGTCATTTATTGGGCATTTGAAGATGATGAATTATTATCCGGACATACATTCGTTTGCGATGGATATGACCCCAATAATGATTTATTTCATTTCAATTGGGGCCACATAAACAACACACAAGGCAGTTGGGTGACTTTGGATGATATTGAAGAAAACCAAGGCACCCATTGGAATACGTATCAGTGGGCAATAATAAAGTTTGAACCCAACATTTCTGAGGATTTCTGTAGTCATTCAGTATGGATGAGTAGTTTTTACAGGAAGTTCTATCAAACACATCATTCCGATGAATTTCCACCATATACTGTTGTGCCAGGAACTATGGCATATCTCTACAGTGCGGACCCAACAGATAGTTATAATAACCGCACTATCCCCGACGGTGCCACAGCGACCTATCAAGCACATGTGGAGGTAAACCTACGGGATGGTTTTAGGGTGGAGCGTGGGGCGGACTTCACGGCACGGATTGTGCCCTGCCCAAACTGCGACAACCGCGAGACAGAAAGCCCCGAGACCACAGAGACCCCCGACAACGCAGCACCGCCGGAGACCGCTTCGGGCCACCCGCTACCGGCCACCGACTACCAGCCGACGGCCACCGACCTCTACCCCAACCCCACCGACGGTGAGGTGACGGTGGGCGTGGACGGCGAGGTGCAGAGCATCATCATCTACAACATGATGGGCCGCCCCGTCGGCGGCTGGAATATCCGTTCTCTGGCTTCCGACCAGATTGTCCTCGATGTCTCTCCCCTGCCCGCCGGCACCTATATCCTCCGCGTGCAGACGCCAATGGGCACCTCCGCCAAGCGCCTCGTGGTGACGCGCTAAAACACACCAGGACACACTCCTCCACCAGAGCAAGCTCTGGTTCCCCTCCCCTAACTAAGGGGAGGAGCCAGATAGAATTTACAAGATTTACAGGATTTCCGCACAGCGGGGAGCCTAAAGAAACAGGATTTTATGGATTACGCCGCAGGCGGGAGATTGAAAACCGCCAGGCGGGAGGTACAAAAAGGTGAAGGGCTGAAAAAAAATATGCGGTATTTCAAAATATTGTGTATATTTGCAAAATATACAGTTGCTTGGAGAACTGTATAAAGTAACGAGTATCAATATTTTAAAATAAAGAAAACCTATGAAAAAAAGTTTATTAGCTATCGCTGCCGCCGCAGTTTTCGCATTTGGTTTCACCGCCTGCGACATGAACATCGACGACCTGCTGAATGATCCCGAGCTGAACCTGACGGGCAGCATCACGCTGACCACCGCCAATCCCGTGAACGGCACCCAGGCTTACGGCGCTAACGACACCATCCGCTTCAAATCGGCCGCCTGCAACATCACCGAGGCTGTCTCGGATTCGATGGGCACCTATGTTGAGGCTGGCACCGTGATGGTGGGTACCTACGACAACCTGCTGACCAGCAACAACAGCCAGGCCAACCTGAGCTTCCCGCTGGTGGGTATCAACCTGCGTGGCACGAGCGCCCAGAACTATGTGGTCGACTGCCCCGTCAACGACTTTGGCTTCTTCCAATACCTGCACGACACCGATGTGAACCTCCTCATCACCCGCGGTATCCAGTATGCCAACGTCATCGGCAGCCTCTTCGCCGTGGCCGTCGACTCCAACTCGTACTACATTGGCTACAACGGCAACATCAACATCACCAACTTCGGTGTTGAGGGCGACGTGGTGGAAGGCACCGTGAACGTCACCGCCCTGTATGTCACCAAGGACGAGCTCGAGCACATTGCCAACGACTCGACCTACCGCGCCTCTATCGGCAACTTCGCCACCCACTTCCCCAGCATCACCTTCAACGGCAACATCGCCAGCCGTCGCGTGCCCATCGAAGCCGTCATAGACGCCCTTGAGGACAACGCCAAATAAATGGCCCTCGATACTGCTGCTTGCGGCAGTACTGACGTGTAACCACGCCACACAGGCACAGTTCACATACACCACCCATGACGCCCGCAACGGCGGCATGGGTGGTTCGCTTATCTACGACCTGGAGGAGCGGTGCGTGGGGGTCGACTACCGGCAGGGCTTCCTGATGGCCGGCATGGCCGACAAGAGCCTGCGGCTGGTATGGCCCACAGGACGGACGGGGGCCGTGGTGGCCCACTACCAGCACCACGGCAACGCCGACTACCACGAGCAGCAAGCTACCGCCGGCTACGCCATACGGGCGGCGCAGTGGCTGCGGGTGGGCGTGGCGGCATGCTACCTGCACCTCGGCACCTCGGACGGCCACTACCCCGCCCAGCAATGGCTGGCGGCATCGGCCATGCTACAGGCCTCCCTGGGCAGCCACACGACGCTGATGCTGACCGTCGGCAGCCGCCCCTGGGACTCCGTGCGCCCCTACCGCCTGCATGCGCAGGCGCTGTACCGGCCGCTGCCGCAACTGCTCACCGTGGTGGAGGCAGAGAGCGAAGAGCAGACGCGGCTGCGCCTGGGTATGGAGTACTGCTACCGCGAACGGTTCTTCCTGCGCACCGGCCTGGCCACGCGGCCCCTGCTGTTCACCTTCGGGCTCGGCTTCCGCCAGCCACACTACGCCATCGACCTGGCTGTAGAGGTGCACAACGCCCTCGGCCTCACACCCCATACCTCGCTCACGCTATGGTTCTGAGACGCTGGCTCATAGTGTTGCTGTTACTCCTCCCCCTGACGGCGGGGGCACAGGTGGAGGAGGCCCTGGAGCAATGGGTGGAGGAGACCGACGACAGCCAAGCCGCCGCCGACCTGAGCGACCTGCTGCTACAGTTGCAGGCCCATCCCGTGAACCTCAACGACACCCTCGCCGTGGCGCAGTTGCCGTTCATCACACCCTTCCAATTCAAGGCCCTGCGCAATTACATCCTGCTGCACGGGCAGCTGATGAGCCACAAGGAGTTGCTGTTCATTCCGGGCTTTGACAGCAGCACCGTGGCTTTGATAGAGCCCTTCACCACGGTGGCTCCCTATAGCCCGCAGAAGAGGCTGCGGCTGCTGGACGGGCGCCACAACATCGTGATAGGTATCGGCGGCACGGTGGAGCAAGCCGAGGGCTACCGCAACGGGAAGTATGAGGGCGACAACCTGCATGCCCTGTTGTGCTACACCTACAACCTGCACAACCATGTGCAGTTGCGGCTCACGGCCGACAAAGACCCCGCGGAGGCCTGGGGCAAAGAAAACTACTATGGCTACCATCTGATGCTGAGCGACCTGGGCAGGTTGGAACGGCTCATTATCGGGCGGTATAACCTGCAGTTCGGCCAAGGGTTGACCCTCTGGACGGGCCTGCGGCCGTTCAACCTGCTGGGTGCCTCGCCCATGCGTTTCGGGGCGGGTATTCGTCCGGCGGCGGCCTTCTATGAAGAAGGCTATCAAGAGGGTGTGGTGGCACGAATCAATTTGGGGCGCGGCTTCCACCTGTCGGGCTTCGGCTCGCTGGTGGAGGAGGAGTGGCTGACAGGTGCCCATCTGGATTATCGCAAGGGCAACCTCATCGTGGGACTCACCGCAACCTATACCCTGCTGAAAGACAGCCTTGAGACGCGCGACTACGTCTATAACCAGAACCGCTTCCGTGGACAGCAGCAACTGAATGGAGGTCTTGATGTGGCCTATCAATGGCACCACCTGACGCTATATGGCGAGGCGGCGATAGGTGAAAACGGCGCTCCGGCAGCCATCGGAGGCCTGTGGCTGCAAGCCGACAGCCGCAACCGCTTCGGCGTCAGTTGCCGCTACTACCATCCACAATACCACAACCTGCATGCGCAGGGGTATGCCATCGGTTCCACACAAGGGGAACAGGGTGTTACGCTGGATGCGGAGAACCGCCTGCCACTGAACCTTACGCTCCTTACCAGCCTCGACCTGCACAGGTTCCCGTCGCTGCGCTACGCCACCTACAGCCCTACCTCGGGTGCCTGGCTGCGGCTGCAGCTGAGCCGTCCGTGGGGCACGCGTGTCGTCACATCGCTGCGCTATGCCTACCGCCAGAAAGAGCGCAACATTCCCAACCTCGACACCACACTCTACCTCGGCGAGCAAAACCTGCGGCAGCAGTTGCAGGGAGAGGTGCGTGCAACACTTGGCAATTGGAGTGTCACTGCCCGAGGCATCTATGCACTATATGAGAGTGACCACAATACACCGCAGCAGGGCTGGCTGGCCTCGCTGTCGGCGCGCTACAGCCACCGCCACCTGCAGGCAACGGCAGGCATGGCCTATTACAACATTGACGGGTACTATGCCCGCATCTATCTTTCGGAAAGCAACCTGCAGTATGCATGGAGCATGCCTGCGCTTTACGGCCAGGGGCTGCGTGGCCACCTGGTGGTGCGCTACCGCTTCGGGGAGCATCTGACCCTCGCCGCCAAGTACACCCTCAGCGCTCAGCCGAAAGAAGAAGCCCTCGGTAGTGGCGATGCCAAAACCGAGGGCCCGGTGCGCCAAACATGGATGGCGCAATTAAGATGTTCTTTCTAAGCGTTACTTCTCGATGGCAGCCATAGCGGGAGCACTGCCGACCACGAGGTCTTGGTACTCGCGCATACCGGTGCCGGCGGGGATGAGGTGACCGACGATAACGTTCTCCTTCATGCCCATGAGGGTGTCGCACTTGGCGTTGATGGCGGCCTCGGTGAGCACCTTGGTGGTCTCCTGGAAGGAGGCTGCGGAGATGAAGGACTTGGTCTGCAACGAAGCGCGGGTGATGCCCTGCAGCACCTGACGGCAGGTGGCGGGGTGGGCGTCGCGGGCGCTGACAATCTTCTTGTCCTGACGGCGGAGCTGCGAGTTCTCGTCGCGCAGTTCGCGGGCGGTGACAATCTGACCCACCGAGAGGTTGGTGCTGTCGCCGGCGTCCTCGACCACCTTCATGCCGAAGATGCGGTCGTTGACATCGTTGAAGTCGAGCTTGTTGACGAGGTCGCCCTCAAGGAAGCGGGTGTCGCCCGGGTCAAGGATTTCGACCTTGCGCATCATCTGACGCACGATGACCTCGAAGTGTTTGTCGTTGATCTTCACACCTTGCAGACGGTAGACCTCCTGCACCTCGTTGACGATGTACTCCTGCACCTTCATCGGGCCCTTGATGGCGAGGATGTCGGCAGGCGTGATGGCACCGTCGGAAAGCGGGGTGCCAGCCTTCACATAGTCGCTGTCCTGAGCAAGAATCTGCTTGGACGTGGGGATGAGGTAGGAGCGCTGCTCGCCGGTCTTGGAGGTGATGGTAATCTCACGGTTGCCACGTTTGAGTTTCTTGGCGATGCTGACGATACCGTCGATTTCGGCCACGATGGCGGGGTCGGACGGGTTGCGGGCCTCGAAGAGCTCGGTAACGCGGGGCAGACCGCCCGTGATATCGCCAGCCTTGCCGAAGGAGCGCGGTATCTTCACCATGATGTCACCAGCGTGGAGTTCCTGACCCTGGTCGACACCGATGTGGGCACCAACGGGAAGGTCGTACACCTTGAGGATGTTGCCCTCGGAGTCCACGATATTGAGGGTCGGGTTCTTGGTGCGCTGACGGCTCTCGATGACCACCTTGTCCTGCAAACCCGTCTGGGCATCGCTCTCGACACGGTAGGTGACGTTCTCGATAACGTTCTCGAAGCTGACCTTACCAGCCACATCGGAGATGATAACGGCGTTGTAAGGATCCCATTCGGCAATAAGTTCACCCTTGGCCAACACGTCGCCGGAAGCCTTGTAGAGTTTGGCGCCATAAGGCAGCAGGGACGAGAAGAGGGTGACGTCGGTATTGGTGTCGACGATACGCATCTCAGCCGAACGGCCCATGACAACTTGGTATTTGTTGCCTTCATTGTCGGTGTAGGGTACGGAACGGAGCTCGTCGATGATAAGACGGCCTTCGTACTTGGCTTCCAAGCTGGAGGTGGTACCAATATTACCACCGGCGACACCACCGACGTGGAAGGTACGCAGGGTCAGCTGTGTACCAGGCTCACCGATGGCCTGTGCGGCGATGACGCCGACGGCCTCGCCCTTCTGCACCATCTTGCCGGTAGCCAGGTTGCGGCCATAGCACTTGGCGCAAACGCCGTGCTTCGACTCGCAAGTGAGAACGGAGCGGATTTCGACCTCCTCGATGGGAGATTCCTCAATCTTCTTGCAGATTTCTTCGGTGAGTTCCTCACCAGCATGGGCAATAAGTTCGCCTGTCTGCGGGTGATAGATGTCGTGTACCGAGGTACGGCCGAGGATCTTCTCACCCAGAGATTGTACGATATCCTCGCCTTTCTTGAGGGCGGTAGTGGGCAGGCCACGGAGGGTGCCGCAGTCTTCCTCATTGATAATCACATCGTGTGCCACATCAACCAAACGGCGGGTGAGGTAACCAGCGTCAGCCGTCTTAAGAGCGGTATCAGCCAGACCCTTACGGGCACCGTGGGTGGAGATAAAGTATTCAAGCACCGACAGACCCTCCTTGAAGTTGGAGACGATGGGGTTCTCGATAATCTCGTTACCTGCAGAACCTGCTTTCTGAGGCTTGGCCATCAGACCGCGCATACCGGAGAGCTGACGGATCTGCTCCTTGCTACCACGGGCGCCAGAGTCGTACATCATGAAGATGGGGTTGAAGCCCTGGTTGTCAGCCTTGAGCTGCTTCATCAGCGTTTCGGTGAGCTGGTTGTTGGTGTTGGTCCAAATATCGATGACGTGGTTGTAACGTTCGTTGTTGGTGATAAGACCCATAGCATACTGCGCCATAACCTCTTCGACCTCCTCGTTGGCCTTCTCGATGAGGGCCTCCTTCTCGGCAGGGATGATAACATCGCCGAGGTTGAACGAGAGGCCGCCACGGAATGCCTGACGATAACCCATATTCTTGATATCGTCGAGGAAGGTGGCAGTGACAGCGTTGCCGCACTCGGTGAAGATGTCACCGATGATGTCGCGCAACGACTTCTTGCCCATCACCTGGTTGATGAAGCCATATTGGGCAGGAACCACCTGGTTAAAGATGACACGGCCGACAGTGGTACGCAGACGATTGGTCTTGATATAGTGTCCATTGGCATCCACCACCACATTGCCCTTGGAGTCACGCTTGACTTCATATTCCGTGCGGCTATGGAGTGCCGTCTCGGCAGGCGTATTGCAGTCAACGTCGGTCAGCACTTTGCCTTTCTTGTCCTTGATGACCTCCATGAAGGTCTTGTCGCTCTTGATGTAAGAATATTCGGTCTGACCTTCGGGGATAGGCACCTGGACACTGATGCAGGCGTTGAGGTCGACACGCTTCTCATTGTAAGCGATAATAACCTCTTCGGCAGAATAGAAGCGCTGGCCCTCACCGTGCACCGTCTCGGTGTCGGTGGAACGACGTGGTTTGGTCATATAGTAAAGACCCAGCACCATGTCCTGAGAAGGAACGGTGATAGGGGCACCATTGGCAGGGTTGAGGATGTTGTGGGTGGAGAGCATCAGGAGCTGAGCCTCAAGGATGGCGGCATTGCCCATAGGCACGTGCACAGCCATCTGGTCACCGTCGAAGTCGGCATTGAAGCCGGTACACACCAGAGGATGCAGCCGGATGGCTTTACCCTCAACAAGCTTGGGCTGGAAGGCCTGGATACCCAAACGGTGCAGCGTAGGAGCACGGTTGAGCAGGATGGGGTGACCCTTCAGGATGTTCTCAAGGATTTCCCACACGACCGGTTCTTTACGGTCAACGATGCGCTTGGCGGACTTGACCGTCTTCACCAGACCGCGCTCAAGGAGTTTTCGGATGACATAGGGTTTGAAGAGTTCGGCAGCCATATCCTTGGGCAGGCCGCACTCATGCATGCGCAATTCAGGTCCCACGACGATAACCGAACGACCGGAATAGTCAACACGCTTACCCAACAGGTTCTGACGGAAGCGGCCCTGCTTGCCCTTGAGAGCATCGGAGAGCGACTTAAGGGCGCGGTTGCTTTCGGACTTCACGCTCGACACCTTGCGGCTGTTGTCAAACAACGAGTCGACAGCTTCCTGCAACATGCGCTTCTCGTTACGCATGATGACTTCAGGAGCCTTGATTTCGACGAGGCGTTTCAGACGGTTGTTGCGAATGATAACGCGACGGTAGAGCTCGTTGATATCAGAAGTGGCAAAACGTCCACCATCCAGCGGCACGAGAGGACGCAGGTCGGGAGGAATGACGGGAATGATATTCATAATCATCCACTCGGGACGGTTGTCCATGCCACGGGCCTGCATGGCACGTTGCGATTCGCGGAACGACTCAATGACATTCAAGCGCTTCAGGGCTTCCTGCTTACGGGCTACGGCGGTTTCCTTTGAGGCCTTCGCACGCAGTTCATAACTCAACTTGTCGAGGTCGAGTTCAGACAACAACTTATAGAGCGCCTCAGCACCCATGCCGGCGATGAACTTGTTGGGATCGCTGTCGGGCAGTTGCTCGTTGCCTTCGGGAAGCGAGTCCTGAATGTAATAGTACTCCTCCTCGGTCAAAAGGTCAAGCTTCTGCACGGGTGCCTCATTGAGAACGGCCTTGCCAGGCTGTAACACAATGTATTTCTCGTAATAGATAACCTGATCGAGTTTCTTGGAAGGAATATTGAGCAGCATGCCAATCTTGTTGGGCAGCGAACGGAAGAACCAGATGTGCGCAATGGGAACCACGAGTTCGATATGGCCCATACGCTCGCGACGCACCTTCTTCTCGGTCACCTCGACACCGCAACGGTCACACACAATACCCTTATAACGAATACGCTTATATTTACCACAATGGCACTCCCAGTCGCGAGTAGGACCAAATATGCGCTCGCAAAACAGGCCGTCGCGCTCGGGTTTATACGTACGATAGTTGATGGTTTCGGGCTTCGTCACCTCACCATAGGAACGGCGCTTGATTGACTCGGGCGACGCCAGGCTGACGGTAATCGAATTGAAATCAGTCTTTAACTGAGATTCTTGTTTAAAAGCCATGTTCTTTTCTACTTATACAACATTAATCAAATGTAACCTCAAGGCCCAAACCACGCAATTCGTGAACAAGGACATTGAATGACTCGGGGATACCCGGCACAGGCATATTGTCGCCCTTGACGATGGCCTCGTACGCCTTGGCGCGGCCCATGACATCATCGGACTTGACGGTTAACACTTCCTGCAAAACATGAGATGCACCATAAGCCTCAAGTGCCCACACCTCCATCTCACCGAAACGCTGGCCACCGAAGTTGGCTTTACCGCCAAGGGGCTGCTGGGTAATGAGGGAGTAAGGACCGATGGAACGAGCATGCATCTTGTCATCAATCATGTGATGCAGTTTGAGATAGTAGATGTAACCAACGGTGGCAGGCTGATCGAAGCGGTCACCCGTCTCACCATCGTACAGATAGGTGCGGCCATTCTCGGGCAGACCGGCCTCACGCATATAGCCGTTAATCTGTTCGAGTGTGGCACCGTCGAAGATAGGTGTCTTGAAGCGCTTGTTAAGTTTCTTACCAGCCCATCCGAGCACAGTCTCGTAAATCTGACCCAGATTCATTCGAGAAGGCACACCCAGAGGATTGAGAACGATATCGACAGGTGTACCGTCTGCCAGGAACGGCATATCTTCGGCACGCACAATCTTCGACACAATACCCTTGTTACCGTGACGACCGGCCATCTTGTCACCGATGCGCAGTTTGCGCTTCATAGCGACATAAACCTTGGCCATCTGGACGATGCCACTCGGTAGGTCATCACCCACCGTGAGAGCAAACTTGTTACGCGTGAAGCGTCCAGAAATCTCACGATACTTGATATTGTAATTATTCAACAACTCTTTTATCAAGTTGTTGGTTTCCTTATCAGTCGTCCATTTATTCGGGCTAACTTCGGTGTAGTCAATGGCCTTCAGCGTCTTTGCCGAGAATTTAACCTTCTTGGGAATCACTTCTTCACGATGGTTGGTGAAGACGCCATTAGACACCTTGCCATTCAGTAAGACGAGCAGTCGCGAGATGAGCTTGTCTTTAAGCTCCTCGCATTCGTAACGATACTCCTCCTCCGGCTTGGCAAGCAACTCTTTCTCACGCGCACGAGACTTGCGGTCGCGTACCACACGGGCAAATAGTTTTTTGTCTATGACAACACCATGAAGTGAAGGCGGTACTTTCAAAGAAGCGTCCTTCACATCACCAGCCTTGTCGCCGAAAATGGCACGCAGCAGTTTCTCCTCGGGAGTGGGATCGGACTCACCTTTCGGGGTAATCTTTCCTATAAGGATGTCACCCTCCTTAACTTCTGCACCGATACGGATGATACCATTCTCGTCAAGGTCTTTAGTAGCATCATTACCCACATTGGGAATATCGCGAGTGAGCTCTTCATTACCACGTTTGGTCTCACGGACCTCCAGAGTGAATTCCTCAACATGGACAGAGGTGAAGATATCCTCACGGACCACACGCTCCGAAATCACCACAGCATCCTCGAAGTTATAACCCTTCCAAGGCATGAAGGCAACCATCATGTTGCGGCCAAGGGCGAGTTCACCTCCCTGGGTGGCATAACCTTCGCACAAGACCTGTCCTTTCTTCACCTTGTCACCCTTCTTTACGATAGGACGCAGGTTGATTGCAGTGGAGTGGTTGGTACGCTGGTATTTGGTGAGGTGATATTCTTTCACATCATCGTCGAACGACACAAGGCGTTCCTTTTCCGTGCGACTATGACGAATGACTATCTTAGTGGAATCCACATACTCCACGACACCATCAGCCTCGGCGTTGAGCAGCACACGGCTGTCATGTGCCACAGCCTCTTCAATACCTGTGCCCACAATGGGAATTTCGGGATTGAGCAGAGGCACAGCCTGACGCATCATGTTCGATCCCATCAGGGCGCGGTTAGCATCGTCATGCTCCAAGAACGGGATAAGCGACGCTGCGATAGATGCAATCTGGTTGGATGCAATGTCAATAAGATCAATCTCCTCAGGCGACACAATGGGGAAGTCTGCCTGACGGCGGGCCTTCACACGGGTCTCGGTGATGTGACCTTCTGCATCCTGAGGAGTGGTGGCCTGAGCAACGGTCTTGTTTTCCTCGGCTTCAGCCGACAAATACACAGGAGGCTCATACAACTGAACCTGACCGTCAACCACACGCTGATAGGGGGTCTCTATAAAGCCAAGCTCGTTTATCTTGGCGTAAACGCAGAGAGACGAAATAAGACCGATATTGGGACCTTCAGGGGTCTCAATGGTGCAAAGACGGCCATAGTGGGTGTAGTGCACGTCACGCACCTCGAAACCGGCACGCTCGCGCGAAAGACCGCCAGGACCCAGAGCCGAGATACGGCGCTTGTGGGTAAGCTCAGCCAGCGGGTTGGTCTGATCCATGAACTGACTCAGCTGGTTGGTACCAAAGAACGAGTTGATGACCGACGACAGCGTCTTTGCATTGATAAGCTCAGTGGGGGTAAAGACCTCATTGTCGCGCACATTCATGCGCTCACGAATAGTACGGGACATACGGGCCAGACCCACACCAAATTGGTTGGAGAGTTGCTCACCTACGGTGCGGATACGGCGATTGGACAAGTGGTCGATATCGTCCACTTCCGCCTTCTGGTTAATCAACTCCACCAAATATTTGATAATCGACGTAATGTCCTCTTTAGTCAGGACACGTACGTTATCCGGAACATCCAGATTAAGTTTCGTATTGATTCTGTAGCGACCCACATCGCCCAAATCATAACGTTTCTCCGAGAAGAAAAGCTTCTCGATAATGCTGCGGGCAGTCTCTTCGTCTGGCGGCTCAGCATTGCGAAGCTGACGATAGATATACTCACAAGCTTCCTTGGCATTGTTGGCAGTATCTTTCTTCAGTGTATTGTAAATCACAGAATAGTCGATACCGTCTTTATCTTCAGCCTTGATAAGGATTGACTTGACATCCAAATCAAGAATCTTTTCAATATGTTCTTCTGTAAGTTCGACATCACGTTCGATAACCACCTCTGTACGTTCCATCGAAACCACTTCACCCGTATCCTCGTCGACAAAGTCTTCCGTCCATGCTTCAACAACACGGGCAGCCAACTGTTTGCCAACAACCTTCTTCAAATTATTACGGGTGGCTTTCACCTCTTCCGCCAACTCGAAGATATCGAGGATATCCTTATCCGACTCGTATCCGATTGCACGGAGCAACGTGGTAATAGGGAGTTTCTTCTTACGGTCGATATAAGCATACATCACGTTGTTGATATCGGTCGTAAACTCCATCCACGAACCCTTGAACGGGATAATACGGGCGGAATAAAGCTGAGTGCCATTGGAGTGGAACTGAGTACCGAAAAAGACACCCGGAGAACGGTGCAACTGAGACACAACCACACGCTCAGCACCATTAATCACAAAGGTGCCCTTGGGGGTCATATAGGGTATCATACCCAAATACACATGCTGCTCAAGCGTCTGGAAATCCTCATTCTCAGGATCCTTGCAACTGAGTTTCATCTTGGCCTTCAGTGGCACACTATAGGTGAGACCACGCTCGATACACTCCTCAATGCTATAGCGGGGAGGATCTATATAATAATCCAAGAATTCGAGTTCGAAATTATTTCGCGCATCCGTGATGGGGAAATTCTCTTTGAAGACTTTGTATAGACCTTCTTCCAAACGGTTGTCTGGATTGGTTTCAATCTGGAAAAAGTCTTTGAACGACTTGACCTGAATGTCGAGAAAATCCGGGTAATCAAATTTGCGTACCGACGCGAAATTTACTACTGTGGGTTCTTTTTTTGCCAAGGGACTAAAATTTATTTTTTCTTTAACTTTACCGCGAGTGAAGAATGTGTAACCCTTACTGTTAGGGTTGGGAAGAGAGGCACGCTATGGTCATATTGTATTCCACAGCAACAAGGAATAGGCACTCCGGACGCTGCCGGAGGCCCTATTCCTCGCAGATATCAGAAGGCGGGTAACCTTACTTGACCTCGACTTCGGCACCAGCCTCTTCGAGGGCTTTCTTCAGGCTCTCAGCCTCGTCCTTGGAGACGCCTTCCTTAACGGTCTTGGGAGCGTTATCCACAAGTTCCTTCGACTCTTTCAGACCCAGAGAAGCCATATCTTTGACAGCCTTCACAACGGCCAGCTTCTTGGTCATGTCGGGAACACCCTTCAGGATCACGTCGAAGGAGGTCTTCTCCTCAGCAGCGGCGGCGGCACCACCAGCGGCGGGAGCGGCGACTGCGACAGCAGCAGCGGCGGGTTCAATGCCGTACTCCTCTTTCAGGACGTCAGCAAGTTCTTTAACTTCTTTAACGGTAAGGTTAACCAATTCTTCAGCAATAGCTTTAATGTCTGCCATGACTTTATTGTTTTTAATTGTTTTACTTTTTTATTTTTTAACTTTTTTGGTCCTGTTCAAGGTAGACCACACCTGGTTTTGTTTGTTGTATACGTTAAGCCTTAGGCTTCACGCTCCTCCAAAGTTTTCAGCACACCGGTAATGGTATTGCCAGCCGATTGCACCTGAGACAGTACGTTCTTGATGGGCGACTGCAGCAGGGCGACCACGTCGGCGATGAGCTCGTTCTTGGACTTGATGTTGACAAGTTCGTCCAGATGCTCGTGACCGATATAGAAGCACTCTTCGACATAGGCACCTTTGAGAATAGGCTTCTCAGCATTCTTCTCAGCAGCGCGGAAGTCTTTGATGAGCTTGGCGGGCGCATTGTTGGTGTTGGAAAGCATTATGGCGGTTTCACCCTTAATCACGGGGAACAACTCGGAATAGTCGAAACCCGACTTTTCGAGAGCCTTGATGAGAAGGGTGTTCTTGACGACTTCCAACTTCACCTCTTTGCGGAAGGCGGCACGACGCAGCTTGCTGGTCTGCACCGAGTTCAAGCCGCCGATGTCGGCGATATAGAGACTCGGATAGGCCTTAATCTCCTCGCACAGAGAGTCGATGTGTTGGTCTTTCAGTTCTTTTCTCATAATGTTTCGTACGTTTTAAAAATTACAAGGTAGCGGCTTTAGTATCCACTTTGACACCAGGGCTCATGGTGCTGCTGATGGCGATGCTCTTCACATAAGTACCTTTGGCGGCACTCGGTTTGAGCTTCATAATCATCTGGAGCACTTCACGGGCGTTCTCAACAATCTTCTGGTCGTCGAAAGAGCACTTGGCAACGGCGGTATGGATGATACCGAACTTGTCGACCTTAAAGTCGATTTTACCAGCCTTGGCTTCCTGGACAGCCTTACCCACTTCCATGGTGACGGTACCGGTCTTGGGGTTGGGCATCAGGCCACGGGGACCGAGGATGCGACCGAGGGCACCAATCTTGGGCATGCAACTCGGCATGGTGATGATGACATCAACGTCGGTCCAACCACCCTTGATCTTGGTGATATACTCATCCAAGCCGTAGTAGTCAGCACCGGCGGCTTTGGCCTCTTCCTCCTTGTCGGGGGTGCAAAGCACAAGAACGCGGACGGTCTTACCCGTGCCGTGAGGCAGGGTGACGCTGCCACGCACCATCTGGTTGGCCTTACGGGGGTCCACACCCAGACGCACGTCGATATCCACCGAAGCATCAAACTTGGTGAAGGTGATCTTCTTCACGATGCTCACGGCCTCTTCGAGCGAATAGACTTTGCTGCCGTCAAATTTGGCGATAGCCTCTTTCTGTTTTTTTGTCAGTTTTGCCATGTTGTTTTGTTTTTGTGGTCACCGCACAACTCACAGGCTGTGCTACCACTGTTTCTAATTCTTTTACTTTTTCAGGGGATTTTCACCCGTAACGGTGATACCCATGCTGCGGGCAGTACCGGCCACCATGCTCATAGCGCTCTCCACCGTGAAGCAGTTGAGGTCAGGCATTTTGGCTTCGGCAATCTGGCGCACCTGCTCCCAAGTGACCGAGGCGACCTTGACACGGTTGGGTTCACCTGAACCCTTCTGTGCCTTGGACATCTCTTTCAATTGGACAGCGACAGGAGGAGTTTTCAGTACAAAGTCAAAGGACTTGTCCGTGTACACAGTGATGATGACAGGCACAACCTTGCCGGCCTGGTCCTGTGTACGGGCATTGAACTGCTTGCAGAACTCCATGATGTTCACACCCTTCGCACCGAGTGCCGGTCCGACGGGAGGAGCGGGGTTGGCAGCAGCGCCCTTGATTTGCAATTTAATCAATCCTGCAACTTCTTTTGCCATTGAATTAAATTTTAAATAGGTTAGATAATCGGTTACTGCTCTTTCTCGACCTGCGAGTAGTTAAGCTCAAGCGGGGTGCGTCGACCGAAGATCTTGACCGTAACTTTCAATTTCTTCTTTTCGTCGTTCACCTCTTCGACAATGCCCGAGAAGCTGTTGAACGGGCCGTCGATGACCTTAACCGATTCGCCTACAATGAAACGGTCCATTGCATCAACGCCATCCACCTGTTCATCCATCTTGCCGAGGATGCGGTTGATTTCAGCCTGACGCATGGGGATAGGCTTTCCTTCGCGTTCACGGAGGAAGTCCAGCACATTGGGAATGTTCTGGATGACGGGAATGATTTCGTCGCGCAGGTCAGCCTCGATGATGACATATCCGGGGAAGTAATTGCGGTCTTTGACGACCTTCTTACCATTGCGGATAGACACCACCTGCTCAGTGGGAATCAAAACCGTGGGCACATCGTTGCTCCAGCCGCGTTTGGCCATTTCGCTTTCGATGTACTCTTTGGCTTTCTTCTCCTTGCCACTGATTGCCCTGACGACATACCACTTTTTCTCCTGCTGTTCCATTGTTTCTGGTTAAAAAGGACAGTGAAAATATACTCTTTTCCGATACGTTGGGATCAAGCGCGGGAGCCTCAAAAAGATTTGGGAAGCAAGACTCCTTGTTGCTGTGATGTCACAGGCTTATCCAAATATCTGATAGAAGTATCCAAGCAATCCCTTCCAGCCCCAACCCTGGACGCCGAAGACGACATCCATGACGAAGACCACGAGGGCGATAACGATAGCTGCCACAGCCACCACGATGGCGCTGCTCTGCAACTCTTTGAACGTGGGCCACGACACTTTGTGCACCAACTCGTCGTAGCTCGACTTCACATATTCACCAAACTTTGACATTTTTTAAACTAGTTTCTTTTTTCTTGGCAGGGGCAGAGAGAATCGAACTCCCAACCACGGTTTTGGAGACCGCCATTATACCATTTAACTATGCCCCTGTATGGAGCCGTGCGCGCACGGCTCCATGAGTGTTGCTTTCTTAGTCGAGGATCTTCGTGACCTGACCCGAACCGACCGTGCGGCCACCCTCGCGGATAGCGAAGCGGAGGTTCTCATTCAGGGCGATGTCGGCAATCAGCTCCACAGTGATCGTCAGGTTGTCGCCAGGCATGACCATCTCGCGGCCCTCGGGGAGCATGATGGTACCGGTGACGTCAGTCGTACGGAAGTAGAACTGAGGACGATAGTTGTTGTGGAACGGAGTGTGACGGCCGCCTTCCTCTTTCTTCAGGATATAGACGGCTGCCTCGAATTTGTGGTGAGGTTTCACCGAGCCGGGCTTGGCGATAACCATACCACGACGGATCTCGTTCTTGTCGATACCGCGGAGCAGCAGACCCACGTTGTCGCCAGCTTCACCCTCGTCGAGGATCTTGCGGAACATCTCAACGCCGGTGACGACGCTCTTCAGTTTCTCAGCACCCATACCGATGATGTCGACGGGGTCGCTGGTGTGGATGACGCCGGTCTCGATACGGCCGGTGGCGACGGTGCCGCGACCGGTGATGGAGAACACGTCCTCGATGGGCATCAGGAAGTCTTTATCTTTCTGACGCACGGGCTCGGGAATCCACTCGTCAACAGCATCCATCAGCTGGTTGACGGCGGTGACACCCATACCGTTGGGGTCTTCACCGTTCAGGGCGGCGAGGGCGGAGCCACGGATGATGGGGATGTTGTCACCATCGAAGTCATAGGAGCTCAGGAGCTCGCGGACTTCCATCTCGACGAGGTCGAGCAGCTCGGGATCGTCAACAAGGTCGCACTTGTTCAGGAACACAACGAGCTGGGGCACACCAACTTGACGGGCAAGCAGGATGTGCTCACGGGTCTGGGGCATGGGACCGTCGGTAGCGGCGACGACGAGGATAGCACCGTCCATCTGGGCAGCACCGGTAACCATGTTCTTCACATAGTCGGCGTGACCCGGGCAGTCGACGTGAGCATAGTGACGCTTGGCGGTCTGATACTCAACGTGAGCGGTGTTGATGGTGATACCGCGCTCCTTCTCTTCGGGAGCCGAGTCGATGGAGTCGAAGGACTTAATCTCAGCGAGAGTGGGGTCCTTCTCGGCCAGCACCTTGGTGATGGCGGCGGTCAGAGTGGTCTTACCGTGGTCAACATGGCCGATAGTGCCAATGTTTACATGGGGTTTATCCCTTTTGAATGTTTCTTTTGCCATAATATTATGCGTAAAGTTGTTACAAAAATAAACCGGATTTCTCCGGTGCTGGAGCCGATGATGGGCTTTGAACTCATGACCTCATCCTTACCAAGGA
>JAFZKV010000051.1 GCA_017551765.1 Bacteroidales bacterium
CCCGACATGTGCCACCCCTCCGACCTGGCCGTCGAAATCGTGTGGGAGCACTTCCAGCGCGCCACTATGGTCGGCGCCGTCCGCCAGCAGGCTCAATTCAACCGCAAGCAGCACAAGCAGGAGCGCCACATCCCCCTGCATCCCGCACCAACCCCTGCTGTTTGACGGTTGTTTAATGGCCGTTCTTTGGTCGTTCTTTGGAAAAAAGCGAAGAACGACCGTTGAACGACCGTTGAACGACCGTTGAACTGCCATTGAACGGTCGGTGTTGGCTCCCTCTCTTCTTCATTTGTTCGACGACAGTTCTTCAACAGTTCTTCAACTTTTTCTTGAAGAACTGTTGAAGAACTGCTGTTGAACAGTTGGAGAAGGGGCGGACACAATAAATGGGCATAGGGTGACGTTATGGAATTATAAATAGGAATAATATGAAAAAGAACATTGCACTTGTGATGGGTGGCTACAGCGGCGAGCACGACATCAGCATCGCCAGCGGCAACCAGGTGTACGGTCAGCTGGACCATAATAAATATAATGTATATAAGATTGTCATTGACCGTGAGGGTTGGTATTGGCTCGACGGGGAAGAGCACCGCCCCGTGGACCGCGGTAACTTCACTATTCAAGCAATCACGCAATCAGGCGATCAAACAATCCACTTCGACCTGGCCTTTATTATCATCCACGGCAACCCAGGCGAGAACGGTGTGCTGCAGGGCTATTTCGACGTGCTGGGCGTGAAGTACACCACCTGCGGCTTCTACACCTCAAGCCTCACCTTTCACAAAGGTTTTTGCAACCCTGTGGTGAAGAGTTTCGGCATTGTCAAGGTGGCCAAGTCTATTTTGCTTAACGAGGAGCCCAAGGACACGGCTTTCTTCACGCTGACGTTGCCGGTCTTCGTTAAGCCGGCCGCCGGCGGCAGCAGTGTGGCCACCACCAAGGTGAAGCATGAGGCCGACCTGCTACCCGCCATCCGCGAGGCCTTCACCGAGGACCATGCCGTGCTGGTGGAGGAGTGCATCAAGGGGCGCGAATTCGACTGCGGCGTGTTCCGCAAGGCCGACGGCGAGAAGCTGGTCTTCCCCATCACCGAGATTATCCCCAAGGGAGGCCACGAGTTCTTCGACTACGAGGCCAAGTATCAGGGCTTCAGTAACGAAGTGACGCCCGCCGAGGTCGACGAGCGTATTTCAAAGCATATTCAAGAGGTTTCGTCGCAGCTCTACGACTTGCTGGGCTGCCGTGGCATCGTGCGCTTCGACTTCATTCACGACATGAAGGCCGACGAACTTTATTTCCTGGAGGTGAATACCATCCCGGGACAGAGTGCCGAGAGCATCGTGCCCAAGCAGGCCAAGGCAATGGGCATCAGCCCTGCCGAGCTGTACGAGATGGCTATTCAGGCCGCCCTTTAAACTATAATTTAACCTCTGTTTAACTACTGTTTAACTAAGAATTGTAGTTAAACAGTAGTTAAACAGAGGTTGTCCGATAGTCGAAAAGCCGGAGTTACTACTTGTTGCGGACGCCGTAGCCTACGAGCTGACGGAGCAGCGCGTCGTAGTTGAGGTTGATGTAGACCGAGCCGCGATAGCGTCCCGTAGGGGTTTGGCGGGGTTCGGCTTCGAGCTGGGCACCTGCGATGTGGGGCTTGTAGGGGGCGTTCTTGCCGGTGAAGAAGGTGTGCGCGAGCCAATACTTGTTCTCCTTCTGCATCAGTTTCTCGCCATTGTTGATGCCGGGCACGCCCTCGGTGAGCAGGATGTACATCAGCGCTTCGCCTGCGCAGGCTTCGATGTCGCCTTTCTTGTCCACCTCCACCTCGACGGTGAAGAGGGCCTGTTTGCCTTTGTGCTCCAGTAGCACGACTTTTCCGTCATAGGAGTTCTGGGCTGCCGCCGAGAACAGCGACAGCACCAGAACGGCCAATGTTAGGAGTTTCCTCATAATGTGTGTTGTTTAGAAGTGCAGCCAGGGCTCCTCTTTGGAGGTGACAACCATCTGGATGCCTTCGTCGAAGTTAGCCTTGATTTCCTTGTTGCCTTTGGTGATGGTGATTTCGGACATTTCCTCGCCCATCACCTCTTTCACCTTGGCGGTGCCGATGGTCTTGTAGACCTTCTTGCCGGCGATTTCGGTCTCGACCTGCACGTCGAAGTAGAGGCCGTCGCAGACGCCAATCATTTCGCCACCCTCAATGTAGGCGGTGTTGGCTTTGTCCTTTTTGGTTTCGTTGATGCCCACGATGGGAACGCGCACGGGGCAACCCTTGTCGATAAGGCGGCGCATATCCTGGTCTTGGAACTTGAGGGCGTCGTTGACAGAGGCGTCTTTGCTGCCGTTGTCGGTGCCGATGCTGCTGGCGTCACGGGTAGCCATCACTTTGCCGGTGCGGGCGTCGGTGATCTGCAGGTTGAAGTTGACGGTGGTAGCCCAATAGTCACCGGTCAGGGTGCTGGTTTTCTTCTCGGTGGTGGGGTCGGCGATGCGGCCGGTGATAATGTAGTCCACTTTGTCCTTGTCGACGTTGTTCAGGTCAACGGCATTGACGCGGCAGGTGGGCATGGCGGTCAAGGCGGCGGAGCGCATGGCGGCAGCATTCTTGCCGGTGAACTCGCCGACGGCGACGGTAACTTTCTCCTTGGTGTACTGGGCATAGCAGAACGACATACCCATCAGCGCCAACAGCGCAAAAGCGAATACTTTCTTCATAGTGGTGTTGTTTTAAATTGTTTGTATTGTTTTGTATTGTTCGTTGTTGTTTTCTTGCAGCTATCAATCGTCCATGGCGAGGCGGAAGCCCACGGTGGGCGACGAGTCGTTGGGGTCCATGTGGCTGCGGGTGGTGGCACGGAGCGGGTAGTCGGTGGGCGTGTCATAGCTACCGCCGCGGATGACGCGGTGCCAGCCGCGGTCGGGGCCCGTGGGGTTGACGGTGCGTTCGGTGGGGTAGTAGCCGAACCAATCGGAGCACCATTCGGCCACGTTGCCGGCCATGCCTTTAATCTTCAGTGCGTTTTCGCCGCAGGCCGAGACAAGGCCAGGGGTGTTGGTCTTGTAGATGGAGCCTTTGGGGGCTTTCTGTCCATCGTTGGTGCCTCGGGCACGGGCGGCGAACTCCCATTCGGCCTCGGTGGGCAGACGGAAGTGGGTGCCGCAACGGGCGTTGAGGCGCTTGATGAACTCGAGGCAGTCGTCGTAGGTGACGTTCTCCACGGGACGGTTGGGCTCGCCCTGGTAGACCGAGGGGTTGCTGCCCATCACCTTCTCCCACAGAGCCTGCGACACCTCGGTGGCGCCGATGCTGTAGTTGCGCAGCACCACGTCGTGAGGCGTGGCCACGTTGAAGTTGGCCTTGTTCAGCACTTCGGTGGTGCCCATAGTGAAGGTGCCGCCAGTCACTTTGACCATCTCGTAGCTGATGCCGTCGAGCGAGAAGGTGCCGGCGGCGTGCATGGTCATGCTGCAGGTAATCTTTTTGTTCAGCTGGATGTCCACGGTCTGGCGCTCGTCGTTGTAGCCTTTGGCGCGCAGTTCGATGTCGTGCTTGCCCTCGGGTCCTTTGTACTCGTAGGGAGCCACACTGCTCATCTTCTCGCCGTCCACATAGACGTCCACGTCCTTGATGTTGCTCTCAATCTTCACGGTGCCTGTGGGGCCGTCGTAGGCTATCTGGGGGCGCTCGATATTCATCACGTAGGTGACGTTGCTCTCGATGGGGTCGAATTCGTGGCGCAGGGGCAGGTACTTCTTGGTCTTGATGGTAATCCAATTGGCACCCTTCATCATGTAGACCCACCACTCGCCGTCCTTGTACTCGGACGAGATGATGTCGCCCTCGAACTGTGCGTCAGGGATGACAAGGCCCATGCGGATGAGGCCGCAGCGCACGCCGTTGGCATCCTCCTTGGGGTACTTGACCGCGTCGGTCATGGTCATGTCGGCACGGAACTCAAGCACCTTCAGCTCCTGGGCGAAGGCGACGGAGGCAAGCAGGACCATAAAGGCTGCTATCAGTACTTTCTTCATGATGCGAAGTTAGTTAAGTTTGAAGTTGTTGAGGGTGAAGACCTCGCTGTCGTCGATTTGCATGGGCTGCCAGGTGCGGACCATGATTTTGGGTTGGAATTCGTCGGTGAAGTCCCAGACGATGAAGACGATGCCCTCGTCGCTGTAGTTCTTGGTAAACCAGCCCTGCTTCAGCGTGACGCCGTAGTAGTTGGGCTTGGCACCGTGGCGGACAATCTCGATGTCGTCGAACTTGACGTTGATGTAGCCGTTGTTCTTGAACACGCGGCGCAGGCCGGCGAGGTACTGCTGCTTGCCCTGGGTGGTGTACTCCACGCTGATGGGCTTCATGTCGGTGTGCTCACGCTTGACCACTTTGCCGGTGACAATCAGGGCGTCGTCGCTGAAGACGTTCTCCATGAAGTTGATGTCCTTCTGGCAGTAGGCGTTGCGGAACTGCTCCACCCAATGCAGTATCTGCATGCGGCGGTCCATGTCGTTCAGTTTCTCGCCCTCCTTGATGATGCGCAGGTACTGCTGCATGCCCATCGTGATGTTGAAGTCGCTGATTTTGCCGTTGCGGTCATAGTTGATGCAGACCTCCTGGTTGCGGTCGCCCACATAGGAGTTGTCGAGGGGCTTCATCTCCACGGCGATGTTGCGCACCTGGTAGCCGATGACGGCACCCGAGCTGGACTTGACACGGAGGCAGTGCTCCACGATATCGTCGTCGACCACGCGGAAGTGGACGTTGTTCCACATCATGCCGATGCTCTGTGATGCAAGGTTGTCGATGCCGATGCCGCTGTAGTTGATGTCGGCGTTTTTCGACTCGGCGCGATTGATGGCTGTCAGCAGGCGTGCGGTGTTCTGCTCCATGGTGGCTTTGATGTTGCCGTTGATGCCATCGGAGAACTCGAAAGCCACTTCGTCCTGGGCGTGCAGGGCTAAGGGAAGCAGCATGGCCAATGCTAATAATATCTTTTTCATCTTTGTTGTTATTTTGCTAAGTTAAACCAAAGTGCGTTCATACCTTTGTACTCGCTGAGCGAGGAATATTGCATGTTCTTGTAGTCGATGCGCTGTGTGGTGCCGGGGCCGAGGATGGTCACCAGCTTGCCGCTGCCGTCGAAGATGGCCCAATAGGCATCGGTGGCCGAAGGGCAGTTGTCGGCATTGCCGTAACGCTTGATTTTGTATTCGGCTTTCAGACGGTTCAATTTGGCGCGTACCGACGTCATGTCGGGGCACTCGAGCAGCGACACCATCGCCATCTGTTGCCATCCCGTGAGGGGCGACTCCACCTTGCCGGTGGTAGTGGCTGTGGCAGCAGGCTGCTGTTGCTGTTGCGGCTGACTTGTCGGCTGGGCGGGAGCTGGAGTCTCGGTGACGGTCGGCACAGGGGTGCTTTGGGTGGTGGTTGTAGCACCTTGGGCAGGCAGGTTCACTGCTGTGTTGGTGTTGTTGTTCACCGCCACGGTGTTGCTGACCGCCTCGATGTCGTACTTCTTGACGTAGACAAACACGCGGTGCATCTCGCCGCGCATCATGCTGAGCGATTCACCTTTGGTCTTTACATCCTTTATAAGCACGTTGTCGGCCGCACTGAGCGATTTGCTCGAGGCAATGTACTCCTGCACTTGCTGCAGCAGCAGTTCGTAGGCCACGCTCTGCGCTTCCGTCTCGCTCTCCATGGTCGCTTCGGCGTAGAGGTAGAGGGGGCTGCGCTTAATCTGGTTGATTTGCTTCGAGGTGGTCTGGGCCGTGGCCGAGAACCCTATAAGCAATGCTGCGGCCACGAGGGCCATTCTTTTGTATTTATTTATATTCATTTTCCTTAAATAATGATTTGACATTGGAAATAGGTACATAGCTGTTCAGCCGCGCACTCATGTTGCCCTTGCGGTCGACAAGGATAGCGGGGTTGAACTCGAACTTCATCACGTGGGCATAGCCGAGGGCCTCGTTCTGCATTACGTACTCGCAGACCACTTTGCCCTCCTCCGAACTGATGACGCCGAAGAATGGGGTGCAGCCTTGCTCGATGCCGAAAGCCACCCACTGACGCAGCGGCACGGTGGCATCCTCAGTGCGGTAGCCATATTTCACCATGCGTATGTCGAGCATGAGCTGGTTGTCAATGTCGGTGCCGGTGGCCAGGTTGGCCATAGTCTCCAAGGGCAGGTCCTCGCTGTATAGCAGTTCAAACTTGCCTTGCTCATTCTTGACATAATAGCGGTTGGTGTTCAGTTCGGGCAAAACGTAGCTGGAGCCTGCCAGCAGGTAGACGGCGCTCGAGCCCATCTGTTGCAGCAGTTCTTCAACCACTTGGTGTTCCTCCGCTTTAGGTATAGGGGTGCGCCACACGTCCTCGAACAGCCGGTTCTCGGCTTCCATCAGTGTGGTGCCGAGGATAAGCTGGTAGGAGGCAGGATAACTGATAATGACCGTGCGTTGGTCGCCACGGAAGAAACTCACCGCATAGCGTTTGCCATCAACAAGGCTGATTTCCATTGCCGAAGTGTCGGCCAATGCCGCTTGCAGTTGGCTGAAGCCGCCTTGCAGGAAGGCAATCTTCTCCTCGCGCAGGTAGGTGTCCACCGGCTTGCCCTGTATCTCTCCCTGTGCATAGCCTTCGGTCAAGCGTTCCAGGAAGCGGTAGTGCTGGCGCTCCACGCCGGTCTGGGCTACAGCCGTCGCCGAGCCTCCTACAAGGAGCAGGAGGCTCAGGACGAAGGTAGTCATTAAACGTTTGGTGTCCACTTTACTTAGATATTGAACCACTTGCGGGTGCCATCGGCACGGTGCAGTTCGCCGGCACGCAGGCGGCCGTTCTCGAACTTGGTGTTCTCGATGGTCTCGCCAGCGCTCACTTCAAGAGTCGAGCCGCGACCGTCCTTCAGGTCAATGCTGTAGCTCTGGGTGATTTTCAGTGAGCCGCCCACACCGTGGGGGACGCCTCCCTGGGTAGGACCGCTATAGTTGGCCCAGCCAAGGTTCTTGGCGCCGGTTTGGGTGCCGCCACCGTTTCCTCCGGTGCTGCCACCACCATTGTTGCCGCTCTTGCTGATGGTCACTTGGCAGGAAGCCGAAACGGCCTCGCCTTTCTTGGGCTGCACAGTGGCAGTGATGTTGGCCGTGCCTTTGTCGTGGGCTTTTACGATGCCGCTTTCAACGGTGGCCACAGCCTCGTTGTCCGAGGTCCAAACAACTTTCTTGGCATATTTCTCGGGGGTCGTGGAGACCGTGAGAGTAGCGTTTTCGTCGGCCTTCAGCTTCATCTCGTTTTGGTCGAGGGTGATGGTGACGGCTTCCGCTTTCGAGCTTCCGTTGAGGCCGAAGTAGGCGCCGGCGCCACCGCCGCCGAGTACCACGACGGCTGCCGCAATAATCAGGGGCAGTTTGCTTTTGCCGGGCGTTACTTTTACGTTTTCCAGCTCGTGCAGGTCTTTGCCGCACTCCTGGCATTTGAATTCGGTAGAATCTACCTCTTGGATTTCATTATTGTCTGCAAGGCTGCAGTTGTCAAAGTTCTTGCAGATACCTTTCTTGATAGCCATAGTTAATGTATGTGTTTAATTTATGCTTCTTTTAATTCGTTGTTGAGAATCTCGATGGCGAGGTTCTTGTACTTCTGGAACTCGGGATGGAATTCGTTGCCTTCGCAGAGCGAGTCCTTCACCAGGGTGGAGAGCACCTGTCCCAGGATGGGTTTCAGGGCAGCCTTCTGGTCGTTGCTGCGAGCCTCGGTCTGCAAGGTGCGCTGCACCAGGTTCTGCAGTTCGACGGCTTTGCCGTAGTCGTTGGACAGGGCTTCCCACACCGAAGCGAAGGTCTTTCCGAGCGGAGTCCACTCGTCGTTGCCGAAGACATCTTTCTTCTTCATGGCCGAGAAGCGTTCGCCTGTGGTGGGGTTCTGCTGCTCCTGGATGAGGCCGAGGGTGTAGGCCAGCATCAGAGGTTTGATAATCTCTTTGCGAATGTCGCGGCTGTCCTTCTCGAAGAGGGCGGGGAACTGCAGGCCGCTTTCGGTGTGCAGCACCATGCGGTTGAAGGCGCCGTCGGGGGCGGCCAGCAGGCGCTCATACTTGTCGCGCAGGGTGACCATGTTGGCCAAGTAGCGCAGCGGGAAGCCGGCGTTGACGCACACGCACACAATCTCGTTGGGTTTGTAGTGGGTCGACACATCCTGCGGCGTGAAGCCCGGGACAGCTTTCATGAAGGCGTCGACCAGCTGGTTGCGGAAGGCCTGGGTGCTTTCGTCGGCGGCAGGGATGCTCACCTGCACCATGCTCATCATGGCACCGGTGTTGCCGGCGATGACCTTGCTCTTCTCCTGGGAGTTGAACTGCACATAGGTGCTGGCGTTCTGCACAATCTGTTTGACGAACTGCTCCATGCGGTCCTCGCTGGTGAGTTCTTGTTTCAGCTTGTCAAGGATGTTGACGCCCACCATGCGGCTCAGCGGGTCGCTCTTGGCGGTCTCCTCCATAGCGCTGACGGCGTTGTCGGTGCAGATGTCGAGCACGGTGTCGCTCACGCTGTTGAAGTCGGTCTTGTCATACAGGTTGGCAAACGAACGCTCGCCGTCCTCGCCGAGGTTGGCAATGAGGGCGTTGCGCACCGTTTGGGCCGTCTGTTCCTGATATTCGCGGTTGGCGGTGTACTGACGCACAATCATGCGCACCTTCTCGGGGTCGTACTTCTTGATGTTCGACTCGTCCTCGTCCTCGTGGGTCTTGCACTTGCTGGCAGCCTGTTTCTCCACCTCGACGTTGATTTCGGAGATGCGGTCCTTGAAGGCGCGCACACCTTCCTGCATCTTGCTCAGTTCAAGCACGATTTCGCCGAGCAGCTCCTTGGCGTAGTCGTAGGCTTCCATGCGGGTGGCGGTGGTATAGTAGTCGCTGATGGCGGTCTGGTAGCGGCCGAAGATCTTGCCCGAGGCACCGGTGATGGCATCGCGCAGCCAGCCGATGTTGTCGTATTCAATCTTCTGCAACTTCATCTCGTCGATGGCTTTGGGCAGGGCCTCGTTGGCCAAGTTGGACTTCTGGGTGGTGAACTTGCCCATGCGCTCGTTGCAGTCGCCGATAAGGATGCCGATGTATTTCTCAATCTCAAGCATCGACTTGTTGCCGGTGGCCCAATCGGTGAACATCTTGTTCTCGATGTGGCGGCGGATAAACTTGGCGTAGGCCTTCAGTTCTTTACGCTGGTTGGCATAGAAGGTCTTGACGCCCTGGTTGCGGAAGTCGCGCTCGAAGAAGTTCTTGCAGCGCTCGGAGAGCTCGTTGACCCACGTCTTCTTGTCGGCCACGGTCTGCATGATGTCGTTCACCTCGCGTGCGGTACGGGTAGCCCAGGTGTTGTCAAGCTCTTTCCACTTCTTGCTCGAGTCGTTCTCGATAATCATCTCCGACAGCATCAGGTGGCTGTTGTCGAGCATCAGCGAGCCGCGGTTCTTCGGGCTCTTGATTTCCTCCACATAGCCGGAGCCCACCTCGTCGAGGGTGCGTTCGCTGTAGCCCTGGCCGTCGAGCCAATAGTTATAGGTGAGCTGCTTGGCAGCCTGGGTGGCGTAGCTGTAGGTGACGAATTCGCGCACCTCGCTCTCGGGATAGGCCACGCGGGTGATGCCGAAGCTGAGGAACTTGCGCGAACGGGTACGGGCACCCGACTGATCCACCTCGGGGCCGGCGCCTTCGTTCTCGCAGCCTTCCATGCGGGCCATCTTGCCCTGGCCGCCGGCCAACGTGCTGGCCACAACGGTTTGGAACAGGAAGTCGGCCACCACGGCTGGCAGCGCATGACCCAGCTCGAGCACCTTGCCGCGCTCGTTGACGTTGCTGTAGATGTAGCAGGCCTCAAAGGGCTCCTGGTTCTGCAGCAGGCGCTGCACCTGGCCGCTGAATATGTCGCGTTCGCCCTTGACGTCGACGGGCTTGTAGCTGCCCACGCTCATGGCGTTGAGCTCGGTGAGGGCGGCATAGCCGTTGGCCTGGTAGAAGCCGGCGTCGTGGTCGGTGTGGACCATCGTCTGCTCGGGCATGTACACCATCAGGCGCATCTTGAAGGCTTTGGTGTCCTGATTGTAGGGGAACCAAGTGCGTATCTGGGTGACGGCGTCGACAATGGAGCCGGAACCCGTACCGCCGGCCAAACCGGCGCAGATGTGGAACGTAACATCGCTCTCGCCGCTGTCCTGCTGCAGGCGCTTGACGGCGCCACGCACAACGCTCTCGAAGTTGAGCGTGTTGTTCTTGTCGCTCAGGTTATTGGCAATCAGGGTACGGCCCAAGCGGCGGCGCTGACCGCCGATGCCGGCGCTGATCAGCGGACCCATCTTGTCGCGCATCATGCGGACGTCCTCGGGGTTGAGGAAGGCCTGTAGGCCGGGATACATGTTGATGTTCTCCAGCATCGAGGCGTTGATGCCGTTGATGTTCACTTTCTGGCTTTCGCCCAGGTGCACGCTCTTGCCCATGACCTTCCAATCCTTGCGGTCGTTGAGGTCGGCGGGCGACGAGTCGACATAGACGTAGTCGAGGTGCAGGCCGTGGCCGGGCTCGGTGGTGCGGAACTCTTCGTAGATGCGTTTGCGGAACTCGCGCAGGACTTTGCCGCCGGTGCCGCCTAATCCGATGATAAGGTGATTTGACATAGTAATGTGTGTTTATTTGTTGATTTATTTTTGTTTGTTTTCCCAATCAGAAGTCCTCGTAGCGGGTGTTGGTGCTGTAGCCCTCACCGTCGTCGCGTCGGCGCGAGGGGCCTCGGCGGCCACTCACGTCCTGCATGGTGCGCTCGGTGATGAAGTAGGTCAGCGCCGAGGTGAGCACCATCAGGATGATGCAGATGATGATGGTGCGGTTGGCAGTGCGCTCGATGCGGTCGTTAATACTCTGGGAAATCTCCGACACGCCGTAGTTGACAATCTCGTCGGCCCCCATAGCGGTGGCAATGTTGTTCACGCCGTCGCCCACGCCGGCCACCGTGGCCGTCAGGTTCTGCTTGGCTTCGATGGCGCCCGTCATGCCCGACGCTTCGAGCCACAGCAGCAGAAAGCCCACTGCCAGAAC
>JAFZKV010000052.1 GCA_017551765.1 Bacteroidales bacterium
GCACCGACCTGTCGGAGTGGGAATACATCCCCCGCTTCCAATGGACCAACAACCCTGAGGTGCTGGCGTTCATGGTGATGAACCGTCTGCAGAACACCATGCAGATACTCACCGTGGCCGCCACCGACGGCAACGGCAAGGTCACCGTCCTCTATGAGGAGCAGGACAAGGCCTATGTGGAGGTGCCCGACACTTGGCAGTTCATCACCGTGGGTAAAGGCAAGAAGGCTCAGCAGCAGATGCTCATCACCAGCGAGAAGGACGGATACAGACATATCTACCTCTACGGCATGGACGGCAAGCTGGTCAAGCAGGTGACCAGTGGCGAGTGGGAGGTCTGCGACGTACCCGGCGTGGATGTCAAGAACCAGCGCCTCTACTACACCAGCCGCGAGCATGGTCCCATCTACAAGAGCCTCTTTGTCATCGGCTTCGACGGCAAGAACAAGAAGTGCCTCAACTACTCATATGGCTTGATGAGAGATGTAAAAAACCAGATTGTGGAGCCCAAACAGGAATCATACGCCTACGGCACCTACAACGCTACCTTCAGCAACGGTTGCAAATACTATATCTGCACCCATAGCGCTTCACTCAATCCCCCCAGATACACGTTGCACGATGCCAACGGCAAGTTGATAAAGGTGCTGGAAGACAACGAAGGGTATTGGGGATATCGGATGGATTACCATAATAGTTATAAGACGTTCGGCACCTTCACCACCTCGACCGGCACAAAGCTCAACTACTACACCATCAAAGCCAAGAACTTCGACAACACCAAAAAGCACCCCGTGCTCATCTACGTCTATGGCGGTCCTGGCAACCAGCAGGTGACCGACAGCTGGGGCTACAGCGACTTCTTCTGGTACAGCATGCTGGCGCAGAAGGGCTATGTGGTCTTCTGCTTTGACGGTCGCGGTACCGGCGGACGCGGTGCCGACTTCAAGAAGCAGACCTACGGCGACCTGGGCCGCATGGAGTGCGAGGACGCCATCGAGGCAGCCAAATGGCTGGGTCAGCAGAGCTGGGTCGACAAGGACCGTATCGGCATCTGGGGCTGGAGTTTCGGCGGCTACCTCTCCACCCTCTCGCTGCTGAAGGGCAACGACGTCTTCAAAATGGCCATCGCCGTGGCTCCCGTCATGAATTGGCGCTACTACGACAATATCTACACCGAGCGCTTCCTCGGCCTGCCCAAAGACAACGCCAAGGGCTACGATGAGAACTCGCCCCTCAACTTCGCCAACCAACTGAAGGGCAACTACCTGCTCATCCACGGTACCGGCGATGACAACGTGCACTTCCAGAACAGCGCCGAGATGGTGGAGAAGCTCGAAGAGGCCGGCAAGCAGTTCGAGTTCCGCATCTACCCCAACAAGAACCACAGCATCTACGACGCCACAGGCAACACCCGCCTGAACCTCTACCAGTTGATGACTGATTTCATTGAGAGAAAACTCTGAGAAACTAAAAGGTAAAAAGTAAAAACTAAAAATATGAAGAAGGCATTTTTATTGGTCTTAATGAGCCTGATGGGCATGATGGGTGCCCACGCGCAATTTGGCGACTACGGTGTCAAGGTGGGCATCGGCACCGCCACCATCCAGGACGACCTGATCACCAAATCGCCCGTCTTTGGCCTGAATGTCGGTGGCTACATCGACTACACCTTCGCCAAGAGCCAGAGTGTGCTGGCCGAGATATTCTACCTGCAGACAGGCCTGAACCTCATCCACCGCGGCAGCAACTTCGAGGAGATACACGAGTATGCCAACGACCTGATGATACGCACCGGCTCCTTCCATGCCTGGTATGCCCAGATACCCATCCTGGCCGGCGTACACATGGAGCTGCCCATCCGCAAGGCTGGCCATGTGGTGGGTTTCTACCTCGGTCCGGCCATCAGCGTGGGCCTCTTCGGCAACTATGCCGACCGCAAGGTGACGCCCTACAGCGCCAACTATGACGCCAACTATGACGTCGACGTGAACGGCACCCCTGCCGACCGCGCCGTCTTCAACCACATCAACCGCTTTGACCTCGGCGCCATCATCGGCCTCAGCTACGAGTACCGCGACTTCACCGTCTCGCTGTTCCTCGACCACGGCTTCCTGGCCACCTCCGAGGGCGAGGATGTGCTGCGCATCATCGACAACAATATATCGGGCAACAATAACAAGAAAATCAACGTAAAAATACCCAACGGCAACAACAACGCCGTAATGCTCTCTGTCGCCTACCGTTTAGGCACTATCAGCAAATAAACACCATTTATGCAAGTAAGAGTCCGTTTCGCCCCCTCACCCACGGGGCCACTCCACATTGGCGGCGTGCGTACCGCCCTCTACAACTACCTTTTCGCCCGCCAGAACGGCGGCAAAATGATTCTCCGCATCGAGGACACCGACCAGACCCGTTTCGTGCCTGGCGCCGAGCAATACATCATCGAGGCCCTCGATTGGCTGGGCATACAATTCGACGAAGGCGTGCACATCGGCGGCCCCTACGGTCCCTACCGCCAGAGCGACCGCAAGCCCCTCTACCGCCAATACGCCGAGCAACTGCTCAACGACGGCTGGGCCTACTACGCCTTCGACAAGCCCGAAATCCTCGACGCCAAACGCAAGGAATATGAGGCGCAGAAGAAGACCTTCCAATACGACTGTACCACGCGTCAGGAGATGGAGAACAGCCTCAGCCTCAGCGCCGACGAGGTGCAGCGCCGCATCGACAGCGGCGAGCCCTACGTGGTGCGCTTCAAATTCCCCGACAACATCGACATCACCGTCCACGACCTTATCCGTGGCGATGTCACCATGAACAGCCGACTGCTCGACGACAAAGTGCTCTTCAAGAGCGACGGCATGCCCACCTACCACCTGGCCAATATCGTCGACGACCACCTGATGGAGATTACCCACGTCATCCGTGGCGAGGAATGGCTCCCGTCGGCACCGCTGCACGTCATGCTCTACAAGGCCTTCGGCTGGCAGGCTCCGCAGTTTGCCCACCTGCCCCTGTTGCTCAAGCCCGAGGGCAACGGCAAACTCAGCAAGCGCGACGGCGACCGCTTGGGCTTCCCCGTCTTCCCGCTCGATTGGCACGACCCCAAGAGCGGTGAACTCAGCAGCGGCTACCGTGAGCGCGGCTACCTGCCGCAGGCGGTGGTCAACATGCTGGCCCTCCTCGGCTGGAATCCTGGCACCGAGCAAGAGATCATGACGATGGACGAACTCATCAAGCTCTTCAGCATCGAGCACATCAGCAAGAGCGGCGCCAAGTTCAACGTCGAGAAAGCCCGCTGGTTCCAGCACGAATACTTCCAGATGCTCAGCGACGAGCAAGTGGCCGACTACCTGCAGAAAGAGCTTGACACTCGCGGAATAACCGCGAGCCGCGACTATGTTGTGCGCGTGGCCGCCCTGATGAAGGAGCGCATCACCTTCCCCAGCGAACTGTGGGACACCTGCTGCTACTTCTTCGAGGCTCCTACGGAATACGACCCCGCCGCCATCAAGAAGCGCTGGAAAGCAGGCATGACCACCCACATGGCCAAGGTCATCGAGATACTGAATACCGTCCCCTTCGAGTACGACGCCATCCATCAGGCCCTCCTGGAGGACTATATCAAAGGCAACGAGCTGAACATGGGCTCGGTGATGAACTCGCTGCGCCTGGCCGTAGTGGGCAAAACCGTGGGACCCGACATGCTGACCCTCGTCATGCTCCTGGGCAAAGAGGAGACCATCCGCCGCGTACAACGCGCAATAGACACCATTGGAGAACAAGAATAATTATATACAATGAAAACAAACAAAATCCTTATCGCAATCAACGCCGTGCTGCTGCTCGGCCTTATCGGAATCTACGTGCTGCACTTCACCTCGCGCGGCAACACCAAACAGAACGTCGACGCCACCGCGCCGCTACAGAAAGAGGGCGGTCTCACCATCGCCTATGTCGACAGCGACACGCTGCTGGCCAAGTACCAATACGCCATTGACCTGCAGAAAGAGCTTGAAGCCTACCGCGACCAGCAGGAGCGCTACTACCAACAGCAGATGACACAGTTCCAGGCCGACTACCAGAACTACCTCAAGACGGGCTCCACCCTGACCCTCACGCAACAGCAGGCCAAAGAGGCCGAGCTGAAACAGCGTGCCGAGAAACTGAGCACCCTCGAGCAGGAACTCCTCGGCAAAGTCACCGAGCGTCAGCTCACCGAGAACACCAAGCTGCTCAACGCCATCTTCGCCTTCATCCGCGAGTACAATGCCGCCAACCAGCAGTTCGACATCATCATGCGCAAGACCTTCGTCGACTCCCCCACCATGTACCTCAACCCCGGCATGGACATCACCGACGAAATCATCAACGGCCTCAACGAAGAGTACGCCAACCTGAAGAAGTAA
>JAFZKV010000053.1 GCA_017551765.1 Bacteroidales bacterium
GAGCAAACCGTGGAGGTCTTGAGCCGTTACTACCTATACAACGGCCCTTACAGCGGCAGCACCATCACCATTCCGCAGACGGTGGAGCACGACGGCACCACCTTCACAGTAACGGCCTTAAGCGCATCAGCCTTCGAGAGCTGTACCACCATCACCAACCTCACCCTGCCGCCCACCATCCGCAGCATCGGGTCGTATTGTTTCTACAACTGCAACTTCACCACGCTGCAGTTGCCCGACTCACTGCGCACCATCGAAGACCATGCTTTCCTCTACTCCAGCGTCACCGCGCTGCACCTGCCGGCCTGCTTCGAGGAGTATGGCGAATGTGCCTTCTGGGCCAGGAACCTAACGAGCGTCACGGCGGACGAAGCCAACCCCTACTATCGCTCCATCGACGGATGGCTCTACAGCAAGGACAGCCTGACGCTCTGCATTGTCCCCACCGGTGTTTCCGGCTCTGTCAGCGTACCGCTGCATGTGCGGCATCTCGGCAAGATGGCTTTCGGTTTCAACAGCCACATCACTTCGGTATCGCTGCCCGAAGGTATTACGAGCATAGGAGACTTTGCCTTCAACTGCTGTTCGGCTGTCAATAACATTGTCATCCCTTCCACCGTGACCAGCATCGGCCTCTGCCCCTTCTCTTACTGCCCACAGATGGACAACCTCAGCATCGCCCCAGGAAACAACCACTATATCATGGACGGCTTGATGCTCTACAGCAGCGACTACGACACGTTGGTTTCGTGCCACAAGTCGGGAGCCACCGTCACGCTCAACCCCAACGTGAAAGTGCTTGGCGGCTTTGAAAACAACACCTGGGTGCGGAATATCAACATCCCCGAAGGGGTGACAGACATCCTCGACAACTGCTTCAACGGCTGCCAAATAACCACCATCACCCTGCCCACCCACCTGCGCTCCATCGGTCGTAAAGCCTTCTCCGAAAACGACCGCCTCACCAGCGTCACCATGCCGCAAACGCTGCTCACTATGGGGCAAGGGGCCTTCGAGCATTGCTATTCGCTCACTTCCATCGTCATCCCCGACTCGCTGCGCGTCATTCCCAAAGAGGCCTTCAATTCGTGCATCAAACTCAGTTCCATCACATGGGGAAATGCCGCCGAGGAGATTGGCGACTACGCCTTCTGGGCTATGGGGCAAATGAGCAGCACCCACATCACGGAACTCAACCTTCCGATGTCGCTGAGAAAAGTTGGCGAATGTGCCTTCGGTGCTTGCAACAACAACCTGCGGTATGTCTATTTTGACGGTCCTGTCGACACCTTGGGCGATGCCGTGTTTAGCGGTGCCAACCTCGAACACATCATATTCTCTACAGGCAATCCACCCGCCATCACGGAATATGGCCCACTCTTTCAGATTGGCAGCATCGGTCGCATCTATGTCCCCTGCGGCGACCTGAACACTTGGTCCAACGACACCTATTGGAGTCAATTTGCCGACAAGATGTTTGAGAACTGCGGATCCATCGACGGCACCGAGGCTGACGACATCAAGGTCTATTCCCACAACGGTCGTATCATTGTCGAGGGAGCCGAGGGCGAGAAGGTTCGTATCTTCGACATCACAGGCCGCACCATCCGCAACGAAGCACTGCCCACCGGTGTTTATATGGTCAAAGTCGGCAACCGCCCTGCCCGCAAAGTAGCAGTATTCCGATAAAACCAACTAAACCAAAGAACAATGAAACACCCACAAAAACTCCTTGCACTCTTCGCAGTGCTGACACTAATAGCCACCGCAGCCTGCCATAAAGAAGACACCACACCAACACCGCAACCGGAGCCTGAGCAATTCACGCTCACGGGCACATCATGGGTAATGGTTCAAGACGAATGGTGGACTTCAACGATGCATGTCATCGACACCAGCATCTGGCGTTTCCATACAGATAGCACAGGAACCATCAACGAGCATTTTATCTACAATGACGATGACCCTTACGGTGTGGAGACTTACCCGATGACCTATACCTTCGATGCCTCCATGTTGACAGGTGTCCTTTACGGATACGAATATCCCCTGGAATTCACCTATCACCCCGAGGACACCACCCTGACATATATATGCGAACCGTCGGTTTATGTCTACCACCTTCTGGAAGAGCCCTAGTGCCTCCCTTATGTGAGCCAAACAAATGCCCTACGCCCTGCCAGACCTCGTTTTGGCAGGGCGTTTTCGTTGGTCTCCGAAAATATTTTTGGCCATATCAGATAATCTTTGTATTTTTGCAAATTCAAAATCAATCAAACAATCAAGCAATAAAACAATCAAACAATAGTATTATGGTAGATTACAAGAAAATAGGCCTTGTGAACACCCGCGAGATGTTCCGCAAAGCAGTCAACGGCGGCTATGCTATCCCCGCCTTCAACTTCAACAACATGGAGCAGATGCAGGCCATCATCCAGGCCGCTGTCGAGACCAAGAGCCCCGTCATCCTGCAGGTGAGCAAGGGTGCCCGCGACTATGCCAACCCCACCCTGCTGCGCTACATGGCCGAGGGTGCCGTCGAGTACGCCAAAGAGCTGGGCTGCCCCAACCCACAGATCGTGCTTCACCTCGACCACGGCGACAGCTTCGAGACCTGCAAGAGTTGCATCGACATGGGCTTCAGCAGCGTGATGTACGACGGCAGCGCCCTGCCCTACGAGGAGAACATCAAGATCTCCCGTCAGGTGGTGGAGTATGCCCACAAGTATGACGTCACCGTCGAGTGCGAGCTCGGCGTGCTGGCCGGCGTTGAAGACGAGGTAGCCTCAGAGGTGAGCCACTACACCAAGCCCGAGGAGGTAATTGACTTCGCCACCCGCACCGGTTGCGACTCGCTGGCCATCAGCATCGGCACCAGCCACGGCGCCTACAAGTTCAAACCCGAGCAGTGCACCGTCGACCCCAAGACGGGTCGCCTGCTGCCCCCACCGCTGGCCTTCGACGTGCTCGAAGCCGTCGAGAAGAAGCTCCCCGGCTTCCCCATCGTGCTGCACGGCTCGTCGAGTGTGCCGCAGGACGAGGTGGACACCATCAACGCCAACGGTGGCGCCCTGAAGGCCGCCGTAGGTATCCCCGAGGAACAGCTGCGCAAGGCCGCCAAGAGCGCCGTCTGCAAGATTAACATCGACAGCGACAGCCGCCTGGCCATGACCGCCGCCATCCGCAAACACATGGCCGAGCACCCCGACCACTTCGACCCGCGCCAATACCTCAAGCCCGCCCGCGAGAGCATGAAGAAGATGTACATCCACAAGATTGTCAACGTCCTCGGCTCCAACGACAAGCTGTAATATGGCCAACAACACACCCACTCCCCATATCGGGGCCAAGCTTGGCGACATCGCGGAGACCGTCATCATGGCGGGTGACCCGCTGCGCGTGAAATTCATGGCGGAGACCTATCTGGAGGACGCCAAACTCTTCAACCAGGTGCGCGGCATGCTGGGTTACACCGGCACCTACCACGGACAGCGCATCAGCGTGATGGGACACGGCATGGGCGGCCCCTCGATAGGCATCTACACCTATGAGTTGTACAACTTCTACGGTGTGCAAACCATCATCCGTGTAGGCTCCGCCGGAGCCATCCAGGAGGCCCTCCATGTGGGCGACCTGGTGGTGGCCACCGGAGCCTGCACCAACTCCAACTATGCAGCACAGTATGAGTTGCCCGGCACCTTCGCGCCCATCGCCGACTTCGGGTTGGCCCGCAAGGCTGTGGAGGCCTGCGAGCGCATGGGTTACCGCCACATGGTGGGCAACGTGCTCTCGTCTGACACCTTCTACACCGAGAACGGCCACATCGACCGTTGGCAGCGGATGGGTGTGCTGGCCGTGGAGATGGAGATAGCCATGCTGTATATGAACGCCGCCCGTGCCGGACGGAAAGCATTGGGTATCTGCACCGTGTCGGACCACATCCTGACCGGCGAAGCCACCACGGCGGAGGAGCGCCAAACCACCTTCACCAAGATGATGGACGTGGCCTTCGCCATCGCCGGCTGAACGGCCCGCTGACACCGACTATTCTCCGGTCACTCTATGCCCGTTCTTTGGTCGTTCTTTGGAAAAAAGCAAAGAACGACCAAAGAACGGGTGTTGTATGACCAAGGAACGATTGGGGCCATGCTGCCAACATGCAAAAAAAATATAGATACAAATACAATAAAAGGCAGGGTCCTCCGTTAAGGGAAGGATAATATTATATATACATGAAACGGATTATCACACTTACAATGCTGTTGCTGGCGGTGGGCACGGTGTCCGCGCAGCAGGTGGCATCGCGCGCCAAAGCCATGCGCATGATGAGCTTCAGCCGCCCCGAGTACCAAATCAAGGACATCAAGGTCTACACCGACACCATGACGGTTTACTCGCTGGCGTCGTACATCATCTACCCCTTCGGCGAATGGTCGTCGGTGGAGCAGTACATCACGGACAACCAGCTGAGCTGGTACCGCGAGATAGGCTACCAGAAGTACTACGACTCGATGGAGGTGAGCGTGAACCGCATGAAGCGCTACGACGACAGCTACATCGACCTCTACTACAGCATCTGGACAAAGAAGGTGGAGCTGCTGGGCGGCTACATCCGCGACCCCGAGGTGACGCTGGAAAACGGCGTGCACGTGGGCATGACGAAAGACGACGTCTTCAAGGTCTTCTTCAAGAAGTACCCCAAATCGTACACCAGCGACGTGGCGGTGCTGAAGGTCATCAGCGGCGCCGGCGAGGTGGCCGAAATCTACACCTTCAAGGGACAGAAACTGCGCCACATCAAGATAGAGACAGCGTATAAGTACTATTGATGAAACGCACCGCGCTCTTTTTCGGTTCGTTCAACCCCATTCATGTGGGGCACCTCATCATTGCAAATACAATGCTGCAGCAGGAGGGCATCGACGAGGTGTGGCTGGTGCCGTCTCCGCAGAACCCCCTGAAAGAGCGTAGCAGCCTGCTGGCCGACCATCACCGCATGCAGATGGTACGCCGCGCCATCGACGACAACTACCGCCTGCGTGCATGCGACATCGAGATGCACCTGCCCATACCGAGCTACACGGTGGTCACCCTGGCGGCCCTGAGCGAGAAATATCCCGACCGTGAATTCTGCCTCATCATGGGCAGCGACAACCTGGACACCTTCGAGCGCTGGCGCAACTACGAATATATCCTTGAGCATTACCGCCTCTACGTCTACCCTCGTCCGGGCTCGGAGCACTGCAAACTGCGCAGCCATCCGAGCGTGACGATGGTCGACGTGCCGATGATGGACATCTCGTCGAGTTATATCCGCGCCCAGATTGCCGCCGGACGCGATGTGCGCTACCTGCTCACCGAGCCGGTGTACCAATACCTCACCGAAATGCACTTTTACGAAAATTGATATATGAAAAAGATTATCAAAATATTGCTGTGGGTAGTCGGCATCGTGCTGGCCCTGCTCATCATTGTGTCGCTTGTGGCGGGTCCTGTGGCCAAAAGCTATATCAACCGCAACGGCGAGAAACTGACCGGCCGCCACGTGGAAGTGAAGCGCGTGGGGGTCAACCTGCTGACGGGCAGTGTCAAGGTGCAGGGGCTCAACCTTTACGAAGAAAACGGGAAAGAGGTCTTCGCCGGCTTCGACACCCTCGACGTGCGCGCCGCCCTGCTGCAGTTGCCTTTCAAGACCGTCAACCTGCGCCACATCACCCTCGCCGGCCTCAACGCCCAAGTGCTGCAGGACGGCGACCGCTTCAACTTCAGCAGCCTGATAGAGCACTTCAAGAGCGACAAGCCCGACGAGGAGAAAGACACCACCCCGAGCGATTGGACGCTGAAGTTCTACAATATACGAATCAGCCACGCCAGCCTCGGCTACCGCGACCTGCAAGGCAACAAGGAGCTGAAGCTGCCCGATGTGAACCTGCGCGTGCCGGGCTTCGTCATGGGTGCCAAGGAGCGCACCGAAGGAGGCCTGAACCTGAACTTCGACAAGGGCGGACACCTCAACGCCAACGCCCACTATGACGCCGACGGCGGCAACCTCGACGCCAAAGTGGACCTCACCGGCTTTGCGCTGCGCAACGTGGAAGGCTACATCAAAGACATCATCGACTTTGACGAGGTGGCGGGCACCCTCGCGGCGCACGTCAGCCTCAAAGGACGCACCGCCGAACTGCTGAAGAGCCACATTGCCGCCACCGTGACCTTGTCCGACGTGGACTTGCAGGCCGGGAAAGCACAGGTGGCCGGCTTGAAGGAGCTGAACGTCAAAGTCAACAACATCAACCTCGACGCCAACAGCTACGACATCAACGAGGTGCACCTCGACGGCCTCACCGCCACCTACGAGCAGTGGGACGGCTACACGAACATCAGCCGCCTGATGAAGAAAAAAGAGACATTGGACACATCGGATGTCTCTGAACATTCCGAAGACTCTGTTACCTCAGAAAAGCCCCAAAAGAACCCCATGCAGCTGCATGTGGGGCGCCTGCTGGTGGAGAACTGCGCGCTGACTTATGTCAACCACACCCTTCCCGAAGAGTTCCGTTTCCCCGTCACCAACCTGGTGGTCAAAGCCGACGACCTCAGCACGCAGGGCGACAACAACGCCACACTGCGCGCCACGCTCCCGGGCGGCGGCCTCCTGGCGGTGCGCTGGCAGGGCAACATCAGCGAATGGAAGCAGCACCAAGACCTCTTCCTTACCATCAAAGGACTTGACATGAAGCAGCTGAGCCCCTGGGCATTGGCCTACATCGGACAACCCATCGAGGACGGTGTCTTCAGCCTCACCTCGCGCAACAGCATCAACAACAGCAACCTCAACGGCAAGAACACCCTCGACATCTACAAAATCGAGGTCGGCAAGCGCCGCAAGGATGTGGACGCCAAGTTGAAGCTGCCCGTCAAAGCGGCCCTCTACATACTGAAAGACAAAGACGACAAGATACTGATAGACATGCCCATCAAGGGCGATGTGGACAACCCCGAGTTCAACTACATGAAGGTGGTGTGGAAGACACTGGGCAACCTGGTTGTCAAGGTGGCCACCTCGCCGGCTCGCGCCCTGGGCAACGCCTTGGGGCTCAACGGTGACGACCTGGCCTTTATGGCTGTCGACCCCGCACAACATGGCCTCACCTCGGAGCAGTACCACACCCTCGGCCAGCTGGCCACCGTGGCGCAGAGCGACAGCCTTATTGTGCTCACCCTCGAGCGCCGCATGCCAGAACCGGCCAACGACACCGTGGCGCGCCGCTACGACCTGCTGAACCTGCAGATACTGCGCTACCTTGAGGAACAAGGCGTACCCGAAGGACAGGTGCGCATCATCAACGGCGACGCCCCCGACCCCGCCGCCGGCGAGAAGAGCGGCTACGCAGTGGGCTCGGAGATGAAGATTGACGAATAACACACTATGGAAGAAGACACTATATTCACCACTCCCAACACTGCCGACTACAACGACGACAGCATCGTGCACCTGGAAGACATGGAGCACATACGGCTGCGTCCGGGTATGTACATCGGCAAGCTGGGCGACGGCTCGTCGCACGACGACGGCATCTATGTGCTTATCAAAGAGGTCATAGACAACTCGATAGACGAATTCACCTCGGGCTTCGGCAAGAAAATCGAAGTCAACATCAACTTCGCCGAGCGCAAGGTCAGCATCCGCGACTACGGCCGCGGCATCCCCTTGGGCAAGTTGGTGGAGGCTGTGAGCAAGCTGAACACCGGCGCCAAATACGACAGCAAGGTATTCCAGAAGTCGGTCGGCTTGAACGGCGTGGGTACCAAAGCCGTCAACGCCCTGAGCAGTTGGTTCTGCGTGCAGGCCTTCCGCGACGGTAAGACTCGACGCGCCGAATTCGCCGAGGGTAAGCTCATCCACGACAGCGGCCTCATGAACGACACCGCAGGCACCGAGAGCGGCACGATGGTTGAGTTCACCCCCGACAGCAAACTCTTCGGCAACTACCACTTCATCAGCGAGTACGTGGAGAAGCGCATCTGGAACTACTGCTACCTCAACCGCGGCCTCACCATGTCCTACAACGGCAAGCGCTACTACTCCAAGAACGGCCTGCTCGACCTGCTGGAGCACAACCTGCAGAGCGACCCCCTCTACCCCATCATCCACATCAAGGAGGGCGACTTCGAGGCCGCCTTCACCCACATTGCCGGACAGAACAACGACTACTACTACTCCTTCGTCAACGGCCAGCACACCACCGAAGGCGGCACCCACCAGAGCGCTTTCCGCGAGGCCTATGCCCGTGTGGTCAAGGACTTTATCAAGAAAGACTATCCGCCTGAAGTCATCCGCGGCGGCCTCGTGTGCGCCCTCTGCGTGCGCATACAGGAGCCCGTCTTCGAGGCACAAACCAAGACCAAACTCGGCTCCACCCACCTGGAACCCAACAAAGCCGACGGCAGCAACGACAGCCCCCTGCTGAAGACCTACGTGCTCGACATCCTCAAGCGCCACCTCGACAACTACCTGCACATCCACTCCGAAACCGCCGACGCCCTGCTGGCCAAAATCAACCTCAACGAGAAAGAGCGCAAGGAGATTGCAGGCATCAAGAAAGTGGCCCGCGAAGCCGGCAAGAAAGCCAGCCTCAACAACCGCAAGCTGCGCGACTGCCACGTGCACTACAACACCAACCACGCGCGTCGCCTCGAGAGCACCATCTTCATCACCGAGGGCGACTCGGCCTCCGGCTCCATCACCAAAAGCCGCGATGTGGAGACACAAGCCGTCTTCAGCCTTCGCGGCAAACCCAAGAACACCTACAGCATCAACAAGGTGGAGGTCTACAAGAACGAAGAGCTCAACCTGCTGCACAACGCCCTCGACATCGACGAGGATATCGAGAACCTGCGCTACAACAACGTCGTCATCGCCACCGATGCCGATGTCGACGGCATGCACATACGCCTGCTGCTGCTCACCTTCTTCCTGCGCTTCTACCCCGAGCTCATCCAAACCGGCCACGTCTACATCCTGCAGACCCCCCTCTTCCGCGTGCGCAACAAGCAGAAAACCACCTACTGCTACACCGACGAGGAGCGCGTCGACGCCATCAAGGCCACCCCGGGAGCCGAAATCACACGCTTCAAGGGCCTCGGCGAAATCAGCCCCGACGAATTCAAAAACTTCATCGGCAAAGACATGCGCCTCGACCCCGTGCTGCTGCACAAGGACTTCGACACCAACGGCGTGCTCAGCTTCTACATGGGCGAGAACACCCTCGAGCGCCGCGAATTCATCATGCAGAACCTCCGCATCGAAGACGACGAATCAATCGTGGTGGCGTAAAAAAAATTTGGCCATATAAAGATTTATTACTAATATTGCACTCAAATATTACTGCCATGCCCACTGCCAAAAGACACAAAAAGAACCTGATTGTCAGCTACAAGAACCTCTCTGACGACCTGAAAGAACTATTCAAAGAAACCTATCCCGAAGGCTACAACAACTACCTGCAAAAGTTTGTCAAGCCCAACGGAGAGGCTATTTTTGTTGTCCCCTTCGAAACCGCCGACACCGTCTACATGGTCAAGTTCGAGGTCAAAATCGACACCCTCGGCGAAGACCTCGACAAAGCCCTCTTCGACGACGACTCCGACGACGGCAAGGAGGAAGAATTCGCCCCCCTCAGCGAGGCCCTCGACAAAGAAGAGGCCGACCCCAGCCACCGCGAACGCCACCTGCGGCACGGCGACTTCGAGGACCTGCTCGACGAGGACAAGAAGAAGAAAGCCACCCTCGGCGTAGACAAAGAAGGCCTCAAGGAAGCCCTCGGCGACGACGAAGACACCGACGAGCTCGACAGCTACGAAACCCTCGACGACGACGATGAGCCCACCGACGACGACTTCGAGCCCACCGACGAAGACCTGCGCGGCATCGAAGAGGAATACCTCGACGCCGAAATACCGCCCCTCGACGCCACCATCCCCGAAGAGGAAATGGTCGACATCCCCTCGAAAAAAGCCCCCAAGACAACCAAAAAGACGGCTCCAAAGACAGCACCAAAGAAAGCACCTGCTAAAACGACCGCAAAAGCGACTGTAAAAGCACCTGTCAAAGCAGCCACAAAAGCACCTGCCAAAGTGGCCACGAAAGCACCCGTAAAGGTGACCACGAAAGCCTCTGCGAAGGTGGCCACGAAAGCGCCTGCGAAAGTGACCACCAAAGCGCCCGCCACCAAAGCGGCCAAAAGCACCCCCAAGAAAAACAAATAAAACACTATAGATATGAAACATGCAGTAAAAACTCTCTGCCTCGCCACCCTGATGGTCGGCTTGGCTTTCGGCGCCAACGCACAATTCCGC
>JAFZKV010000054.1 GCA_017551765.1 Bacteroidales bacterium
GGGCGGAGAGGATGACGCCCGTGGTGGCGCAGACGCGGCTGAGCTCCTCGACGGCCATGCCGTACATGACGTTGGTGCCGCCGGCACCGCCGTACTGCGTGGGGATGGGGATGCCCATCAGGCCGATCTTGGCCATCTTCTGAACGGTCTCCATGGGGAAACGCTCCTCCTCGTCGACTTCGGCGGCGAGGGGCTTGACCTCCTTCTCTGCAAACTCGCGAATCATCTGCAGGAAGAGTTCTTCTTGTTTGGTGAAGCTAAAATCCATATATCTTTTTAGTTTTAAGTCTTAAGTTTTAAGCTTTAAGTGGCTACGCAGGTCGCGCCAGCCCACTTAAAACTCACAGCTCACAGCTTACAGCTTACAGCTTTACTTTACTGCAATAGTTTCAATCTCGACGAGGACGCCCATAGGTAGGCCCTTCACGGCGAAGGCGGCGCGGGCGGGGCAGTCGGTGTTGTAATACTTGGCGTAGACCTCGTTCATGGGTTTGAAATACTCCATGTCGGCCAGCAGGCAGGTCGATTTGACCACATCCTGGAAGGTGTAGCCGGCCTCGTCGAGGATGGCCTTGATGTTTTGCATCACCTGCTCGGTCTGTGCGGTAATGCCCTCGGGCACCTCTTTGGTGGCGGGGTTGATGGGAATCTGACCCGAAATGTAGAGCGTGTTGCCTGCCTGGACAGCCTGGCTGTAGGGTCCGATGGCCGCAGGGGCGTTGGGTGTGTTGATGATTTTCTTCATGTTATGATAATTTTAAATTGTTGCAAATAAAATGCAAATATACAATTATTTTTTGAATAGTGTGCAAAGGAAAGCGAAAAAAAGTGCAACGTGCTGATTGATACCGCTGTTCTCCGACTTGACTCCGGCCGTTTTCCAACCGTTCCCCGACAGTTCTTCAACAGTTCTTCAAAAAAATATTGAAGAACTGTTGAAGAACTGCTGAAAAACGTCTGTCGAAATGACGGAGTCAGCAGGGCTTGTGGATGAATTTTTAGTGAAGAAATTTTGCTATATCAATTTTTTTTTATATATTTGCACTTGTAATGCAGAGTGTGTGCTCTGTCTAAATAGTTGTATCTATGCACAATATAAAGAAACTGCTGATTGCCTTGCTGGCGTGCACCCTTATCATCGGTGTGGCGCCCGACGTGCAGGCTCAGAACAAGAAAACCGCGAAAACCACGAAGACCACCAAGAAGGGTGGCAAGAAGGGAACCAAGGGCGCCAAGACAGCCAAGCCTGCTGCCGCCCCCAAGCCTGCCGAGCCGCAGGTGGTGGAGCTGCCCTACAACTCGACCGACTGCCTGTTTGCCATCCCGTTGCAGCTCGACAAGCCCTTCGGCCCCACGACGGCCCCTGACGGCAGCGGCCGCATCATGGAGGTGGTGGCCGACAAGGCTCACCCCAACCTCTTCGAGCGTGAGCACAATTCGGTGTGGTACAAGGTGACCATCCCCTACAACGGCGAGCTGGTGATTGACATCATGCAGGCCGACGTGTGGGACGACTACGACTTCCTGGTCTACAAGAATACCGGCGTTTATTTCTCCAACCAGGTGATGCTCAACAAGGTGTCGCCGGTGGCGGTGAACCTGTCGAGTGTCGACAGCGCGGCTCTGTCGGCCGCCGCCCGCAAGGCTGCGGAGCAGAAGCCCAAGCCCGCCGGTGGCAAGAAGCAGGACGAGAAGGCTGCCGAGGAGCCCGTCTTCGAGGCCCAGCCCGCCCTGATGCCCACCATCGGCATGAATCCCGAGGCCAAGGACAAGATGCTCACCAAGAAGCAGACGGGTGGCTTCATCAAGTCCATCCCTGTGCGCATGGGTGAGGAATACTACATTGTGCTCGACAACTGCGCCCCCAACGGCAAGGGTCACACCATCAACGTGTCGGTGCACGTGAATGCCTACGAGCCGCTGGTGCTCTTCTACGACAAGAAGGGCAAGCGCTATGTCGACGTGGACCTGATGATTCTCGAGAAAGGCGGCCAGGGCGGCGAGCGTCCCATTGTGCGCAACGAGCACTACAAGGGCGGCCGTGTGAAGTTCGTGCCGGGCTTCAGCTACACCCTCTATGCCAAGCGCGAGGGTTACTTCTCGGTGTTCCGCGAGTTCAACGCGCGCGACCTGATGATGCGCGACACGCTGATGCTCTATCAGATGGAGCGTACCGAACGCGGCTCGAGCTTCCAAATCAAAGACATCTATTTCGAGGATGGCGAGGCCACCCTCATTGAGGGCTATGACTCGGTGCTGATGGATTATGTGGCTATGTTCCGCAACCATCCCGACGTGACCTTCCTGGTGAAAGGCTACGTGCAGAGTTACGGTGTGGATGCCGAGGCCGACATGCTGCTGTCGCTCGACCGCGCCAAGACCGTCAAGGAGTACTTCATCAAGAATGGCATTGATGCCGACCGCATCACCACTGCCGGCATGACCAAGAACGAAATCAAGCGTGCCGCCGCCGCCGCCCTGGACAAGAACGGAGGCTTCAGCGGCATCAAGGTGGAACTCATCATCACCGGCAAGAAGAGCGACCAATAGTCGCCTTGGCCGGCCACAAGACGGACCCACCCCGCCGCCAAGCGACAGGGTGGGTTCTACGTAATCATAGAAATAGCAAGAGATGAAACGCATACTGCTGATTATCGCTCTACTGACATCGTTGAGCCTTCCAGCGCAAACCTCTTGGACACAGTTCGACAAGCTGATGGGCGAGGGCTCGTACAAGAGCGCCTACGCGCTGGCCGAGGGAGTGTACACGAAGAGCACCGTCAGTGCCGACCGGTTGGCCGCTGCCTACCACATGGCGCAAGCCGCCAGCCTCTACCAGGAGGATGCCCGCGACAGCGCGGTGGCGCGCTACCGTGCGCTGCTGCCCACATTGGAGCCGCTCGAGAAGGCCCTCTGCCATGCTTTCCTCGGCGAGTATGACTCGGCCCTCGTCTACAGCGACGTGCTGAAGCAGACGCCGGTGGAGCGCATCAAGCAGTACTGCGAGATTGGGAAGGGGCAGAATATGACGCCCACGGCCTTTGATGTGGTTGTCTTGAAGGCGCAGGATAATGAAGATGACAGGCAGAAGCGTTACGACCTACAGCAACTGTTGGTCGACTTCCATGCTGGCGACGGCGACGACATCCGTATCTGGTACGAGGCAGGCCTGCTCGAATTGAGGTCCGGGTTGCCTAACAGGCACTTCTCGTTGGCCGATTTCCAGCAATCCATCAACAAGTTTCGTGGCACCAAGAGCCCTTATTACACATGGCTTTACAACCTTGCGGCAGAATATTGCGAAGACAAGGAGGATTATGTGCGGGCCGTGCGCTATTGCGACACCGCCGTGGCGTTGGCACCCAAGAGTGAGCACGGTGTACACTGTGCCAACCTGCGCGACCAAATCAAGCAGAAACAGGTCCGCTTCGATGGCAACGGCCTGACGGTTATTCCCGATGTGCCGAGCCTGCAGCGTGTGCATTACCGCAATGTGGACAGGATTTGGTACCGTGTTGTGCGGTATTTGGGAAATGTCAAGATTCCTGAGCTTGAGGCGAAACTGTTGGCAGAGCCTGTGGTGGTCAGCGGCCAATGGGCGGTGGAGGGTGCTGTGGATTATCAATATGCCGAGAGCCTTGTCTCGCTGCCGGCCCTCAAGGCGGGCCGTTATGTGCTGCTGGCATCGCCGAGCGAGGACTTCAAGAGCGACGGCTTTGTGGCCTATGAGCTGCACTGCACCGACATGACGCTGATGGTGAACCGGCAGGAGGGGTGGCTGCTCGACCGACGCACCGGTCGTCCCATCGTGGGACAGCCTCTGAGCGTGGAGCGCACGGAGAATAACGAGAAAAAGGTGATGGCCTCGGCGGTCACCGACGGCGACGGGCGCTACCGGTTTGACATTGACAATGGGTTTTGGCGCGACTATATCGTTGCCGAGCGCAACGGCTATACTTTGAAGGACAACTTCCAGAGAGACGGCCGCAAAACCACCCCCGAGATGTCCCTGCAAACAAAGGTGTGTACCGACAGGCCCATCTACAAGCCTGGCGACACTGTGCATGTGGCTGTGCTGGCCTACCTCAGTGACGGCTTCGAGGCCGAGGTGGCGGCGGACTACTATAAGCTGCAGGTGCTGTTGATGGACCCCAACGACAAGGAGGTGGACCATGTGGAGCTCACTACCGACGGCTTCGGCACCATCCACACCTCTTTCCTGTTGCCTGTCGACCGCATTGCCGGCAATTATAGATTGTGGGTAAAGCACGGTGAGCGGAGCATGACCAGCGAACCTGTCCGCGTGGAGGAATACAAGCAGCCCAAGTTTATGGTTACGTTAAGTTCGGAGGTCGGAAGTCGGAGTGCGGAGTTTGGCAAGCCTTATACCGTTCAGGGGTTGGCGGCGAGCTACAGCGCGGTGCCGATTAGCGGGGCGAAGGTGCAGTACACTGTCACGCGGATGGAGATGGGATTCTACCGCCGGCATTGGTACAATATGGATAACGAGGTTGAGGTGGCTACGGGCGAGACAACCACTGCCGCCGCCGGCAGCTTCGATATTACTTTTACTCCCGAGCCCGACAGTAGCAGAGACCTTGAGGCGAAACCCGTGTACCTCTTTATGGTGAGGGCCGAGGTGACCGACCTCAACGGCGAGAGCCACGAGACCACCACCGATCTGAGGATAGGCTTCACCAACGCCATGCTTAGCCTGGTCAACGACCAGACGGAGGTCAGTGAGCTGAAAGAATTGAACGTTGCCTATGAAGACCTCAACGACCGTCCCTTGGAGGGCATGGTGCAGGTCAAGATGGAGCGTCTGAGGCAACCCCGCGAGGCGTTGCTCGACCACATCTTGCTCTCTTACAACAAAGCGTTCTATAATACGATTTCCGAGGAACAGTGGCGTCGAGACTTCCCAATGCTGGCCTACGACGCCAAATATAATGATGTTGCCCAATGGGAGGTGGAAAAAGAGGTGGTGAGCGGACAGTGGACAGTGGCCGGTGGTCGGTGTAAGGTGGCGTTGCCGCAGTTGAAGTCGGGCACCTACCGCATCACCCTCGCTGCCGACGGTGCCGATACGGTGGTGGAACACATCACCCTGACCCTGTCCGAAGAGCGCAAGGTGCAAACCAACAAGATGGTGTGGGTGGAGATGAAAGAGGAGACGGCCGAGGTGGGCGACAAGCTGCACCTGCGTTTTGGCTCACGCTTCAAGAATGTGGAGGTATACTACCTGCTCCGCGCAGGAAACACGGAGATTGATTTCCGTCGCTTTACCCTCTCGGACGAGATTAAATGCATAGACATTGTCGTCGACAGCGCCATGCTGGGCGGCATTCATGTGGAGCTGTTCACCGTGTATGAGGGGAGGACATGGACATGGACCCAGAGAGTCAATGTGCCGTTCACCCATAAGCAGCTGAATGTCGAGATAGCTACCTTCCGCGACAAGCTGCTCCCCGGCGAGACGGAGGAATGGACCATTCGAGTTCGGAGTTCGGAGTTTGGAGTTCGGAGTTCGTTGGTGATGACGATGTACGACGATGCGTTGAACAGCTATGGCGGATACGGCAAGTGGACCCTCAACCCTTGGCTAAACCATTGGACACCGAGCCTTGTTTTGTATGAACCTTACGGCTGGGATTGCGATTGGCTGGTGAGTCCCAAGGAGCATCAATACAAAGGCCTCTACGGGTCGGAGTGGCGACTCAAGGATGCGCTTCCGTATTACAGTCCTTGGCGCGCACGCATGTACAAATCTGCCTCCAACAATGTGGTGACAACCTCGCTTGAAGTGGTTGAAGATGAGGAGGAGGTGGCGTTTAATATTGTGGAGAAGGTTCCTGTCATCGAAATAGGGTCGCCTGAGAGCGGTGCCCGTATGTCGTCCGACGACATTGCCCGTATGCCTGGAAACTCGGTGGAGAGCATTGTGGCGGCTGTGGGTGGCATTGGCTACAGCGACGGCAGCAGTGCTGCTCAGGCTGTGCAGGTGCGCACCAATCTCAACACGCTGGCTTTCTTTGCGCCCAGCCTGCGCACCGATGCCGACGGCACGGTGACCTACCGCTTCACGGTGCCCGAGTTGCTCACGCGCTGGAACGTCAAAGGTCTGGCCATCACCAAGGACCTCAAGATAGGCACCTTGGACAAGACGCTGGTCACCAGCAAGCCCCTCATGGTGCAGCCCAATATGCCGCGCTTCTTGCGTAGTGGCGACAGCCTGAGCCTAATGGCGAAGGTGGTGTTGAATGAAGAATTAAGAATTAAGAATAAAGAATTGCCGGTGGAGGTGATGTTCGTTCTCACCGATGCCGCCACGGGTGACACGCTGTGTCATCACACCGAGCAGGTGATAGTGAAGGACGCCGCACAGGTGATGTTCGATGTGGAGGTGCCGCAGAACGTCTATGTGGCTACCTATAAAATAGTGGCCAGCGGTCAGTGGCCAGATGCCAGCTACAGCGATGGCGAGCAAGGGCAGCTGCCTGTGGTCACCAACCGTCAGGCCGTCACCGTCAGCCAAGCCATGTATATCAACGGGGCAGGGGAGAAGCGTTATGCGATGCCCGAGTGGCTGGTCAGTAATGGTAGCCGTGAGCCTAACCTGGTGGCTGCCGAGGTGACGAGCAATCCCGTCTGGCTGGCCGTCAAGAGCATGCCCTACCTGAAGCAGCAGGAGAACCCCTCGACCCTCTACCTGGCCAACCAGCTGTATGTGAATAGCCTGGGGTTAGATATTTTAGAGAAAATAGATATTATAGACAATCTAGAAAAACTAGAGGGTGGCGGCAGTCGCCTGAAGATGAACGAGGACGTGAAGCAGACGCTCCTCCAGGCCACGCCGTGGATGCGTGACGCCGAGAGCGAGGAGGAGCAGATGGCTGCCGTGAAGAACTACTTCGATACACTCTCGCTAAAGCAATCAAGCAATCAAACAATCAAACAATTGCAGGAGCGCCAGAACAGCGACGGTGGCTGGAGTTGGATGCCTGAAGGCAAAAGCAGCCTGTGGGTGACACAGCGAGTCCTGCAGCGAGTTGTCAGTTGTCAGTTGTCAGTTGTCAGTTCGGCGCTGGATTATATCGACCGTGAGCAGCAGCGCTACTATGAGAAGTACATCAAGCCCTACCTCAAGAAGGGCTATAAGTGGAACCCCACAGACATTGACTACCTCTACACCCGTTCGTTCTATGGCAAGGCAGAGACCGAGGCCTACAAATACTATTATGCCAATGCCCTGAAGCGCTACAAAGAGTTTACAAACCTCTATTCGCAGGCCCAGCTGGCCCTTATCTTCCACCGACACGGTGACAAGAAGCAGGCCCATGACCTGCTGCGCCGCATCAAGGAGAAATCTCTCACCAGCGACGAGATGGGCATGTATTGGCGCGACAACAAGAGCGGCTGGTGCTGGTATCAACGTCCCATTGAGACGCAGGCCTTGCTTATCCAGGCCTTCGCCGAGATAGCGTCCAACGACAGCGAGACCATCGGACTCATGCAGCAGTGGCTCCTCAAGCAGAAGCAGACCACCCATTGGGGCAACGACGCAGCCACCACCGAGGCCATCAAGGCGTTGATGGTGGAAGGTGAAAATGGAAAAGTGAAAAGCGAAACAAAGGATGCTGTTCAAATGATGGTCTTCGGCGAACCTATGAGCACTGAGGTACAGGGGGTGGAAGGCTATCAATCGCA
>JAFZKV010000055.1 GCA_017551765.1 Bacteroidales bacterium
GGCATCGACTACGGCAGCTATATCTACCTCACCCTGCAGCGCGCCAAGAACGCCCGCGAGGCCATCAAGGTGCTGGCCGGCTTCATGAAGGACTACCCCTACCACAGTGAGGGCGAGAGCTTCAGCATCTGTGACCCCAACGAGGTGTGGATCCTCGAGCTCATCGGCAAGCGCCCCGGCACGGTGAAGGCTGACCTGGCCAAGAAGCTGAAATACAACTATACCGACGGCGCCGTGTGGGTGGCCCGCCGCATCCCCGACGGCTATGTCTGCGGCCACGCCAACCAGGCCCGCATCACGCAGTTCCCCCAGGAGCCCAAGAAGTTCCAAAAGGCCAAGGGCAAAGGGCTGCACACTGTCATCAGCAGCGCCCATCTCGACTATATCTTCGAGCCCGAAGTGGAGTGCGTCTACAGCAGCGAGGTGATTACCTATGCCCGCGCCTGCGGCTGGTACGACGGCACCGACGCCGACTTCTCCTTCGCCGACACCTACGCCCCGCTGACCTTCAGCGGCCTGCGCGGTTGCGACGCCCGCGTGTATGCCATGTTCCACCGCGTGGCCAGCGGCATGGAGCGCTACGAGAAATACGTCATGGGTGACCCCAATGCCGAGCGCATGCCCCTGTGGATCAAGCCCGACCATCAGGTCGATGTGCACGAGGTGATGAACCTGATGCGCGACCACTACGAAGGCACCGCTATGGACATGAGCAAGGACCTCGGCGGCGGCCCCTTCAACTGCCCCTACCGTTGGCGTCCGATGGGCTTCGAGATTGACGGCCACAAGTATGTTCACGAGCGCGCCACCAGCACCCAGCAGACGGGCTTCAGCTTTGTGGCCCAATGCCGTGGCTGGCTGCCTGCCAAGGTCGGCGGCATCCTCTGGTTCGGTGTCGACGACACCTACAGCACCGTCTACTGCCCCATGTACTGCGGCATCACCGAGGTGCCCCTCTGCTTCAAGCAGGGCAACGGCGACATGCTGACCTACAGCGAGACCTCCGCCTTCTGGCTCTTCAACCGCGTCACCAACTTTGTCTATAGCCGTTACAGCGACATGATCAAGGACGTGCAGCGTGTGCAGAACAAGCTGGAGGAGACCTACATCCACGATGTGCAGAAGTTTGACCAGCGCGCCGCCAAGAGCGAGGGTGAGGCCCTCGAGCGCCAGCTGAACGACTTCAGCAACCGCGCCGCCGCTAAGATGTTCAAGGAGTGGAGCGAGCTCGACAAATACCTGCTCGTGAAGTATATGGATGGTAATATCAAAAAGGAGAAGGACGGCAAGTTTGAGCGTACCGCTACCGGCAACGCCGTCTTCCCCAACCAGCCTCACTACCGTGAAGAGTGGCAGCGCATGATTGTGCGCGACCACGGTGACGTAATTTTGGAGAAGTAAGTGGGTGGTAGTCAGTGGTCGGTAGTCGGTAATCGGTAATGAGATCACCGGCTGCTGACCACCTCTATCTTGACCGTGCGCAGTTCGGAGACGCGGTCGTAGAAACGGACGCTCTCCGACTGCCGCACATCGGCCTCAAGTGTGCAGTCCAGCTCGAAATGCTGGTTCTCGGGCTTGAGGTCGAATTCTTTTAGTATGCGCATCACGTCGTTCATGGTCTCGTATTGGAACAGCAGACGGTAGCGCACGTTGATGGTCTTTTCGATGATGGTGGCGTGGTCGATGGCGTCGCGCGCGGCGGTCTTGTAGGCATTGGCCAGACCGCTGGCGCCGAGGAGGATGCCGCCGAAGTAGCGCACCACCACGATCAGGGTGTCGGTGAGGTCGGCACTGAGCAGTTGCCCGTGGATGGGGCGGCCGCCGGTGCCACTGGGCTCGCCGTCGTCGTTGGCGCGCCAGGCGTCCTTGTTGGGGCCGAGGATATAGGCGTAGCAGTGGTGCCGCGCGTCGAAGTAGTCCTTGCGCAGCTGGTCAAGGTGCGCCTTCACCTCGTCGAGGGTGCGCACGGGGTAGGCGAAAGCCAGGAACTTGCTGCCTTTCTCCTTGTAGAGGCCCTCCGACGGGGCGGCCAGGGTTTTATAGGTGTCGTCGAACATCAGTCTATGATGGTTAGGCGGTTAGGGGCGATGGGTGGTATTTCGGGGGCGGGGAGGCCGCTGCCGAGGGTCTGGGGGCTGCGAAGGATGCGCACCTCGTCGTAGAGGCCGCTGGCGATGAAGGCATCGAGCACCTTGCGGCCACCCTCCACGATGACGCTCTGCAACTTGTGCTCGTAGAGCTCCTGCAGAACCTGAGGAATAGTTTGGCTCCGCAGAACCAGCCATTCTCTATCAGACAACTTTGTTTTTTTGCAATCAGAACTAAAAGAACTATCAGAACTTTCTTTTTGTTCTGATTGAGATAATAAACGGCCACGCCTATCAAGCACTACGGGTTGTGGTGCGGGACCGAGGTAATGCCTTGGGGTAAGACTCGGATGATCTAACAGGTATGTTTCACTGCCAACCAATATGGCAGCCTCTTCTGTGCGCCAACGGTGGTTGAGGCGGTTCTGGCGCTGCGTGCTCAACCAGAACTTTTTTGTTTTGCAATCAGAACCAAAAGAACTATCAGAATTTTCTCTATCAGAACATTCTTTTTGTTCTTTTAGTTCTGATTGAGATATATCTGAAAGTTTGGGAGCCATGAAACCGTCGGCGCTCTCGGCCCATTTCAGTATCACGTAGGGTCGCTTCTGCTCCATGAAGGTGAAGAAGCGGCGGTTCAGCTCACGCCCTTCCTCCTCCAGCACGTGACGAACCACCTCGATGCCCGCTGCTTCGAGCTTGCGGAAGCCGTTGCCCGCTACCAGCGGGTTGGGGTCGTCGTTGCAACAGACCACCCGCCGGATGCCTTTCTCGATGATTAGGTCGGCACAGGGGGGCGTCTTGCCATAGTGGGAACAAGGCTCGAGGTTTACGTAGAGAGTGGAATTGAGAATTGAGACTTGAGAATTGAGAATTGCATTTCTCTCGGCGTGCCAGCCTCCATATTCTTGGTGGTAGCCTTCTGAGATTATCTTGCCATCTTTGACAATAACACACCCTACCAATGGATTGGGCCTCACGCGCCCCAGCCCATTGGTGGCCAACTGTAGGCACCGCCGCATGTACTTTTTGTCTATCTCTTCCTGTGTCATTTTCAAGGTGCAAAGATACAAAAATTTTGCCACATGGAGAAAATGTTGTATTTTTGCAGTCGAAAAACATGACTGTCATGACCCACGGGAAGAATATATGTAATCAGCTGAAGAGCGTCCGCAAGCGCATTGCGGAGGAGAACGACATTCCGCTGAAAGTGGAGGAGTGCACCTACAATGGCGAGTGTCGTGGCACCTGCCCCCGTTGCGAGGCCGAGGTGCGCTACTTGGAGAACGCCTTGGCCGACC
>JAFZKV010000056.1 GCA_017551765.1 Bacteroidales bacterium
CGACCTACGGCGACGCGATGCTGATAGTATGACGCCATTAGCGGAAATACTGAGGCCCAAGACTCTCGATGATTACATCGGACAACAGCACCTTGTGGGACAGGGTGCTGTTCTTCGCACGTTGATAGAGAGCGGCAGCATACCGTCGATGATTTTCTGGGGCCCTCCAGGCATCGGCAAGACGACGCTGGCCATGATTATCAGCAACACCCTCCAACGACCCTTCCACACACTGAGCGCCATCAGCAGCGGCGTGAAGGAGGTGCGCGAGGTGATTAACCAAGCGCAGCAGGAGGAAGGCAGCATATTGTTCATTGACGAAATACACCGCTTCAACAAGGCCCAGCAGGATTCGCTGCTGGGAGCCGTGGAGCGTGGCACCATCACGCTGATAGGCGCCACCACCGAGAACCCCTCGTTCGAGGTTATCTCCGCCCTACTCTCGCGCTGCCAGGTGTATGTGCTCAAGGAGTTTGGCGAGGATGACATGCGGCGGCTGATTGACAGCGCCGTGCAGCACTACGCCACAGAGGGCATCGCGGTGGAGGTAAAGGAGACGGAAGCGCTGATGCGCATCAGCGGTGGCGACGCAAGGAAACTGCTCAACGCAATTGAGTTAGTAGTCAATCGAAATACTCTGAATAATCAGAATACTCCGATTATTCTTGACAATGCCAATGTCACCAATGTCATCCAACAGAACCTTGCCTTCTACGACAAAGGGGGCGAGATGCACTACGACATCATTTCGGCCTTCATCAAGAGCATGCGCGGCAGCGACCCCAACGGTGCCGTCTATTGGCTGGCCCGCATGATTGAGGGCGGCGAGGACCCGCTGTTCATTGCACGCCGCATGCTGATATTCGCCAGCGAGGACATTGGCAATGCCAACCCCAACGCGCTGCTGCTGGCCAACGCCACCTTCGAGGCGGTGAGCAAGATAGGCTACCCCGAGTGCCGCATCAACCTGTCGCAGTGTGCCTGCTACCTGGCCTGCTCGGTGAAGAGCAACGCCACCTATATGGCGCTGGAGAACGCGCAGGCGGCGGTGCGCCGCTGGGGCGACCTGCCGGTGCCGCTGCACATCCGCAACGCCCCCACCAAGCTGATGAAGGAGATGGGTTACCACGAGGGCTACAAATACGCCCACAACTTTGCAGGCAATTTTACGGAACAAGAATACCTGCCGCAGGGCCTGGAAGGCACGAAATTCTATGAGCCCTGCAATACGGCACGCGAGAACGAGACCCGCCGTCTGCTCAAGGAGCGCTGGGGTGACAAGTACGGCTACTGACGATAATTTTTCACCGAAGTCTGCATAATCCTCTGGAAGGAGCGCTCGAACTTTACATGGTCAAGGTATCCGCATTGGTGCGCCAAACGCGTCATGTCATCGGGGTCATCGATATGGTAATAGTCCTCCCGCTCGTCCATGAGTTTCAGAGCATATTCAATGCGCAGCGAGTCGATATAGTCGGCAAAAGAGGAACCATTACGTTGGTGGACGGCGTCGATAATTTCATCCTGCGACACATGGAAGTGGTCGGCCAGCAGGAACACAGACAGGTCGGGATTTAAATACGCCTTTTCTTTTTCCACATAGTCGGCCAGCAGTTGTCCCAGATACAGCAGGTCCTTACGCGAGTGCACCGACAGTCGCTGCTTTTTCTCGTTGAGTATTTCGGCACCTATTGGTGTACGAAAGGCATAATAGCCGATAAGGAACATCACTACCGCTTGCAGAGAAGCCCCAACAACAGTACTCAACAGCGGGCGCGGTGTATTGAAAGGATACATGATATAGCTGAGCACCACCAAGAAACAGTTGATTGCCACAAAGAGGTAGGTGCCCATCAGGTCGGACCGGTGCACGCGGTTGCTTGTGTAATATTCGTCAATTTGGCGACTGAAGCGTTTGATGCGCACAAGGCTGTAGACACCGACGAAAGTTGTCTCTGCAACAATAAGAAACCAATAGAGATAGAAGTGTATGGAGACGATAAAGTTATAGCGCCAACTATTACTGAAGAAAAGGTGAGCACAACCATCGGATCCGCGCTGTATCCACAGGCGGTACATGTCGGGGCCACCAATGATTACCGATACAACCATGAGCTCTACCACCACAACCGCCGGCATCACCAGCACATGGAGTCGTGACAGCGGTGGACGGTCCTCTCCGCTGTCGGTCAAGTTGGTAACCGCTGCCTGAATGAGAGGCGGTGTGAACATGGAAAGTATCATGAAAAAGATAACAAGCAGATACTCGCCTTTGAGGAAGGTGTTGAAGAAGGTACTATAAAGAATGACGGCAAGCGACATCGACATCAATGCCGACATGAGGAGCCACTGCGCCCCAAGCACACGGCGCTTGAAAAAGAGCGTCACCAAAGGCCAATAAAGCGATGAGAGGCCTAAAAGAAAATATACCCATGATAGCGGAGTCATGACTCGAGGTTTTTTGTTCGTATATATTCAGCAAGATAACGGGCATCGTATTTCATGCGATATGCCAAACGGCCTGTTATATACTGCACCACCGCCAGCAGCACCACACCAACGATAAGCCAATATTTATAGTAGGGCGGCCTCATATAGGCTGCATAGTATATCAATCCGGCCAGCGGAAGGAAAACACAAACGATAATATTAAACTCCCGCATATTGAAATACGGTAAGTTCATATCCTTGGCATAGTAGCTGTTGTACCGATGTTGAAAACGGCGTATCTTTAACGTGGCGATAACTACAAGTATAAACGAATAAACGATGAGCACTGTCGGAAAGACTCCATATTTCCATATAAGCATGAAAGTCCATGCCGGGTCTTCTTTGCCCCAGGCGAGGCCATACTCACGGTAATCGACACACATCACCCCATAGCGACGGGGGCCAAGCCAGAATGTCGCAATAGTGAGACCAATGATAAATAGAAGTGGTATCACAAAGACACGCCTCTGCTTGAGGGTGGCGCCACGGGCCTCGGTATGCGAACATATGCCAATATAAAACATCGGACCGCAAACCACAGCCATAACTTCAAACGTATAGGTATAGATGAAAATCTGCTCTTCCTGTCCTCGGAAAAAGACCCCGAAGACTGTCATGGCGACAGACTCAATCAAAAGCATCAGGCTCAATATCACCTGCGACCTTGCGGGGCGGCGGTGCTTCATCACGATAAACAATGCCCACGCTGCCGAAACGATAGCAGGCAGGAATAGAATATAACTCCACTTCATCGGTCTGATTCTATTAGTTTGACAAGTTCTTCGACGGCATCCTTCTGGTCAATGTCGCGTTTGACAATTTGCTTTCCCTTGTAGAGGGTTATCTTGCCCGCACCGGAACCGACGTACCCGTAGTCGGCGTCGGCCATCTCGCCGGGGCCGTTCACTATGCAGCCCATGACGCCAATCTTCACACCTACCAGGTGGGCCGTCTTGGCCTTGATTTCCTGGAGGGCTTTTTGTATATCGTACTGCGTGCGGCCGCAGGAGGGGCAGGCAATGTATTCCGGCTGTGTGATGCGGGCGCCGACGGCCTGCAGGATGTCGTATGCGATGGGCATCTCGCGCTCAGGGTCTTCAGTGAGGCTTACTCGGACGGTGTCGCCGATGCCGTCGAGCAGCAAGGCTCCGATGCCGGCGGCGCTCTTCAGGCGGCCCTGCATGCCGTCGCCTGCCTCGGTCACTCCCAGGTGTATCGGATAATCCATTCCCATGTCGTGCATTTTCTTGACGAAGAGGCGCGTGCTCTCCACCATCACCTTGACGTTGGAAGCCTTCATCGAGAACACCAAATCGTGGTAGTCCTGCTCTCGGCACACCTGCGCGAACTCGATGGCACTCTGTGCCATGCCCTCCGGGCTGTTGCCGTAGCGGCTCATGATGCGCTCCGAGAGCGAGCCGTGGTTGGTGCCGATGCGCATGGCGGTATGATGCTGCTTGCAGATGTCTATCAGCGTGGACATTCGCTCGCCGATGCGCTTAACCTCTTCTTGATATTCTCGCTCTAACTCATCCGACCACTTTCCACTTTCCACTTTCCACTTTCCACTGTTCCGGTCGGTATAGTTGCCGGGGTTGACGCGCACCTTCTCCACCAGCGTGGCGGCCACCTCGGCGGCCTTGGGGTTGAAGTGGATGTCGGCCACCAGCGGCACGTCGCAGCCGCGCTTCAGCAGCTCGTCCTTGATGCGGCCGAGGTTCTCGGCGGCGCGGACGTCGGGCGCGGTGATGCGCACCAGCTCGCAGCCGGCGTCGACCATGCGTAGCGCCTGCTCGACGGTGGCCTGCGTGTCCATCGTGTCGGTGTTGGTCATGCTCTGCACCCTTATCGGCGCACCGCCACCGAGGGTGAGGTTTCCTATCTTGATTTGTCTGCTCATGATATACGTGCTATGGTTCTCTGTAGTGAGAGTACTTGGCTCTTCAACTGCTTGATCTGGTCCTGTAGGTTGGCGTTCTGGCTGCGGAGCTTGCGGTTCTCCTCTATCAGCTCATACTGCGTCGGCTCGCGGTGCTCTTCCTTGGCCTTCTGCTCCACGCTTTGGCCTATCTTCTCATCGTTGAAGGCCTTGCCCACTCCCTGCTGGTCGGCCATACGGATAAGGTCCGACGGTGCGAAGGGCATGTCGAAGCCGCTTTCGTCCTCGACATACACCATGCCGCCTTGTATCTTCTTCACCACTCCGCCGCCCACGGCGTTGAGGAACTTCACTTTGTCTCCTACTTCAAATTGTGCCATAATTCTTTATATTTTTCAATCAGAACAAAAAGAACAAAAAGAAAATTCTGATAGTTCTTTTAGTTCTGATTGAGATTTAAATAATTTCTTCTGCAAGCGTAGCAAAATCGATGCCGTCGAAGTTGCCGCTACTCATCATCAACAGGTTGGCGTTAGTACACTTACGCATTAACGCAATCACACATTCAAGCAATCTTTTGCTGTCGGTGAAGACTTCCACATTGCCGCCAAAGGCTGCTTTCACCTCGTCGGGGTGCAGGTCGGGCAGTTTCTTCAACTGCAGGGCGTGCTTACTGTAGTAGACGTAGCGCACGTCGGCCTCGTCCATAGCGTCCTTGTATTGCTGCAGGAACTCCTGCGTCAGCGAGCTGAAGGTGTGCAGCTCCATGCAAGCCACCAGCTTGCGGTCGGGATACTGCTCGCGCATGGCGTGGATGGTGGCGCGCAGCTTGGAGGGCGCATGGGCGAAGTCCTTGTAGACGGCACAGGTGTCGCTCTTTTTGACCAATTCCAGGCGCTTGCTGGCGCCCTCGAAGGTGCTGATAGCCTCATCAAATTGCTCATCGGTGACACCCACCTGATGGCAGGCCAATCTGGCGGCAGTCATGTTTAGCAAATTATGGTGACCAAACACCTGCAACGCAGTATTGCCGATATAGGTAATGCCATTCTCCACACGGTGCTCTGGGCAGACATACGGCAGTTTCTGTATGTCGGCACGCCGGTTCTCCACCGCCACACGGTGCACCTCCTTGTCCTCATCACAATAAATCAGGGTGCCATTCGGCTCAATCAAGTCAATGAACTTGCTGAACTGCTCACGGTAGATGTCAAAGGTCGGGAAGACGTTGATGTGGTCCCATTCGATGCCGGTAATGATGGCCACGTTGGGCTTGTAGAGGTGGAACTTGGGGCGGCGGTCGATGGGCGAAGTCAGGTATTCGTCGCCCTCGATGACCATCACCTTGGCGGTGTGGCTCAGGCGCACCATCACCTCGAAGCCTTTCAGTTGCGCACCCACCATATAGTCGGCCTCGATGCCGCAGTGCGCCAGCACATGCAGTATCATGGCCGTGGTGGTCGTCTTGCCATGCGAGCCGCCAATAACGATACGGAGCTTGTCCTTCGACTGCTCATAAAGATACTCGGGATAGCTGTATATCTTCAAGCCCAACTCCTGGGCCTTCAGCAACTCGGGATTGTCCTCGCGGGCGTGCATGCCCAACACCACCGCGTCGAGGTCGGGCGTGATGCGCTCGGGAAACCAACCCGCCTCCTTGGGCAGCAGGCCATACTTCTCCAGCCGGCTCTTCGCCGGGTCGAATATCTCGTCATCACTCCCCGTGACCGTAATCCCCTTCTGGCACAGCGCAATGGCCAGATTGTGCATCGCCGAGCCTCCGATGGCTATAAAGTGTACTCGCATATTACATTCTTTTTGCATTATTAACGCCCAAACGTCCGATTTATTATATTCGCACGCGAGAAAAACAGCAAAAAACAGCCTTCCCCCTGCCCTTCTGCCAGCCCCATATTAAAGCCGGTATGACTCCGACATTTCGACCATCGTTTAACCATCGTTTAACCATACTTCAACCATATTTCGACCATATAAAATGGTTAAACTACAGTTGAAGTATGGTAAATATATGGTCTAAAGGTTGTAGTCATAGCGGTGTAAATAGTTACCGCGTCCGTGCCCAGGCGGTACGGACGACAGGGAGTAGGCATGCTGAATGTTATGCGTTTGCCTTGGGATAGAAGCGGAAATACTTGGTGACCTGCTTCTCGAGGAAGTGGCGGTCGAGCTGGTCGCTGGCTTCGCTGATGGGCAGGCAGCGGCCGTCCTTGTAGAGGACTTTTATCTCCTGGTCGTTAAAGTCGTAGGAACGGTTGTGCAGTTCGCCGGTCCCCACGAAGTAACTATTCCGATCCTCCCCTAAGGTAGGGCCGACGGAGGAGTGTGTAAAGGGTTCGTTGCTGAACTTGATGGCGGGGAGCCTGCGATTGATAAGGTTGCGGCAGAGGGTGCTCAGCGTCTCGTCGTCCGAGTGCTGCCAACGCTTGACGGCCACCATCACATCGTCGTCGTCCACCTCGGCAAAACGTTCGAGGAAGTCTGGTGCCGACGGGTCGAGATGGAAGACGGTAGGGTCGAGTTCACGGGCACGCCGCAGGATATTCAGCAACAGGTTGTCGGCGGCGATGACGGTTTTGTGCATATATACCTGCCAATACATCAGGCGGCGGCTGATGATGAACTTCTCCACGCTGTAGATGCCCTTCTCGTCCACCACCAGCTCGTCATCGTGCACGTTGAGCATCGAGATGATGCGATCGGTGCCCACAATGCCCTCGCTGACGCCGGTAAAGAAACTGTCGCGACTCAGGTAATCCAGGCGGTCCACATCAAGCTGGCTGCTGACTAATTGGTGAAGGAAGTGCTTGGGATAATGGTTTGAGAAAATCTCAATAGCCACATCCAATGCCCCGTTCATTTCGGTATTGATGCGCTGCATCATCATCAACGTAATCTCCTCGTGCGGCACATCCACCAGCACCCGCTCGCTGGTGTGCGAGAAGGGCCCGTGCCCCAGGTCGTGCAGCAGGATGGCCAGCTTGGCCCCGCGGCACTCATCGTCCGTTATCTCCACCCCTTTCTGCTTCAGCACCTCCAGGGCACGCCCCATTAGGTTCAGCGCACCCAGCATGTGGCTGAAGCGAGTGTGCATGGCACCCGGGTATACCAGATAGGTCAACCCTAACTGCTTGATGCGCCGCTGCCGCTGGAAATAAGGGTGCTCTACGACGTTCAGTATCACAGGGTCGTCGATGCAGAGAAACCCATCGTAGACAGGGTCGTTGATTATCTTTCGTTTGGTCATATAATATCGGATATAAGTCCGGCGGCATAGGCCACCATCTCTGGGCAGGGTTTCTTGCCCATCTGAGCGCTCTCTTTGGAGCGCCGTTCGCTCTCTGCGAGAGCGTTCAGCAATCGGCCACAGACGATATCGCCGTTCTCTTCGCGGAAACGCTCTATCAAGGGGCGCACGTCGGCGGTGTGGCCGGTGAGGCCGCACACCATCGCCATACCGCTGACACAGCCGCACACTTCGCGGCAGCCCGACAGGCCGCGACCGAAGGGAGCGGCCATATTCATGGCGTCTTTAGCCTCTATCGGAAGCTTGTCGGCGTATGCCATCACCACCGCCTGGCAGCAGTTGCAGCCCTGCTTGTGCAATGTGCGGGCCTTGTCCATGCGTTCCTCTTTTGTCATTGTCTCATCAGTTTTGATAATTCCCAAATTGCTATTGCGGCGGCGCAGCTCACGTTGAGCGAGTGCTTGGTGCCATACTGCGGTATTTCCAATGCTCCGTCGCAGAGCTCCATCACCGACTCCTGCACACCCTCTATCTCATTGCCGAAGACCAACGCAATCTTCAATGCGTTATTGCGCAATTGCGTCATTGCATCAAGCTTAATACTGTCATGTGCTATCTCGACAGCATGTATTCTGTAGTCTTTTTCTTTAAGACCTCTAACACATTCGGCGGCATCCTCATGATAGGACCACTCGACGCTGTCCTCGGCGCCGAGGGCGGTCTTGTGAATCTCACGGTGCGGCGGCGTGGCGGTGATGCCACAGAGCGCGATATGCTCCACGCGGAAGGCATCAGATGTGCGGAAGACCGAGCCGATATTGTTCAAGCTCCGCACATTGTCGAGCACCACCGTCAGCGGCAGCTTCTCGCTCTCGCGAAACTCCTCGACGCTCATGCGTCCCATCTCCTCTGTCGTCAGCTTTTTCATCCCACACTACCTTCTAATGAGATACTCAACAGTTTCTGGGCTTCGACGGCGAACTCCATGGGGAGTTTCTTCAGCACGTCTTTGGCGTATCCGTTGACAATAAGGCCCACGGCGCTTTCGGGGCTTATGCCACGCTGCTGGCAATAGAAGAGCTGGTCTTCGCTAATCTTGCTGGTGGTGGCCTCGTGCTCAAGGATGGCGGTGTGGTTGTCGGCCTTGATGTAGGGCCAGGTGTGGGCACCGCATTGGTCTCCGAGCAGCAGGGAGTCGCACTGCGAGTAGTTGCGCGCATTGTCGGCTCCGCGGCCTATCTGCACCAATCCGCGATAGCTATTGTGGCTATGACCGGCGCTGATGCCTTTACTCATGATGGTGCTGTGCGTATTCTTGCCCACGTGTATCATCTTGGTGCCGGTGTCGGCCTGCTGGTAGTTGTTGGTGACAGCCACGGAGTAGAACTCGGCGGTGGAGTCGTCGCCCTGCAATATGCAGCTGGGGTACTTCCAGGTCACGGCGCTGCCGGTCTCCACCTGTGTCCAGCTGAGCTTGCTGTGCGAGCCCTTGCAGATGCCACGCTTGGTGACGAAGTTATAGATGCCGCCCTTGCCATCCTTGTCGCCCGGGTACCAATTCTGCACGGTGCTGTACTTCACCTCGGCATCCTTCATCACCACAATCTCGACAATGGCGGCGTGCAGCTGGTTCTCGTCGCGTTGCGGAGCCGTGCAGCCTTCCATATAGCTCACGTAGGCACCTTCGTCGGCCACGATGAGCGTGCGTTCAAACTGACCTGTGCCTTTGGCGTTGATGCGGAAATAGCTGGAGAGCTCCATCGGGCAGCGCACCCCCTTGGGGATGTAGCAGAAGGAGCCATCACTGAAGACGGCGCTGTTGAGGGCGGCAAAGAAGTTGTCAGCGGCAGGCACCACCGACCCCAAGTATTTCTTCACCAGGTCGGGGTGCTTCTGCACCGCCTCGCTGATGGGCATGAAGATGATGCCTTTCTCCTCAAGGGCCTTCTGGCTGGTGGTCTTCACGCTCACCGAATCCATGATGGCGTCGTAGGCCACACCGGCGAGTGCTTCGCGCTCACGCAGCGGGATGCCCAGCTTGTCAAAGGTGGCCAGCAGTTCGGGGTCCACCTCGTCCATGCTTTTCTTCTTCTCCTGCTTGGGGGCGGCAAAGTAGATGATGTCCTGGTAGTTGGGCGTCTCGTATTCCAGATGCGCCCAATCGGGCTCCTTCATCGTCACCCAACGGCGGTAAGCAGCCAGGCGGAACTCCGTGAGCCACTCCGGCTCATTCTTTTTCTTCGAAATCAGACGCACCACCTCCTCATCCAACCCCTTGCGAATGGTCTCGGTGTCAATATCAGTGGTGAAGCCAAACTCGTATTCTTTGTTTGTAACTTCCTGGATAATATCTTTTTCGTTCTCTTCCATCACAATGATATGCTCTTATTTGCATCTGCAAAGATACGAAAAAAGTCCGACATCGCGCCGGACTTTTTAAACAACAATCTAAAAACAGGAAGCATCAACCACGCAAAGCGTCGATGACACGCTGAGCCTCAGCCTCATTGGCGAAACTAAAGGGGTTGTAGCTGCTGTCTTCCATGCAGACAATCATGTCGCCAGCAAGGTCGGCCATGCCGTCGTACCACTGCGAGGCATGCCAATTCAACTCCAGGTCGGGCTTACGGAAAGCGTCGCGGTCGAGCAGCGCCAGCAGCGTGCCTTTCAGCCTCAATGCCTTGGAAACTTCGCGCAGTTTCGTGCAGCGCATATTGTCGGTACGGTCGGCATCAATGATGGCCGGCAGACTTTCCCAATCGGAAGCATCGGCCTTGACAATGCGGAAGTCGCCGTCGGTATCCACCACAATGACACACTTGTCGCCAGCGTAACTACCACCCTCTTCCTCTTCGCGCTCCTCTTCCACCATGCTCTGCATCAAGCCGCTGCCCATGTCCAAACCACACTCCATCCATTCGGCGGCAAGCTCATCGTTACCCTCCCTGCTATAGTATTGGTAGAGCAATGCGCAGGCATCGGCACAGGGGTTTTCCTCGTCGCGCACCAGCCCTTCGAGGATGTCGATAATCTCTTGGTCGACACTATCGGTGTCGATAAAGTGGGCACAGTAGCGCAGAGCACACATGTGGCTACCGGCCTCCAAGCCCTCTTTCCACACCTTGAGGGCTCCCTGGATGTTGGCCTTACAACCAGGCATCCACTCATCCTCGTAGAGGCATTGGCCTAATTCATCGTATACGTCGGTACTGCCCAACTTGTGGGCTTCAAAATAGTTGATATAAGCGAACTGCCGGAAGAAGTCGGGCACGGGGTCCTTGCCAAGGTAGTTGTAGAAATAGATGTCACCAATTCTTGCATAAGCATAGGCAACATAGGCGACATCTTCCCCATCCTCTTGCGCATCAGCCTTATGCCATTCAAGGGCTTTGTTCATCCATTTCAGGGCCTGTTCGTAATCTTCCTCGTCGAAAGCCACGGCGCCCAGATTGACGGCACTGATGACGTCTTTGCCCTCGGCACCCTTGCGAAAGTACTCCAGGGCTTTCTCACGATCGGGTTCACAGTCGATGCCCTCCAGCAGAAGGATGGCTTCTTGACGGTATTCTTGCGGTGTCATAATGATAAGGTTTTGATGATAAACTTTGGTGCAAAGATACGAAGAAAAAGCGACGTGACCAAATTTATTTCATGCCACGCTGCAATTTCCTGTTGATCCAGATGGCATACGGCACCGCCAGGACAAAGGTCAGCGCGTCGGCCACCGCCTGTGCCATCTGCACGCCACCAAGACCCAACCACAAGGGCAGCAACAGGATGGCAGGCAGGAAGAAAAGTCCGTTGCGACAGATACTTAGCAACGTGGCAGGAAAAGTCATGCGGATGTTCTGGAAAAGCATGCCGGTGGCGGTGAAGAGGCCCACCAACGGGAAGGCGGCGCATTGCCAGCGCAGGGTGACGGCACCGATGGCTATCAGCGCAGGGTCTTCGGCGCGGAAAATGGCAACTATCTGTGGCGCAAAGAGTATGCCCACCGCCGAGATGACCAGCAGGAAGCCCGTACCGACACAGGAAGCGAAAAGCCACGACTCGCGCACACGATCATACTTCCTGGCACCGTAGTTGAAGCCACACACCGGCTGAAAACCTTGGCAGAAGCCCAGCACCACACTGAAAGCGAACATCATGATGCGTGTCACCACCGCAAAGGCAGCCACAGCGCTGGCCTCCTGCCCGGGGGCAGCGTAACGGGCGGCACAATAGTTCAACGACACCGCCGCCGCACAGTTGAACACCTGACGGAACAGCGAAGGCAATCCGCCGCGGAATATCTCGTAATAGACCTTTAAGGAAGGCTTGAAACTACGCAGGCTTAAGTGCACACTCTCAGGCCTGAACGTACCATACAGAAGCAAGCCCCAGGCAAACAGCTGGCTGATGGCAGTGGCCAGCGACGCACCGCTGACACCCATACCACAGCCGAAGATGAGCAGCGGGTCGAGGGCAATGTTGAGCACCGCACCGCTGACAATTCCCACCATGCCGAATCGAGCGTTTCCCTGCAGGCGCAGCTGGTTGTTAAGCGTCAGCGCCGACATCATAAACGGCGTAGCGCCAACGATATAGCGCAGGTAATCGTTGGCATAGGGCACCACCGCCTCGGGAGCGCCGAGCAAGCGGCTGAGGGCCGAAAGATTGGGCAGACAGACAGCCGCCGCAAGCAACCCCACGATAAAAGGAGTGACGAAACCCACCGTGGCCACCACGGCGGCCGACGACACATTCTTGGCACCCAAGGCACGGCTGATATAGTTGCCACTACCGTGGCCAAAGAAGAAGCCAAGCGCTTGAATGAATGTCATGTAGGCAAACGAGATGCCGATGCCGGCAGTACCCTCGGTACTCAGCCGGCCGATGAAGGCCGCGTCGACGACATTGTAGAGCGCCGTCGTCACCATCGCGATGATGGTCGGCACAGCCATCTGACACACCAAAACCTTGACGGGTTTGGTCGTCATCTCGTTGTATTTCTCATCAAGCGTCACTTACGGATAATCTGCGTGTTGCCTTGTGAGTTCAGAAGTGTTGCTTTAACCGTATTCGTGTGGCCTTCGCGCTCGTAATCCACCTCCACCTCGTCGCCAGGAGAGAAGAGACCAAGCTCCTCCATCATCTCGGCGAAGGTATTCACCTCCTTGCCAGCCACCCGCAGGATGATGTCGCCCTGACGGATGCCGGCACGGTCGCTAGCGCAGTCCTTCACCACCTTGGCCACATAGAGCCCCTTGATGGCTCGCGCGCCCGTCTGACGAGCCACATTGGCATCAACCTCAGTCACTTGGATGCCCAGATAGCCACGCTGCACATACCCATAGCGCTGCAGGTCGGCGGCCACCTTGACGGCAATGTTGGAAGGGATGGCGAAAGAGTAGCCGATATAGCTCCCCGTCTTGCCCGACGCAATGGCGGTGACAATACCGATCAGCTGTGCCTGCGAGTTGACCAAAGCGCCTCCACTGTTACCTGAATTAACAGCCGCATCTGTCTGTAGGAACGACTCTAACGGTGTCTCTGTCGTACGTGGATTTTCAATGATGTGCATATTGCGGGCCTTGGCGCTGATGATGCCGCTGGTGACCGTCGAGGTGAGGTTGAAGGGGTTGCCGATGGCCAGCACAGGCTCGCCCACGCGCACCTGGTCGCTATTGCCGAAGGGTATGTAGGTAAGTCCCTCAGCCTCAACCTTGATGACCGCCAGGTCGGTGGCGGGGTCGTTGCCGACAAGGCGGGCCGGCAGCTCGCGCCGGTCGTTGAGTGTCACGGTGATGCGCTCGGCATCCTGCACCACATGGTTGTTGGTCAGTATGTAGCCGTCGCTGGTGATGATCACCCCCGATCCGTAGGCACTATAGGTCTGGCGCTGAACACCTTGCTGGATAATAAAGCCAAAGAACGATTGGTAGAGCGGCGTGAGCTGGGTCATCTCGGTTTTGATGTGCACCACGCCGTCGATGGTGGCCGAAGCCACATCGGTGAAGTCGGTGAGTGTCAGCCGCTCAACCGGCACGGTGGTTTGCTGCACCACAGCCGTCTGGGCAGGCTGTTCCGGAGTTTGGGCACACGACTGCATGACCATTGCCAAAGTGGCAAAAACGACGAAAAATCTCTTTCTCATATCCTATATATTTGTTTCTATAACAACGAAAGGCTGTTTTTATTGCCATCGTCCACCGTTAAATAATACAAAAACCGTGCCAACCACCCTCTCACACCCTACCAACGCCCTCATAACACCCATCGTTCAACCATCGTTTAACCATAGTTTAACCATCGTGAATGGTTAAACTATGGTTAAACGATGGTTGAAGTAAGGTATAACAGTCGGAGTTATCAGGGAGTTAGACAGAAGGCACACAATATTCATTACGACTTGTCGTTATTGTAACATGAAAGGAAAACTGATACTATTCCCCGTTCTCATTGGGGCTGAGGAGATTGCCTCTTCCCTACCCGCCCAAAACATCGAGTGGCTGGCCTCGTGCCGCACCTTTATCGTCGAGGAGCTGCGCACGGCACGCCGTTTCCTGAAGAAGGCAGGGTATCCCTATGCCATCGACGACACCACATTCCATGTGTTGAACGAGCACACCACGCATGAGGAGATAGGCAACTACCTGGATGCCATAGAGAAGGGCGAGAACATAGGGCTGCTGAGCGAGGCGGGTCTGCCCTGCGTGGCCGACCCGGGAGCGATGATTACCCGTGTGGCGCAACGGCGCGGAATAGAGATAGTTCCCTTGGTCGGCCCTTCATCGCTCATGCTGGCCTTGATGGCCTCGGGCTTCAACGGACAGAACTTCGCTTTCAATGGATACCTTCCTGTAGATAAAAGCAAAAGAGCCGCCGCCATCCGTCACCTCGAGGAGCGCCTGCACCGCGAACACCAGACACAGCTGTTCATCGAGGCCCCCTACCGCAACAACCAGATGCTGGAGGCCCTGAGTGCTGTACTACAGCCGACCACCATGGTTTGTGTGGCCTGCGACCTCACGCTGCCGACACAATACATCCGCTCCCTTACCGCCACCAAATGGCAGAAAGAGCGCACCAAAGTGGACTTGCACAAAAGAAACACCGTATTCCTTATCGGGGAATAATTATTCGGGAATTTAACTATAATACACGATAGGGCGTCGGTTTACATTGTGCGACATTTCTTTTTCAATCTTTATAATATCCTGCCCAGTTACTGTTGCTGGGATTATCGGTCTCATAGACTATTTCGAAGGGGTCGTGAGGTTGGAGATTGTCCCAAATAGAGTCGGGAGGTGAGGTCCTTCCATGATACCACTCGTTTCCAACACAAAAATAATATTCGACCATCTTCGCACGATTCCTACCAGTTCCTTTATACACTCTCTTGACATGCGCTGTCGTCAGGGCATGACTGCACCCCAGACGATAATCGTCCATAAACTGGGGAGTAAGCAACCCTATCAGAAATACGATCGGTACCCACAGCGGCATCCAACGTATGATGCCTCGGAAGATGTTCTTAAAAGGAATACGCTTCCGTGACTTGATTCTTTGTGTCTCCAACGGATAATCAGGGCGACGATTTAGGTTGTGGGGCATTCAAAAAAAAATTATTTTCGAAATAACATTGAGACAATCAATGCGACGGCGATTCCCAAAGCAACTATCCATTCTCTAATTCTATCCGTCTTCTTATTGATTACCATTCCGTTGGGGAACATCGCCCGTCCACCATCAATGTCGTACAAAACAACCTTGTGTTTTTGGGCAATCGCTATTACTTCTCCTAAAACATTCTGCACATCCGAGGAAGCACACTCTATCCAAATCACATCCTTACCGAACACATATTCCGAATCGAGACATTTACCTCTATCCACATCATCGTCCGCCACCGAATACTCACCATTCAATGGGCGTACAATATCCTTTAGTTCAAGAAACAGGCTTTGCAGGCGTGGAGAACATCTATGATAATCATTGCATCCATCAAGGCAACTGTATTTCTTCTGAAAAACCTTGAAAGAGTAATATAACCTTTTGTCTACAAGTGCTAGAATATAACCCATGAGATAGATTATTTCATCTTTAGGCAAGCAGCAGGCTTTCTCAAATCATTTTGAGGAAGCCAACCTCTTTGTCGGTCAACTCTCTCCAGCGGCCACGGGGGAGGTCCTTCTTGGTGAGTCCGGCGAAGGTGGTGCGGTCGAGCTTGTGGACCTCGTAGCCGAGGGCTTCGAAGAGGCGGCGCACGATGCGGTTGCGGCCGCTGTGCAGCTCGACGCCCACGATGCGCTTGTCGATGGTCTTGCCGACGGCGGCATACTGTATGTCGTCCACATGCATGGGGCCGTCCTCGAGCTCGATGCCTTCGAGGAGGCGCTTCATGTCCTCCTTGGTGACGGGCTTGTTGAGCTCCACCTGGTATATCTTGTAGACCTGTGTGGAGGGGTGCGTGAGGCGCTTGGCCAGCTCGCCATCGTTGGTGAAGAGCAGCAGGCCCGTGGTGGCGCGGTCGAGGCGGCCGACGGGATAGATGCGCTCGGCGCAGCAGCCGTCCATGAGCATCATCACGGTGCGGCGCTCCTGCGGGTCGTCGGTGGTGGTGATGAAGCCCTTGGGCTTGTTAAGGAGGAAGTAGCGCAGACGCTCGCTGCGGAGCTTCTCGCCGCCGTACTGCACTTCGTCGCCGGGCATCACCTGGTAGCCCATCTCGGTGACCACCTTGCCGTTGACCTTCACGCTGCCGGCAGCGATGAGCTCGTCGGCCTCGCGGCGCGAGCAGATGCCCGCATGGGCGATATACTTGTTGAGGCGCATGGCACCCTCGGCGTGCGGCTCCTTGGGTTTTTGCGGAGCGGTCTTCTTCGGTGTGGCAGTCCTTTTTCTCCCCGCTGCGCGGAAATCCTTAGATCCATATTTCTTGGATTTCTGGATTTCGCCGGAGGCGAGAGATTTAGCGCTCCGCGGCGTCTTGCTGTTGTCTTTCTTCTGTATCATTGTCTTTATCTTTTTGTTCTTTCCAATCATTCAAGTCCATGATAGCGCGGTAGTGGCCGCCGAAGTGCATCACGTAGGGCCAGGCGTATTCCTTTTCCTGGTAGATGAGGAACTTCTCGGTCTCGCGAGCCAGCATGAGGAAAACCTCGAGGCGGTTGGCGTAGAGCCACTTGATGGCCTGCGGGTTGCGCTTGACGGCGAGGGCATACATCAGGTTCACCTTCGGCAGGGCCTGCCCCACCCACTCGATGGCGCGCTTGTCGCCGTCGCAGGCGTTGCTGAGAATGGCCAGCCAGGCATAGTCGTGCTTGAAGAGCCACACCATCGCGTCGTCGTCGCCGCGGATGGCGTTGCTGAAGGCCGCCAGCTCCGGATGCGGCCCCTCCACCAGCACCTTGAAGAAGTCCGTCCGCCCGCCGATGCTCTTCACCAGCGCCAGCAGCAGCTTCACATCGTATTGCTCCAAGCCTCGCATACACATTAGTAACGAAATGGCATCTGAATTATTGCATCCAAAACACAATAAATGAAATCATATTGCGTTATACAGACAAATAATAAGCATTATGGCAACACTGACTTTAAATTACGACGGACGTAACAAGACGGCTCGCAGCATTGTAGAGATGCTCCGCTCGCTGGATATCTTCCATGTCACCGAAACTCCTGCCCGCAAGAGCGGCATAGAATTGGCGCTTGAGGATAAGGCTGCCGGTCGCGTGACCACTTGGGACAGCCCACAGCAAATGTTCGACACACTGATGGCACAATGAGGTACACCGTCCAAACCACCAAGAAGTTCGACCGTGCCTTTGCCCTCTGCAAACGCCGCAACTATCCTATGCAGCGTTTACTTGACGTTGTCAAATTGCTGGCTGAAAGCGGCACCCTGCCACGGCAATACAAACCGCACAAATTAAAGAACTTCCCTGGCAATAACACTTGGGAGTGCCATATCCAGCCAGACTGGCTCCTTGTGTGGGAGCAGAATGACACACAGCTCACACTGCTGATGCTCGACACAGGCACACATTCTGACATATTCTAAAGTAAGAACATGTCCCCTATCAGCCTCCGACGGTTTTCTGTCGGAGGCTTTTTTTATGTTACGTCGGAAAATAAATTTTACCGTGTCGAAAAATGTTCGTATCTTTGCAGTCGATTTCAGAAGGAAATCGTGAAGCGTTATACGCGTTCTGTGCAAAGGAACCTGAGAAACTCCATCGTGATACAGAATCAGTGTAATGGCTTTCGCGTTTTAGCGTGGGCTTATTGCATCTTCTTATCACAAGGTAATTCTCAGGACCTCTTTGCAGGAAGCGGCATACGGCGCCACGCTTCTTGTTATTATTGCTCAACGGGGCGCGGGAGAGAGAATAAAAAAAACATAAAATGAAGAGGTTATCATTTTTTTTAGTAGTTTTTACATTGGCTTTTGCTGGATGTAATAAAAGTAACGTAGAAAACCAAGAATGGTGGAGTATGACAGAGTTTACTACACAAGATTATAGTGAAGATACTGTCTATACTTTTGATGGCGGTCTCGCTGTTGTCGAAACATACTATGACAAGCACCTTAAAAACAATTTTTTGTGCTTTACAAGATGGCACGGCAGAGATGCGATGAATGATTGGTTCGTCAATGATAATGGTGTGCTATACGAATGCCCACAACCAACAAAATATATGGAAGGAAGCGATGGAAAAATGATTAAGAACCTCTTTTATAAGAAAGAATACTTTGTAAACAACGAAAAAAAATCAGATTATATATGGAGTAAAAAAAATGAAGATCAAGCCACTCTCACATATAATCGTGCTGATGGGAAAACCACATACATCTTTAAAAGAGACCATAAATAGAAAGAACAATTGTTAAAATATATATTAAAAAATAGGAGGACATTGTATGAATGACAAAAAAAAACCAAATGAAATTCCGTCAAGTTTTTGGCTCAACTTTACGAACATAATACTTATACTATGTATTGTCGCTCTATTTGGTTCTGTTCTTTTTTCACTGGCGGAAGAAGATGGGAGCATATTTCTCTATACACTAGTATCAGTGGTTGCAGTATCATTTCAGTGTGCAATAATCCAGATATTAGTAAAGATAGAGAGAAAATAAGAAATCCCGATGAGACTTTTGAAAATCTCATCGGGATTTTTCATGCCATTTACGGGACTTCTTTTATCCGCGAATCTTGGCGCCCAGCTGCGTCTCGAGGGCTTTCTGGATTTTGGATATAGTGGCCTCGATGAGCTTGTCGTTGAGGGTCTTCTCCTTGTCTTGCAGGATAAAGCTGACGGCATAGGACTTCATGCCTTCTGCGATGCCCTTGCCCTCGTAGACGTCGAAGAGCGACACCGCCTTGAGTAGGCGCTTCTCGGCACTGTGGGCAGCCTGCTCAATTTCAGCGAAGGTCACCTTCTTGTCGAGCACCAGGGCCAGGTCGCGACGTACCTCGGGGAATTTAGCCACCTCTTCATACTGCACCTCTTTCGAGGGGTAGAGCTTGAGGAGCAAATCCCAATTGAGGTCGGCATAATAGACCTCCTGCTTGATGTCCATCTTCTTCAGCACCTCACGGCTCAGACGACCGATGCTGCCGAGGAGCTTCTTGCTGTCGCGCATCACAAAGTCGAGGCCTTCGGCATAGTAGTGCAATGCGGTGGGTTTGACCTCCACACGGCTCATATTGACGCGCATACGGCTGAGGATATTGCCCACATAGGCCTTGAGGTAGTAGAAGTCGGCCTCGGGGCTCTTCTGCTTCCAACTCTCGGGCATCAGGTCGCCTGTGAGGAAGAGGCTGATGTGCTGTGTCTCGGTGTATTTCTTGGTGACATCGTTGATTGCTTGATTGTTTGACTGTTTGATTGTTTGAGTATTTGTCGCGTCAGCACTCAAACATTCAGGCATTAACACATTCAAGCAATAACTACGGCCAAACTCATAGAGTTTCTGGTCCTTGATCTTGTAGTTGAGGTTGCGGGCGATGCACTCAAGGCCGCTGTAGAGCAGCGTCTGGCGCATCACGTTGAGTTCCTTGCTGAGGGGGTTGAGGATAACAACATTGCGCTTCGGGTCAAAGTCGGCATTGTCGTCGTAGTACTCGCTCTTGGTCAGCGAGTTGTTCATAATCTCGCTGAAGCCATTGTCGGTCAGGTAGTCGCTCACGGCGTTCTTCAGCTTGCGCGGGTCGGGCTTCTTGCCGTAGGAGAGGCAGCTGTTGAGGCGCTCGTCGAAGTGAATGTTGTTGTAGCCGTAGATACGCATGATTTCCTCCACGATGTCACACTCGCGGGTCACGTCGGCCTTGCAGGTAGGCACCTTCAAGGTCATGCCTTCGGCGGTCTCGTTGACAATCTCGATATCCAGCGAGGTGAGGGCAGTACGGACGGCCTCCAACGGAATGTCTTGGCCGATGAGATCGAACATGCGGCGGAAGTTCACCTCCACCGTCGGGCACTCGATGGGCTTCGGGTAGAGGTCGACCATCTGGCCGCAAATCTCGCCGCCGGCGAGCTCCTGAATGAGTTTCACAGCGCGCTTCAGCGCCCACACGGTGATGTTGGGGTCGCAGGTGCGCTCGTAGCGATAGCTGGCGTCGGTCTTCAGCGTGTGACGCTGGCTGGTCTTACGGATGCTCACGGGGTTGAAGAAAGCGCTCTCAAGGAAGACGTTCTTGGTCTCCATCGTGGTGCCGCTCTTCAGGCCACCGAAGACACCGGCGATGCACATACCCTCCTCTTCATTGCATATCATCAGGTCGCGGGCATCGAGCGTGCGCTCCACGCCGTCGAGGGTGACGAACTTGGTGCCCTGCGGCAGGGTCTTCACGATGACGTGGCCGCCGGTAATCTGATCGGCATCGAAAGCATGCAACGGCTGGCCCACCTCCATCATAACGAAGTTAGTCACGTCGACCACGTTGTTGATGGGGCGCAGGCCCACAGTGCGCAGACGGTTCTGCAGCCACTCAGGGCTCTCCGCCACCTTCACATTGCGCAGCGTGATGCCGGTGTATCGCGGGCAGAGGTTGGTGTCCTCAACGGTGACTTTTATTGCTTGATTGTTTGATTGCTTGATTGTTTGAGTATTTGACGCGTCAGCACTCATGCAATCAGACATTGAAGCATTCAAGCAATCACACACCTCCGGCCATTTAATGGCCAGCTTCTTCCCCTCGCGGGTATTCCTCACAGCCACCACGTCGCGGGCTACGCCGATATGCGAGATGGCATCCATGCGGTTGGCGGTGATGGCCACCTCAAACAGCCAGTCGTCCTGCACATGGAAATATTCTTTGGCAGGCATTCCCACGGGGGCGTCGTCGGGCAGAACCATGATGCCGGCGTGGTCGGTGCCAAGCTGCAGCTCGTCGGCAGCGCAGAGCATACCCTCGCTGACGGCGCCACGCAGCTTACCTTTCTTAATCTCGTAGTATTCAGTATCCGAGGTGTATATCTTGGTGCCAATCTGGGCGCACACCACCTTCTGGCCAGCGGCCACGTTGGGGGCGCCGCAGACGATATTCAGAGGCGTACCGGTGCCCACGTCGACGGTTGTCAGGTGCAGGTGGTCGCTGTCGGGGTGCGGCTCGCAGGTGAGCACCTGGGCAATCACCACATGCTCCAGACCGCCCTTGATGGTCTCCACCTTCTCCTTGCTGTCCACCTCCAAGCCGGAGAAAGTCAGCAGGTCGTCCAGTTCCTGAGGGGTCATACCCTCAATATCCACATACTGTTTAAGCCAATCAAAAGAAATATTCATATATGTATCAGTTTATTATCAATAAAATATACTCTTTGCATTAATCTGCAAAGATACTACATTTTTTTCAAACAACAAAAAGAAAAATAGCTCTTATTGCCCTTCCTTTAACAATGAGGTAAAGGCCTGTAACCTTAAAACTGCTATCTTTGGGAAATCTATAGTTGCGAGAACATCGAAATGGTGGTCTTGAGAGACAATAAAAGTGGCATTGGCAGCAAAAGCGCAGTCAACAAACTTGTTATCATCAGGATCCTTTTTTATCAGCCCCAACTTAAACTGAGGGTCGAAAAACTCCACATAATCGCTATCCACCAAAGCATCCACAACATGCTTGGCCACAATAGGACTTGCCTTTGCTGCAATTACTTCCTCGTACTCCGCAAGAATGTCATTCGAAACGCACAAAATATAGCGACCTTCATGTAGTCCTTTCCATACCACAAAGAATTCACTACGCGAAGAAATACTTGCCAATAGGCAATTAGTATCAAGTACTACTCGTTTCATACACGGTACGGCGTACGGAGATGTTCGTTGAGGACTGCATTGTTCTGGACTTCACCCCACTGCCCATTATCCCACAATTTATCCATCTCATCAGTAGCCTTCTGTGCATAATAGTTGGAGATAACTTGACGCAGTTCCTCCACTTGTTCCACCGTTTTCATTCGGCCAAGCAGACGAAGGATACTCAACTGTGCACGATTCAGTTCCAAACTCTGTTCCATATCATTTTGTTTTTCTTCAATAACGCGAACTGTCGGCTTTTATTGTGTGTGTCAAAATCAGAAATAGCAATTTGGGCCGCCTCCCCTTCTTCACTCCTTCTTCGTGCCTTCTTCGTGCCTTCTTTATGCCTTCTTTACAGCAATAACAAAACTACTGAAAACCAAGCCAATATGTACAGCAGTACATAAAATCCACAAGGAATTGATTCCCAACGCCATCACCCTATGACCTCTCGGTGATCCCTCGGCGATGGTTCGACGGTCTATGCATTGCTACAATGTCGGGGCGCTGACGCCTTCGCGGGCGCGGCTTTGGAGTTCCATCTTGCCGATGCGCCAGGTGGCACCGACGGTGACGGCACGGCGGCCCCAGGTGTAGCTGTAGTTGGACTGGTAGTAGGGGTTGAGGCCGACATTGCCGCTCTTTGCGGTGGCGAGGATGTCCCGCCAGTTGAGGAAGAGCGAGAGGCGACCATTGAGCAGGTCGGCACTCGCGCCGAGGTCGAGCTGGAACGAGGGCTGGCTCTTGCTCATCAGCGACAGAGCGGCGGTCGAGTAGCGGGCGTTGGCGTAGATTTGCAGCACGTCCCAGAGTTTGCCCGTGACGTTGAGCCGTCCGCTGAAGGTGGGCAGGTGCCGCTTGTCCCATTCGCCGGGGCGGAACTCCATGTTGTAATAGTAGTCGTAGAAGTTGGCGTAGAGGCGGATATTCATAAAGGGCTTCGGTCGCCACGTGACGTTGGCCTCGGCGCCGAGGGTGCGGCTGTCGCCGATGTTGGCCCACTGGCTGAAGCTGACAATGCGGCCGTAGTAGGGATGGTAGGCCACATCGCTGAGTATCTGTATCTCGTCGGTGTTGGCGCGGAGATAGCCCGTCAGGCCTACGCTGCCCCATCCCTTGTACATCGTCCAGCCGCCCTCAAGGTTGTGGGTGTGGCTGAAACGCAGGTCGGGGTCGCCGAGTTCGTAGTCCTCCACGCCGAGCCAAGTGTAGGTGCTCCACAGTTTGCTGCCGGGCGAAGAGAAGCGGCGGGTGTAGCTGAAGGTAAAGTTGTGCCCGCTCTCGGTGGCATAGCTGGCGTGGAACGAGGGAATGAAGTCCCAGAAAGCCTTGTCAACGTCATATTGCGTGGTCTCCACAGGTAGGTCGGTGAAGGTGGCCTGCTTCCATTTGCGATAGACACGGACACCGCCCTTGAGCGTGAGTCGCTTGATTTTCTGCTGCACAGTTACGTAGGCGTTCAGTTCGTTGTCGCGGGTGTTCTCGGTGAGGGTTCGGTCAGCATCGCGAAGGAATTGCCCTGTGGCGAAGTCGAGTGTGTCCCACTGACACTCCTCGGGATTGCGCCCCAGCACAAGGCTTGCTCCCGTCTCCATCGTGGCGCTCTTGCCGAAAGGCTTGGTGTAGTAAAGGTCGAAATTGGTCCACCAGCTGCGCATATAGCGGTTGCGCAAGTGGTGCATATTGTATTGTGACATCACCGTGTATAGCCGCTCACTGTTGCGCTCCTGCCACTGGTTGTTGTAGTTGCTGTTGATGCTGAAAGAAATCTTCTGGCCGAGAGTGTCAAGCTGGCGCAACAGGTAGATGCCGCCGAAGGCAGCCATCCAGTTGGAACGAACAATGTTATTCGAGTGGTAACTGTAGTCGCCTGGGGTGTAAAGGTGTTCTTGGCGCGCAATGTCATAGTGGCTCTCCTGCTTGTTGAGACCTGGGTATATTCCGCCCCAAGCCTGAAGACTGGTCACGCTGTCGATATTCCACGACACTTGTACTCCTGAGACGCTGTTTATATATTTCTGGATTTCCTTGCAGTCGTATGAATATTCCGTCGAAAGCGAGCCATCGTCGGCATAGAGCTGTTCCTCGTTGTGTGTATTGACGCCGATACGGGAGATGTTGGCGTTTGCCCACGCCGTGACGCTTACCTTCTCGTTTGCCCACACGTAGGAAAGCCACGGCGCGATATAGGGTAGAATCCCTGCGTTGAGGCCGACGGAGAGCAGCGAGTTGAGCTGAACACGCTGGTCGGTGATGATGTTGATGATGGCACCCGTCGAGCCGTAGCGGGCCGAGGGGTTGTTGAGCACTTCGACACGCTTCACGCTGCTGGCGGGCAGGGTCTTGATGTATTGTTTCAATGCCTCGCCGCTGAGGTTCGACGGCTTGTCGTTGAGCCAGATGGTCACGTCGCTGCTGCCGCGCAGGGTGATGTTGCCTTCGGGGTCAACCTCCACGCCGGGGGCGTTCTGCAGGGCATCGGCCATCGTGCCGGTCTGCACGCTGGGGTCGTCCTCCACGTGGTAGAACACCTTCTCGCCGTCGGCGCTGTAGAGCGGACGCTGGGCGGTGACGCTCACGGCCTGCAGCGTGGTGCTGCTCTGGAAGATTTCTATCACGCCCAGCGCCGTGTCGGGCGGCACGTTGAGGCGTTGCCAATAGGTGTCGTAGCCCACCGCCGAGATACGCAGCAGGTACTCGCCCCGCTCCACGCCGCCAAAGCGCATCGCGCCGCGGTCGTTGGTGGTGCTTCCGGCGACAAACGTGCTGTCCGCCGTCCGCAACAATACGCAGTTAGTGAAAGCCATCGGCTCGCCGCTCTTCGCGTCGCGCAGCGTGCCTGTGATTATGTGGTTTTGCGCCAAGGCCGGAGTGTGGATTGCAGCGGCCAATATCAGCGCGAGAAAGATTCTTTTGTTCATTGTTTAGTTAGTTTGTTTATTAATAGTTGCGTTTGTACCCCAAAATCTTACAAAAGCGTTAAAAAAAGCCGTGAACTTCTGTTCAGTGCTGAGGTTCTCGACTACCTATTCCCACAAACAAGAAAGCCCACGGTTCTCGTGAGCGTTTCCCCTTTCTTGTGTAGGAATAGTTGAAATTGTCGAGATTTCAGCACTACGATAAGAAAAGCGAATACGCTTCAATATGTGTCTATGTTATATATCCCTTTTATATCATTGTTTCAGTTTGTTGTTCATCTGCGTCCACAACGGGCCGCTCTGTTTTTAACTTAATCAAATCAAAGTACATCAAACGTGTTGTACTCTCTTTTTTACTGCCATTATGAGTGGCGTTGTTTTCTTCCTCTTCACTTTCGAATAAGAAAACGAAGCCGTTTTGACAATAATAATCTATGACCTTAGGATGATTTACTGCATCAACAATCAGAAATCGGCATCCTGTCTTGTTCAGTGGATCAATAAACCATGCTTTGATAAAATCCATCAGGTCATATCCTAAATGGTGGCCTTCGAAGCCATCGAAAACAGCAAGCCTGCCAATAAGCACGGCTGGATACTGGCGACTACGTTTGGCATTGGGAATCGACCGATTAAAACGATTACGCCGTTTCGGAGAGACCTCTTGCATATTGATGGCCGAATTGGCAAGCGTAAAGGCACAAGCAATCCTTGCTGACTCATCATTTGTTACAAAACAGTAGGATTTGCCAAGCAACTCGCCAGCATATTTCACATAGTCTTTATGGAAGAATTCCGAAATATCCGGATTCTTCGAGCAAAAATATTCACCACATCGACTGGCAAGTTCTGGTGTCAGTCGACAAAACGTGAAATCGGAAGCAAGGTTGAACATAGTGGATTCTACAAGCTGGATTTGCTAAGAATCTGCTTCGCAATAGCGACCTGACGTGAAAAGTCAATGGATGCCTTCTTGCTTTTCATGTTGGCCTCGGCCCGTTTGGCGAAACGACGTGCCGTCCTGCCCTTCAACGTGGGTACTATTTTTACTGATGTTGCCATGCTTATATAACGCTGTTTTTCAAAAATATTGTGTATTACGCAAATTTATTTTATCTTCGCCCAGCTGTCTTTGAGGGTGCAGGTACGGTTGAAGACGAGGTGGTCGGGAGTCGAGTCGCGGTCGGTGCAGAAGTAGCCCATGCGCTCGAACTGGTAGCGGGCGATACCGTCAGCAAATTGGTTGTGATTGGTATTGGCCAGCTCCGGCTCGCACTTGGCGGTGACCACACGGAGGCTGTTGGGGTTGAGGTTGTCGAGGAAGGTCTTGCCCTCCTCGCACTCGTCGGGGGCCTCGACGGCGAAGAGGCGGTCAAAGAGGCGCACCTCGGCGTCAACAGCGTGCTTGGCGCTGACCCAATGGATGGTACCCTTCACCTTGCGGCCGTCGGGGGCGTCGCCGCCGCGAGTGGCAGGGTCGTAGGTGCAGTGGATGCAGGTGATGTTGCCCTCGGCATCTTTCTCGACGCTCTGTGCCGTAACGAAGTAGGCGTAGCGCAGACGCACCTCCTGGCCGATGGCCATGCGGAAGTATTTCTTGGGCGCCACCTCCATGAAGTCCTCGCGCTCGATATAGAGCTCGCGGCTGAAAGGCACCTGACGCGTGCCGTCGGCCTCGTTCTCGGGGTTGTTGACGGCAGTAAGCATCTCCTCCTGACCTTCGGGATAGTTGTCGATCACGACCTTGACGGGGTCGAGGACAGCCATGCGGCGCTGGGCCACCTTGTTGAGGTGCTCGCGCAGCGAGAATTCCAGCAGGCCGTAGTCGATGATATTGTCGCGCTTGGCCACGCCGATGCGGTCGCAGAACGCCTTGATGCTCTCGGGCGTGTAGCCGCGACGGCGGAAGCCGCAGATGGTCGGCATACGGGGGTCGTCCCAACCGCTGACGTAGCCTTCCTTGACCAGCTGCAGCAGCTTGCGCTTGGACATCACCGTGTAGTTAATGTTGAGACGGGCGAACTCGTATTGGTGCGAGGGCCAGATGCCCAGCTGCTCGATGAACCAATCGTAGAGCGGACGGTGGATGTCGAACTCCAGCGTGCAGATGCTGTGGGTGATATGTTCAATGCTATCACTTTGACCGTGGGCATAGTCGTACATCGGGTAGATGCACCACTTGTCGCCCGTGCGGTGGTGGTGGGCATGCAGGATGCGGTACATGATGGGGTCGCGGAACATCATGTTGGGGTGCGCCATGTCTATCTTGGCACGCAGCACCTTGCTGCCGTCGGGGAACTCGCCGGCACGCATGCGGCGGAACAGGTCGAGGTTCTCCTCCACCGTGCGGTCACGGTAGGGACTGTTGGTGCCAGGGGTGGTCACGGTGCCACGTCCGGCGCGTATTTCGTCAAGCGTCTGGTCGTCGACGTATGCCAAACCTTTCTGAATCAATACCTCTGCCCACTGATACAACTGCTCGAAATAGTCTGAGGCATAGTGCTTCTCGGCCCAATCGAAGCCCAGCCAATGGATGTCCTCCTGGATGGAGTCCACATACTCGGTGTCCTCCTTCACAGGGTTGGTGTCGTCGAAACGCAGGTTGGTCTTGCCACCATACTTCTTTGCCAAACCGAAATTAATGCATATCGACTTGGCGTGGCCGATGTGCAGGTAGCCGTTGGGTTCCGGCGGAAAACGGGTCTGGATAGAGGTGTAGGTACCGTCCTTCAGGCCCTGCTCAATAATCTCTTCAAGAAAGTTCAGTTGCTTCTCGGCAGCGTTGTTTTCTTCCATAACAAACTGATATATATTAATATTATCTAATAATTATTGCACAAATCCAATCTGCAAAGATACTAAAAATGATAGAAATACAAAAAAATATTTACCAACTCCGACTCTTCGACAACTAATCATCAACAGTTCTTCAACAGTTCTTCAAGAAAAAATTGAAGAACTGTTGAAGAACGGCTGTCAATTAATTGGAGAAAAGCAGGTGTCAACACCACCCTTTCTACGCCTTTCCTATGGTCGTTCTTTGGTCGTTCTATGCTTTTTTCCAAAGAACGACCAAAGAACGACCATACAACAGTCGGAAAAAAGTCGGTGTTGTTTTATATTTTTATTTTGCCATGTCGGAAAAAGACTGTATCTTTGCGGCATGAAAAAGATAACCTTTATATTCCTCGTAGCAGGTTCTATCCTGCTGAGTTCGTGCGACGTAGTGTTGCAAATGCTCAATCAGGCGGCCAGCGTCGCCAACCTGACAAATTGTGATTTCTCGCTGAAAAACGTCTCCGATGTGAGCGTGGCTGGTGTCAACGTGAAGAACCTGACCCAGGGCAACCTGTCGGCCACCGACGTGGTGAAACTCGTGGCCGCCTACCAGAGCAAGCAGGTGCCCCTGGCGATGAACGTCAACGTCAACATCAAGAACCCCACCGAGACCGAAGCCGCCATGAC
>JAFZKV010000057.1 GCA_017551765.1 Bacteroidales bacterium
ACCAGGCGGCCGTCCTTGTCTTCGGCGCTGAGTATCATTCCCTGGCTCTCTACACCCTTCAACTTGCGCGGCGGGAAGTTGGCAATGAAGCAAACCTGCTTGCCCACCAGCTTCTCGGGCTCGGTGTAGTACTTGGCGATGCCGCTCACGATGGTGCGCGTACCCATGCCATCCTCTATCTTGAACTGCAACAGCTTGTCGGCTTTGGGCACTTTGGCACATTCCAATATGGTACCCACGCGTATATCCATCTTGCCGAAGTCGTCGATGGTGACGTTCTCCTTGACGGCGGCGGGCTTCCATGCGTTGAGCTCGTTCTGCGCCTTGGTGGCCTGCAGCTTATCGACCTGTGCCTGGATGGTCTCGTCGCTGATTTGCTCGAAGAGCAGTTCCGGCTGGTCAATCTGGTGGCCTTCCATCAGGAGGTCGGCGCGGCCAGCATCTTTCCAACCCAGGGCCTGCAGGTTCATGATGCGGTGCATCTTGTCGGCCGTGAAGGGCAGGAAAGGCGCGCAGAGGACAGCCAGGTTGGCGCAAATCTGCAGCGAGAGGTTCATCACCGTGGCGGTACGCTCGGGGTCAGTCTTGACGAGTTTCCAGGGCTCGGTGTCGGTGAGGTATTTGTTGCCCAGACGGGCCAGGTTCATCATCTCGGCCAATGCCTCGCGGAAGCGGTAGGTCTCGATGCTGCGGCCAATCTTTTCAGGGAAGGCAGCCATCTCTTTGATGACCTCCTGCTCCATCTCGGTCATTGGACCGCAAGCAGGCACGCGCCCACCATAGAACTTGTGCGTCAGTACGAGGGTGCGGTTCACGAAGTTACCCAAGATAGCCACCAGCTCGCTGTTGTTCTTCAGCTGGAAGTCTTTCCAGGTGAAGTCGTTGTCCTTGGTCTCGGGGGCGTTGCTGCAGAGGGTGTAGCGCAGCACGTCCTGCTTGCCGGGGAACTCCTGCAGGTACTCGTGCAGCCACACGGCCCAATTCCTCGAGGTCGAAATCTTGTCGCCCTCGAGGTTGAGGAACTCGTTAGCGGGCACGTTGGCGGGCAGGATATAACTGCCGTCGGCATGCAGCATCGAGGGGAAGATGATGCAGTGAAAGACGATGTTGTCCTTGCCGATGAAGTGCACCAGCTTGGTGTCCTGGTCTTTCCACCATTTCTCCCAGTCGTCGCCCTTCAGCTGCTTGGTGAAGCTGATATAACCGATGGGGGCGTCGAACCAAACATAGAGCACCTTGCCGTCGGCACCCTCGATGGGCACCTTCACGCCCCAATCGAGGTCGCGCGTGACGGCGCGCGGCTGCAATCCGGCATCAATCCACGACTTGCATTGTCCATAGACGTTGGTCTTCCAATCGCCCTTGTGGCCCTCAAGTATCCACTCGCGCAGCCAGGGTTCGTCCTGGTCGAGCGGCAGGAACCAATGCTTGGTCTCCTTGAGGACAGGCTTCGAGCCACTGAGGGCACTCTTGGGGTTGATGAGGTCGGTGGCGTTGAGGCTGGTGCCGCAGGCTTCGCATTGGTCGCCATAGGCGCGCTCGTTGCCGCAATGGGGGCAGGTGCCGGTGATGTAGCGGTCGGCCAGGAAGCAACCCGCCTCCTCGTCGTAGTACTGCATCGACACCTTCTCCACAAACTTGCCCTCGTTGTAGAGCTTCTTGAAATATTCGGCGGCTGTCTCGTGGTGCTCCTTGCTGCTGGTGCGGCTGTAGATGTCAAACGAGATGCCCAGCTCGGCAAAGCTGTCCTTGATAATCTTGTGGTAGCGATCGACGATGTCCTGCGGCGTGCAGCCCTCCTTGCGGGCCTTGATGGTGATGGGCACACCGTGCTCGTCCGAGCCGCCAATAAACATCACCTGCTCGCCCTGCGCGCGCAGATAGCGCACATAGACGTCGGCCGGCACATAGACACCGGCCAGGTGGCCAATGTGCACGGGGCCGTTGGCGTAGGGCAACGCCGAGGTGACGGTATAGCGTTTGTATTTATGGTCTTTTTCTGTGTATATCATATTAATAGTATTATTCCATGTATTGGAACTCGGTCACTGTACCCTCCTGATCCACCATGCGCAGCGGGCAGCCCGCATTGTTATAGGAAGAGTACTCATAGTATTTGTCGTCTATCGGCAGCGGATAGCTGGTTTGATACAGCTGTATCATCGAACCAAACAGGCTCGTCGAGATAACCACACTGATGCTGCCGTTGTGCACCTCCATGTCCATATTGTTCTGCGACAGGCACGAGATATGGACGCGGCCGAGGTAGTTCTTGTAGGGGTTCACCTTGTTGTCGTAGGTGTAATCCACCGTGTCGCCCACCGCAATGGTGAAGTATAGCGGCTGGCTGTCGGGCAGCAGGGTCAGGTATTGGCCATAGGTGCCGAACATATCGAGGTTCTCCTCGCCCACCAGGTCGACCAGCGTGCCCACCGTAGAGGCCACACGGAAGCCCACATTCAGACGCGCCTGGCTCACATTCTCGCCCTGCCAGGTGAAGGCCACCTGGCCCGACACATTGTCCACCCCTGTGGCCGCATTGCCCGAGCCGGTGCTGTCGTTCAGGAACTGTGCCAGCATCATGTTGAAGAGGTCCAGCAGCAGCTCGTTGTCCAAGCCCAGCGTGGCGCCGCTCACCTTGTTGATGCTGTTGTGCTGCACCTGTGCCGTCAGCACCTGCGTGCCCTGGTTCTCCACCACGATGTCCGAAATGTAGTCGCCGCTGTAGCTCACACTCATGGTGCCGCTCAGCTGCGTGCCCGGCATCACGTCGCCCAGCGACAGGTTGTTCACCGTCACATTGTCCACGCGTCCGTCGCTACGGTAGGAGAACAGCACATCCTGGTTCACGTGTTGCAACTTGCCGTTCTGCCACGACCACACCTCGGGGGTGCTGCCGTCGCTGTAGGTGACGCCCGCAATCTTGCACACGGGGTCGTAGGCTCCCTCGCGCAGGTCGCGTTGTTGGGGTTGCTCGCCGCCCGAACCGTTACCGCTGTTGTTCTGCGGCACCTCCTTCTTGCAGCCCACCGTCAACAGCAGCGCCGCGGTGCACATCATCATGATAATCTTCTTCATATCTGTTTAAATTTAATATTCTCTTCAATGGTACCCAACTCTCCCCCTAAGTTAGGGGGAGTACCCCGAAGGGGGGAGGGAGTGTGTTCATGCTTGTTTATTCTTTCGTCTCCTCCTGCGCCTCCTCGTCGAGGGTGATCTTGCCGGCCGTCAGCAGCACATTGTACCACGAGAAGAGCTTCTTGGCGTCCGACGCGTGCACACGCTCGCGGTCATAGTCGGGCAGCACCTGCTCCAGCAGGCCGAACAGCTCCTTGCCCTCGGCCTTCTTCGGCTCGAAAGCCGTCGGCTTGCCTTCCAAGTGCTTGTAGATGGCCTGCATCACCTCCTCCAGCGGACGCTCGCCGCTGTCGGTGAAAAGGCGTATCTCGCCCAGCGAGCTGATTCTATCGTTCTTGAACACAGGGAACTTCTGTCCCGTGACCAGGTTCTTCACCACGGCGCCGCCCTTCGTCTGCGACACCATTTCGTTCAGGTCCGGCTTGCCGGCAACCACCAAGATGTTTGTCAAATCCATTTTTCAGTTTGCGTTTTAGTAGTTAATCAAACATATATAACGCCCCTTGCCCGCAAATATTGTTGCCACAAGATTTTTTTACACAAATTGCCCTAAGTTTTCCTGACGACCTCCTGGTGACGCCGCGGACGGAAAATGACAGCCACCGATTTTAACATATTTTAAGCATTACAAAAGCCTATTCAAACCCTATCTAACTCTTTCTTTTGTAAGACATTAGAAAGAGTTGGTATAGAGTTGGGTAAGAGATGAGTAAGACATGGTCCGTTATTATCCTTGTTTTTAGGCGGTTACAGAGCGAGATTTTTCGATTATGTTAAGTAGAAATCCATTTGGAGGGTATCTGATGATTAACAAAAATTACCATAAAATCACCAGGGTGATTGGGGTCTTTTTTCGGCCTTTTGAAAAAATTTGAAAAAAAATTTTGTCGTATAAAAAAATGTTCGTACCTTTGCACAATCAAATTCAGACAAAAAACAACCAACTTTAAAACAACAATCAACATGAAAAAGAAAGTATTTATTGCAGCTGCCTTAATGGCTATGCTGGGCGGTGCCGCAATGGCACAGGGCACATTTACCCTCAAACTTGGTGGCGGTTTCCCGATGGGCGACTTCTCCGAGGCCAAAGCCGACTATGACAATCAAACCATGCGCTGGGGCCTGCGCGACAAGCACACCGACGGTGGTGCTGGTCTTGGCTTCAACGTGGGCTTTGAGTACAACATCCCCGTGTCGAGCGTTAACGGCCTCGGTGTCGTCATCTCGGTAGACGCTTTCTACAATGGCATCAACGAGGAGTTGAACGATTACTTTAATGACCTCAAAGAGGACATAGACGACTACGCCAATTCTTGGTCGCTGTCACTGCCCAACTACTTGAATTTCCCCATCATGGTGGGTGCCAAGTATGACCTGCCCCTGACCTCAGGCATCAGCCTCTATGCTGCAGGTGCTGCAGGCGTCAACATCCGCATGATCACCCCCTTTGAATTGAAATATGAAGAAGACTACCTCAACACTACCGTTGAACGTACGAATAAATTAGATTATGATATGGCAGCCACCTTTGGCTTCCGTCTGGCCGCCGGTGTCACCTTCGCCGAGAAATACTCTGTCGAGCTAGGTTACTACAGCCTTGGTGCCGGCAAGGTGAAAGGTGAACAAAGTTGGAGCACAGAATATGCCGACGCCGCCTATCAGGATCAGGATGGCGATGACAAATTCACTCTGAAGTCCATCACTCCTTCTCTCTTCACTGTCCGCTTCGGCATCAGCTTCTAACAATCCCTAAAGCGATATAAACAGAGGAGGGCGGCCCGCTGCGCGGGCCGCC
>JAFZKV010000058.1 GCA_017551765.1 Bacteroidales bacterium
AGCGTTCGCTCCCTTACGGTCGCGTTCGCCTTTGGCGTCCATCTCCATGACGACGCTGAAGCAGAGTTTGTCCTCGTCCTGACGGAGGGAGCACACTTCGTTGCAGAGCTTCTCGGGCAGCATGGGGATGGTGCGGTCGACCAGGTAGACGCTGGTGCCGCGTTCGTAGGCTTCGCGGTCGATAGCGCTGCCGGGCTTCACGTAGTAGGAGACGTCGGCGATGTGCACGCCCACCTCCACGTGGCCGTTGGATAGCTCACGGAAAGAGAGGGCGTCGTCGAAGTCCTTGGCGTCGGCGGGGTCGATGGTGAAGGTGGTCACGTCGCGGAAGTCCCTACGGTTGGCTATTTCCTTCTTGGTGGGCTTGCGTATCTTCTTGGCCTCCTCTTCTACCTCCTTGGGGAAGTCGAGCGGGAAGTCGTACTCGGCCAGGATGCTCTGCATCTCGACGTTGTTGTCGCCAGGACGGCCGAGTCTTTTAATAACCTTGCCTACGGGGTTGTTCATGCGCTCGGGCCAGTCGGTCATCTCCACCAGCACCTTCTCGCCGTTCTCGGCACCGCCGAGGTCGTCGATGTGGATAAAGATGTCTACTTGCATGGTGCGGCTGTCGCTGACCATAAAGGCGAAGCGTTCCTGCCGTTGGATGACACCCACGAAGCGCGTCTTGGCGCGCTTGAGTATCTCCACCACCTGCCCTTCGGGCTTGTGCATCTTACGCTGCGGGAACATCAGTACCCTCACCGTGTCGCCGTGCAGGGCGTGGTGGGTGTTGTTGGGGGCAATCTGTATGTCCTCGCGACCTTCCTCCTCGGGGATGACATAAGCTTTGCCGCCCTGCTTCATGTCGATAACGCCGGTGACGTAATTGCGCGGCAGCAGGTCGTCGTTGATGGACTTGGGATTGATCTTGTACTTCCCTTTGTGGTCGTCTTCCACCAGGTGCTTCTCTTCGGCCAGCTGCTGCATGGTGCGGATTACCTCTTGTCGCTCGGCCTTGCTGCCTGCGCCGATGCGCGAACTGATTTGCTTGTGGTTGAAGGCGTCGAAGGGATTGTTGGCAAATACTTTGAGTATCTGTTTTGCTAATTCTTCATTCATGATATTAAAATAACGGCCTCGTGATAAAAATATTTTGCCATATTGTTTTTATTTGGTACTTTTGCAGCCGGTTTGGTCGCCCGACGAGGGCGCCAAGAGGGAAGCCGGTGAGAGTCCGGCGCAGTCCCGCTGCTGTAAGCTCAGTAGTTGAAATCCAGAGAACTAAGTCACTGTGCAACGCCATAGTTGCATGGGAAGACGGGATGGAAACGAGCAAGCCAGAAGACCTGCCAAACCGTATAAATCGGTATCGCTTTCGAGGAAAAAGCCCCCGATGACAGATGGCAGGGTATGCCTGATGTTCATTATTGTAGTTTTCCCCTCGTTACCGTTACCGATATTGAGATTGGATAGTATTAACAAATTAAAACAATATCAATATGGTAAAAAGACTACTTACATTAGCAATGGGTTTGATGCTCGCTTTCAGTGCATCGGCAACCATCAATTTCTCCGCCTCTGATATACAGTTCTGGGTGGGTACAGGAAGCAACTCCGCCGTTGTCGTCATTGCATGGGACGATTGTACTCCTGCTACCGCGTTAGCATGGGGTGTTCGTTGGAACGGTACCACTACTGCTCTCGGTTTGATTGACAGTATTCAAGCACATGACAGTCGTTTCAGCAACGGCTCTACCGCCACCGTCAACGGAGCTGTTTATAACGATGGAACATTGATATTAAGTTCTCCCACCAATTGGTGGTGCTACACCGTCAACGGTCAGTGGGCCACCGTGGGTTATACGGGTTACACCATGAGCAACGGCGATATAATGGAGCTTAGTGCCACATGTGACTTTGACATGACCACTGCTGTGGCTGCCACCGACCCCAACGCTGGTACTACGCCGACTGAGGCTACCATCGCCTTCAGCGACATCCTCTATTGGGTGGGCGAGGGCACCAACGAGGCTGTGATGGCTGTCAATTGGGCCGACACCGCTCTGGCATGGGGCTACCGCTGGAACGGCACCGCTACCGTGGAGAGCATGATGGCCGCTATCGCCACCGCTGACCCCCGCTTTGACTACAGCGGCTCCAGCTGGCTCAACGACATCACCTTCAACGATGGCACTGTCAGCCTTGCCATTACTCCTGGCAATTATTGGGGCAGTACCAACAACGGCATTACGGATATGGGCATGTCCCAGACCCTCGTCAACGGAGACTTTGAGAAGTGGGGTGACCCTGCCGCCGGAGTCGTCGTCGACAGCAGTAACTGGGGCGGCACATGGTATTACACCTATGCCTACCCCATGACAATCCATCCCGTCAGCGTCCCCCTGCCCGTCGAGGCCACCATCGATGCCAGCGCCATCGAGTATTGGGTGGGCGAGGGCACCAACGAGGCTATCCTGGTCGTCAATTGGCCCGATAGCGCCCTGGCATGGGGCTACCGTTGGAACGGCACCGCCACTGTGGCCGACATGATGGACAGTGTGGCCGCCGCCGACCCGCGCTTCAGCTACACCATGAATGGTGGCTATCTGGGTGACATTCTCTTTGTTGTGGCTGAAGGAGACACCCTTCGTGGTACCAGTTATTGGGAGAGTTCTTTGTACAACGGTATGGCGCAAGTCCTTGCTGACGGTGACTTCGAGAAGTGGGCCGACCCCGCTGCCGGTGTTGTCGTCGACAGTTTCTATTATGACGGCTGGGGGTGGAGTTATACCTACGTCTACCCGATGACCATCCATGCCGTTACCCAGCCTCTCGGCTATGGTCCTTTCACCGGTATTGTGGGCACCGCGGGCTGTGAGGCCATCGCCGCCAACAACTCCGCCATCCTGGGCTGGGCCACCGGTTGCACCCTCGAGCTCGGTAAGCAGAATATCAGCGTCGACACCTCGCACCTCGTCTCTTATGGCACTGCCCAGGACGCCATCGGCCCCTGCAGCATGAACAACAACCTCTCTGTGGTCAGCCTCGGCGACGGCGGTTCGGCCACCCTCACCTTCGCCCACCCCATCAAGAACGGCGAAGGCCCCGACTTTGCGGTCTATGAGAATGGTTTTGATGACTACTTCCTTGAGCTGGCCTTTGTCGAGGTGAGCTCCGACGGTCAGCGCTTTGTGCGCTTCCCCGCCACCAGCCTCACCCAGACCGTCCGCCAGCTGAGCGGCAATGTCGACGCCACCTATATCAACAACCTGGCCGGCAAGTACCGCAGTGGCTACGGCACTCCGTTTGACCTGGCCGAGCTGGCCGACAGCACCGGCATCGACATCAACAACATTACCCACGTGCGCGTGGTGGATGTGGTCGGCAGCATCAATCCGCTGTACGCCACTTACGACGCCTTCGGTCACATGGTCAACGATCCCTTCCCCACCAACAGCTACAGCTCCGGCTTCGACCTTGACGGTGTGGCCGTGCTGCACAGCACCAACGAGGGCATCGACGATGTGACTGACGAGATGGTGAGCGTTTATCCCAACCCCGCCACCGACTATGTCACCATTAGCGGTGCCGAGGGCAAGCAGGCTGAGCTGTTCGACCTGACGGGCCGCCGTGTGATGGAGTTCACCGTCAACGGTGCCAGCTGCACTGTCAGTGTGGCCGCCCTACCTGCAGGCATCTACATGCTCCGCATCGACGGCGAGGCCATCAAGGTCATCAAGTAGTCCGACCTAAGTCCGACTGTTCACCGATTGTTCGACGGCAGTTCTTCAACAGTTCTTCAACAAAAAATCGAAGAACTGTTGAAGAACTGC
>JAFZKV010000059.1 GCA_017551765.1 Bacteroidales bacterium
ATGAAACGCATCACATTAATCATCGCTGCATGCTGCTTGATGCTGGGCGCATGCGCACAGAATAACCAAAGAAAGGATAACACTATGGGCAAATCAATCGTTATTTTCTTCTCCCACGCGGGCGACAACTACGCGGTGGGTAACATTGAGGTAGGAAACACTAAGATTGTGGCCGACTACATCAGCGAAATCACCGGTGCGGCGCAGTACGAGATTGTCACCCACAAGTATGATGGCATGGCCTATACGCCGCTGATTGAGTTGGCCAAAGAGGAGGCCAACAAAGGAGAACTTCCGCCTTATGAAGGCGCAGCTCCTGACCTCTCACAGTACGACACCGTCTTCATCGGCGGCCCCGTGTGGTGGGGCACTTACCCGCAGGTGATGTTTACGCTGTTTAAAGACATTAACCTCGATGGCAAGACCGTCATCCCCTTCACCACCCACGAAGGCAGCGGCCTCGCATCCTGTGTCAGCGACGTGAAACGCGAGTTCCCCAAGGCCACTGTCACCAAAGGCTTCTCGATTTATGGCCACGAAGTCCGTACAGGAAGAGACAAAGTGGAGAAGTGGTTGAAAGAATTTTGGGATTAAAAAATAAAACATCATCAATATGCAAAACTTCGATTATCAAACCCCGACGCGCCTCATCTTCGGCAAGGGGGTTGTGGATAAACTGCCCGGCGTGATGGCGCAATTTGGCAAACGTATCCTCCTCACCTACGGTGGTGGCAGCATTAAGAAAATCGGCCTATACCAGAAAGTCCTGGAGTTGCTGAAAGACTATGAAATCGTGGAGCTCAGCGGCATACAACCCAACCCGAAGTACGACCCCAGCGTGCTTGACGGTGTGCGTCTCTGCAAGGAACACAACATCGACGTCATTCTTTCTGTGGGCGGCGGCTCGGTGCTCGACTGCTCGAAGGCCATTGCCGCTGGTGCCTGCTACGAAGGTGACCCGTGGGACCTCATTTCCTACAAGGTGAAAGCGCAAGCCGCGCTGCCTATCGTGGACATCATCACGTTGGCTGCTACAGGCAGCGAATACGACTGCGGCGGCGTTATCTCGCGCACCGAGACCAACGATAAAATCGGTTATCTCGACCGTCACCTCTTCCCGCATACCTCGCTGCTCGACCCGGAATATACTTTCACCGTCAGCCGCAAGCAAACCGCCGCAGGCATCGCCGACGCGATGAACCACACGATGGAACAGTACTTTGTGGAAGACTCCACTTTGCTCAACGACGGCTTTTGTGAGAGCATGTTGCGCAGCTTGATGGTCAATGGCCGCAAGTGCCTGGAGAATCCCGAAGACTATACCGCCCGTGCCGAGATGATGCTCGCCTGCACCTACGGCTGCAATGGTATCCTCGCACTCGGAAACAGCCCCTCTGGTTGGCCCTGCCACGGTATCGAGCACGCCCTCAGTGCCTACTACGACATCACCCACGGCGAAGGACTGGCCATCATCACCCCGCGTTGGATGCGCCATATCCTCAACGAGCGCACCCTGCCCCGTTTCGTGAAATACGGCATAAACGTCTTCGGTATAGACGCCTCGCGGCCACCGATGGAAATTGCCAACAAAGCCATCGACGAGACCTACCGTTTCTTCGAGAGCATAGGCATCCCCATGCATTTGCGAGAAGTGGGCATCGACGACAGCCGCATCGGTGAAATGGCGCACCACATCGCCGTCAACGAAGGCCTCGAAAACGCATACGCGCCGCTTACGGAAAAGGACATAGCAGAAATCATCACCGCAAGTCTGTAAGACGATATGAAACAGTTGCTTTCTTTAATCGCCGTGTGCTGCCTGATGCTGGGCGTTTGTACGCTCTCCTGCTGGGCGCAGCAGCCACTGCTTACCACCAGATGGACGCAGGATTCCCCCTACAATCAATATTGTCCGGCAGATCCGCTGGAGAACTACGACCATTGCTATGCCGGCTGTCCCGCTGTCGCGATGGGACAGATTATCAATTATCTGAGGACGACACAAGGCACCCGTTTTGACGACGCGGACGACTATAATACAGGCAACTATTTCGGTCGGGTGTTTCATATTGATGATGATTGGGCGAGCTATGATTTCCCGTCATTCCCGCAGCTGAATGTGTTGCTGGACAGCGTCGACGCCACCTTCCAACGGGGCGGGGCGCTTGCCGACTCGCTGGCGGCCGCCGTAGTCTTTGCCAGCGGCGTGGCTTGCCGGCAGGTCTATTCTGCGTCGGATTCCTATGGCTCGGGTACTTTTTATGTGGATCAAGCGTTTGATGCCTACAGGCGGTTTGGTTTCGCCAACTGCCAGCTGTTGCGTGAAGCCGACTCGGCGATGTACGCCATCTTGATTTCCAACCTGCAAGCTGGTTATCCGGCCCACCTGGCCGTTGAAAATCCCGCCGGTACGAGCGGCCACAATGTGGTGGTTGACGGCTATCGCGAGAGTGACGGCAAGTTCCATCTCAATTTCGGCTGGGGCGGATACAAGGACAATTGGTACCAGCTGCCCGATCCGAATGGTTTTTCCTATGGATGGACGAAGATTGAGGGCATTATCGTGAATCTCATTCCCGGTAATGTGGGCATTTCTCACGCTTCAACCCCCACGTCCCACATCACAATCTATCCCAACCCCGTCGCCGAGGTGCTCTATGTGAAGGACCTGCCTGGCGGGGCGGTGGATTATGCCATTTTCAATGTTTTGGGTCAGAAGGTGAAGGCCGGTTCCACCGACGGGAGTATCCGCGTCGCGGAGTTGGACAAAGGGGTTTATCTGTTGCAAATCAAGGGCGACAGATACCTGGAGACGGCCAAGTTTGTTGTGAAATAGCAATCAAAAAAAAGAGGGCAACGCTGTTGTCCTCTTTCTTTTTGTGACTCCTGCAGGATTCAAACCTGCAACCTTCTGATCCGTAGTCAGATGCTCTATTCAGTTGAGCTAAGGAGCCATCATGTTTAACACCTTTAAATAATTTCCAAAAGGCTCTTTTTCCCCTTGAAAGCGGGTGCAAAAGTACGAACTTTTTAGATACTGACCAAATTTTTTTTCAATCAAGAATTAGAAATTAAGAATTAAGAATTGTTAATCAGTCCTTTGTGTGGATGAGATTTTTAATTTTTAATTATTAATTTTCACTTTACACCGTACACTTCGTGGTAGAGAAGTTGTTTGATTTCCTCAAATTCGTCATCGTCGAGTTCGTATTTCGACATGATGATCATGGGCACCGAGCGGTCGTCGCCATGATAGGAGGGCTGGATGTAGGGCTGCGGGTTATGGAAGAAGCCCATTGAGGCGTAGAATTCGACGCGGTGGTCGGCCTCTTCGGTGTTGGGCAGTTCGACTTCGAGCACCACCTGCTCGGTTTGCTGCGAGAGGAAGTTGAGGAACACGGCCTTGCCGAGACCCTGGTTGCGCAGTTCTTCGGCGATGGCGAAGTGCTCGACGTAGACGAGGTCGTCGAAGGTCCAATAGGTGAGTATGCCTACGGGCTCGTCGCCGTTTTCGGCTACAAGAAAATGGAATTTGCCGGCATCACGGTGCCGGAGACTACTGAAGGGCGGGCGTTCCTGCTCGGGGAACGCCTCTTCGAACAATTCTTGTGCAAAGTGCGAATGGTCGCTGTCTGCAAGTGGGGTAAATGTTATCATCTGTTTTTTATGGATTGACGTCAAATAGGTTGAAGTTGTTTATCTCTACCCGTATGCCGAGCATGTGCTGCCAGCCCCAGGCGGTGTAGCCGCGCAGGACGGTTTGGCTCTGCGAACAGGTGTAGACGGCCTTGAGGCTGCCCATAGAGGGGATGGCGTAGCCCACCACGGCGCTGATGAAGACTCCGTAGCCGATGCCGCCCTCGTTGATGTATTCGTAGGTGCCCGAACCGTAGTCGGGGGTGCCTTGGTGCCACACATTGAGGATGGAGTAGGTGGCGCCACCAATCTCCATGATGTTCTCTTTGACGCGGGTGTTGATGAGCGAGGCGCCGAGGTCGAGCTCGAGCTGTATGTTGTTGCCGACATCGAGGCGGCCGGTGATGGCGGCGTCGATGCTGATGCGGTCTTCGCGTCCGAGCATGCCGCAACGGATGTATTGGTCACCGCCGAGGATACCGGTGCCGTTGTCGGTGCTGAGGTTGAAGGCACCGATGGCCTGCAGCTGGGCGATGTCGGCCCGCAGCAGCCATCCGAGCCCCGAACTGTAGTCGTAGCGCAGGCCCACGCCGAATTGGAAGGAGGTGCGATAGTACATGTCGGGATACTCAATGACCCGCAGTTGCTGGTAGCTGCCCACGGCGTCGCTGATAAGTCCCTGGGTGCGCAGGTTCTGCCATATCTGCTGGCCATAGGTGTTGCTGTGCAGCACGGTGTCTATGGTGTTGCTGTTGCCCGGACGGCCGGAATAGAAGTTGGCGGTGGCTTTGTCGGCCCAGAAGGCGCCGGCGTTGGCGAAGAAGGAGAGGCCCGGACTCGGAGGCTTGCCATCGTCGGCGACGGCCGATGAGGCAAGCAGCAGTGTGGCGGCTATGGCGAGGAGGGTGCGCTTCATATCTCTACACGTTTTTTCTCCACCACGGCGGCCAGCAGGTTCTTGGCGCGCATCAGGCGCACCTTGACGGTGCCGAGGGGCAGGTTGAGTTGTTGTGCTATCTCCTCGTAGCTGAGGTCCTCATAGTAGCGCATGCGGATGATGCGGCGGTAGGGCTCCTTGAGCTGGTCGACCAGCTGCTTGAGAGTCTCGTCGCGTTGCATGCGGATAAGGCTTTCTTCGGGGTTGGGCTGGTTGGAGGGAATCTGGTACTCGATGAAGTCGCCCTCGCTGTCGCGCTGCGCGCTGCTGAGAGGCACCGTGTCGAGGTGGTTGCGGCGCAGGCTGTCGATATAGGTGTTGATGCCTATGGTGTAGAGCCAGGAGCTGAAGGTGGAGGTGGGTGCGTAGCGGTGCAGCTGGAGGAAAGCCTTGCCGAAGGTCTCGATGGTGAGGTCGTCGGCCACGGTGGTGTTGTGGGTCATGCGGAGCAACAGCAGATAGAGAGGCTCGCGGTAGGCGGCCATCAGGTCGGCATAGGCCTTGTGGCTTCCGTGGTCGCGGGCGGCGCACACGAGCTGGTAGTCGTGCTGCATCCTGTCTGTTGTCGCTGTCTCCATGTTCACTTCTTGAACTTTCTGTTGTTAGGTAACGGCAAAAGTATCAAAATAGTATTTGCGAGGATAAAATAAATTTCGAGCAGCGGAGCCGCCAGATGCACATAGCCTCCGTCGAAGCGCTTGGTGAGGCGAGAGAAGCAGACGATCTGCCAGGCCCACTTGACAGCCACCGCGGCGGCCACAACGAGCCACGGGAGGGTGCCGCGCAGCAACAGCAGGACGGCGATAACATAGAAGAGCACGCCCACGATCGAGGGCATCGACTCGCGCAGGCGGTCGGCCAGGCGGTGACGGTTGCGGGTGGCCACACGGTGGCGCCGTTCGTCGTGCCACAGTCGGAAGTTCTTCCTGGGTTCGGTGGTGAGGCAGGCATCGCTGTCGATGCAGATGGCCGTGTTGTGGCGGTCGGCGTTCTGGTAGACGAAGAGGTCGTCGCTGCCGTCGGCCACGTCGTAGTGGCTGATGAAGGCCCCCTGCTTGAAGAAGAACGAGCGGCGGTAGCTGAGGTTGCGGCCCGAACCTGTGTAGGGGTGACCGAGGAGGGCGCTGCCGAGGTACTGCGAGCCATAACTTAGCGTGTCGTACTGCTGTAGGGCGCCCAGCAGGGTCTTGGTGCGCTTCATGCCGCAGTAGCCCAGCACTATCTGCGTGCCTTTGTCGGCATAGCCGCGCACCATGCCGCGCAGCCACAGCAGGTTCTTCGGTGTGCAGTCGGGGTCGGCCAGCAGCAGTATGTCGTTGGCGGCGCTCTTGATGCCGATGCTCAGGGGGTATTTCTTGCCCTGGAAGAGGTTCACGTCCTCCTTGAAAGGCACTATTTTCAGGTGGGGGTAGTAGTCCTTGAGCAGCTTGAGGACAAACTGTGTCTCGTCGTGGCTCAGGTAGTCGACCACCACCACCTCGAAGTCGGGATAGTCTTGCTCCAGCAGGTAGACGAGGTTCTCCTTGAGCCAGGCGGCGTCGTTGCGGGCGGTGAGCACCACGCTGACGGGCGGCAGCGTGGCCTGTCCCGTCGAGGTGTCGCCTTTGCGTTTCCAACGGCCTACACGGAAATGGTAGAGACCGTAGTACAAGGACAAATAAATGAGTGCCGCCAGCAGCACTGCGGCGAGTGCAACGGCGTAGGTATCAGTGAGAAAGTGACTAAAGTCGAACATTTGTACACAACTATTTGAATGTACAAAAATACTAAATAAAGTACACACGCCGCCCGCGCGCGCACATAAGATATTAACACAAAATCAACATGCCGCCGTCCTGACACCTGCACTTCAATGGCAGTACAACGGTCGTTCTTTGGTCGTTCTTTGCTTTTTTCCAACGAACGACCAAAGAACGACCGAAGAACAATTGTAGAACAGTCGGAGTTAGCGTAGCGCGTAGCCGAGGCCGAAGAAGAGGCCGCGGGTGGTGCTCTTCACATTGTCTCGTTGGTCGGTTTACCGGTGCAGTTTTGGATTGAGTTTCCGGCTGGTTTTGAGGCCGAAGCGGAGCTCTTTGATAACCGACTTGGTGAGGTAGACACCGCATTGGCGTCTGCCGCTGGTGAAGGTGAACAGCAGCCGTTTGCCCCCGAGGAGCTTCTTCTCTACCACGCAGGGGGTAACGGTGCGGTCGGTGAGGCCTTCAGCTCCGCCGGTGGTGCGGCTCTCGAATTCCACTATGGTGCCGACTTCCTTGTCGTAGAGGGAGAGGAGGGTGTCAAGCATGGCAAAGGCTTCGTCGGCTGTGAAACCCAGCCATAGGCAGGTCTCACGTGTATCGGCGATGGAGAAGTTGGTGTTGCCGCCGCTCATCGAGAAGATTTCGCTTGTCCCACCCAGGCTGAGGTAGTAGCCGAAGGTGCTGTCGCTGTCCATGTAGGTGAAGATGGTGTACTGTGCGTTGTCGCGTCCCGATTCGGCGACCTCCATCCGTATGCCCGCAGGGAATGTTTTTTGTGCCTGGATGCCGCTTGCGGCGACCATCATGGCGGCGAGTGCCAATATTCTGAATGTGTTTTTCATTGTGTTATTGTGTTACTGCGTTATTGCGTTTAGCTTTTCATTTTTCACTTTTCACTTTTTTACAGTCGGCGGCCGAGCTTCTGCACCATAGAGGCTTTCCACTGCGGGTAGTCGCCCTGCTGGATGTGTTTGCGGGCCTCGCCGACAAGCCACAGGTAGAATTGCAGGTTGACGATGGAGCATATCTGCAGGCCGAGTATCTCCTCGGCCTTGATCAGGTGGTGCAGATAGGCGAGGGTGTAGTCTTTGTAGATTGTTTCAAAACAGGTTTCCCACTTTTTGTTCTTGATGTTGATGGTACCCTCGGCGGTGAAGAGCAGGCCGTTGCGGCCGTTGCGGGTGGGCATCACACAGTCGAACATGTCCACGCCGCGCTCAATGGCCTCCAGCAGGTTCTGCGGGGTGCCTACGCCCATCAGGTAGCGCGGACGGTCGGTGGGCAGGATGGCGTTGACCACCTCGATCATCTCGTACATCTTCTCCGTCGGCTCGCCTACGGCCAAGCCGCCGATGGCGCAGCCCTCGGGGTTCTTGCCGGCGATGTATTCTGCGCTGATGCGGCGCAGGTCGGCATATTGACAGCCCTGCACGATGGGGAAGAGGGCCTGGTGGTGGCCGTAGAGGGGCTCCGTCTCGTTGAAGCGGCTGATGCAACGGTCGAGCCAGCGGTGGGTGAGCAGCATGGCTTTCTCGGCGTAGCGGTGGTCGCTGTCGCCCGGGGCGCACTCGTCGAAGGCCATCATGATGTCGGCACCGATAACGCGCTGGATGTCCATCACGTTCTCGGGCGTGAAGAGGTGCTTGCTGCCGTCGATGTGGCTGCGGAAGGTGCAGCCCTCCTCCTTGAGCTTGCGGTTGGCGGCGAGGGAGAAGACCTGGAAGCCGCCGCTGTCGGTCAGCAACGGACGCTCCCAGCCGTTGAACTTGTGCAGGCCTCCGGCTTGCCTCAGGATGTCGCACCCTGGCCTCAAGTAAAGGTGGTAAGTGTTGCCGAGAATTATCTGAGCACCAATATCGTTGCGCAGTTCGTGTTGATGTACCGCTTTAACGCTGCCTGCGGTACCCACAGGCATAAAGATAGGGGTCTGGATGTCGCCGTGGTCGGTGTGGATGACACCGGCACGGGCGTCGCCGCAGGTGGCTTGCAGGTCAAAGGTCAGGCGGTCAATCATTACTTTAAAAGGATTATCTCCGAGATGCAGAGGTCATCGTATTTGAGGCCTTTGTCAACGGCGGTGATGCGTATCTTTATCTCGGTGACGAGGTTGTAGCTGTATCTGTTGTTCGTGGTAATAATCAACGCGTTGTCGATTATGGATTGGAAGTCGAAGGCCGCAGGTTCACCGTGGGGATATTTGGCGGGCAGGGGACGGAAGTCCGTCCATTTGACTATCCAGTCGGCTTCGCCGAAGAGCATCTGCTCGTCCCAACCTTTACGGTTTATGACGGTGTCGATTTTATCTGTGTCGTAGTCGCGGTATAGGGCGTAGGGTATCGAGTCGTGTACCATCAGGCTGTCGATGCGTGCGTTGTTGCGCCAGGTGTCGGTGTTCTTGGTGTAGCCGTTGACGAGCAGCATGGCGTCTACGCGGGTCGGCTTCTTGAAGCGAATGGTGATATAGAGCGAGTCCTCCTTGTCAGGCCGCAGAACGGTGGCTGTCGCGAGGTCGAGGTCGGAGAGGTTGCCGACAGGGTATTTCTTGTCGGCACCGCTGACCGTGATGGTGTATTGGTCTGGACTGAGGCGGTGGCTCAACAGTTTGTCAATGGGCTGTGGCATAGGTCCTTTCAGACGGTATGCCAACACAAATGGCTTGGCAGCGGCCAGGTCAAAACGGGTGGCGCTGTAGGTCCAATAATCCTCACCGTGTTGCATTGGAAGGCCAACCAAGCTGTCGCTCCAGTCACCGATGTCTTTCAGCCAGCCATGTCCTTCGATAGGCCTTATCTTTGATACATCGAGCTGCACGTTGAAGCGGTCGGCATGGCCGTCGCCCCAATAGGAGGCGGGAGTGAAGTCGTATTGGAAGCGCTGGTACCATTCGTCATCGGTCAGGTAGTCGCGCATGGCATAAAGGCCTTGTGTGAGGTTGCACTCGACGGAGTAGCGCACTTCGAGGGTAACGTAGCTGTCCGCCGGTATGTCGAGGTAGGTGTAGTACCATCGGCGTGAGATTTCGTGGGTGTAGCTGTAGACCGAGTCTCCATAGATGGCATATAGGCTGTCGAACTCCCGTCTGCCTTCCTCAGAGGAAGTGTCGAACCAAGCCTCGCTGATGTAGGGTTGTGGTGGCAGGAGCAGTGTGTCTTTGGAGCATTGCCACTTCAGCTGTCGGTCGCCGAGGGTGAAGCTGACGTTGCGGATGTAGCTGTCGCGCCAGCCTTTCTCCATCTGGCTTTCAAAGATTTCGTCGATGTCCTCCCAATGAGCCTCGCCCTGTCCCCAATAGTCGATGGGGAAGCCGTAGGGCAGGCTGTCGAACGAGCGGCCACTGCGGTTGTGCAGTAGGTAGCGCACCGTTACGTCCATGTAGCGGCCACGGGGCGTGAAACAGACAACCTCATCTACCAGCTGCACCTCGGGTACATGCACGGCCACCGGGGTGGGCGAGAGGGTGATGGCTGAATGTACTGCCACAGGGTCGCCGTTGGCCCGCACAACTATCACCGACACCAGCATAAATGCCAGCGTCAGGAGTTTTCTTCCTGTCATTATTGCCTACTATTAGAGAGCGACGCCCTCAATCTTGGCGCGAGCCTCCAGGATGGCCTGGTAGTCGTTCATGGCACGCATCTGCAGGTCGTAGATGCTGCGCGGACAGTCGGGCGTGAAGGTGAGCTTGCCGCTGTCCCACAGTTTCAGTACGGCCTCGAGGTTCTCCTTGCGGTTCAGCAGGTGATAGTACTCGGCTTTCATTCTGTCCTTGTAGTCGCTGGAAAGCATCAGCGAGGTAATGGTCTGTAAATCCATAATATTAAGGGTTTGAGGGTTTATATTCTTTTAAATACATAGTGCGTTCTGATCATCTTGGTTCCTTCGGGGAAACTTCCGTCGTATTCACCTTCTTCGTAGTAGTCGGTTGAAATGTGCAACGATTTCTCGTTAAGTTCGCGAATGTCATAGGTGATGTTATATTCTCCTCCTACATTTATTGTCAGTTTGTTTCCCACTATGCTATATGTCGGATTAAACAAGTGATAAATGGTTCCGTCTTGGTTATAGGTTCCGTCTTGCCTGAATTCTATAATGCCCTGTTCAATATCATTATACCTATCTGTTTTGATGCAAACCCCATTTTTGTCAAAATACTCTTCGAGAGCATATTCTGGGTTCCACTTTCCAACAATTAACTCGGAATAGTCTTTCTTTGTGCAACTGCTTAGAAGAACAAGTGCACATAATTGCAGGCATAAAAAAATATTCTTTTTCATGACGGTGTTTTTTTTTATTAAAACAATTCTTTGGCGACGCTGAGGGCCTTGTCGAGGCCGTTGGGGTTCTTGCCGCCGGCAGTGGCAAAGTGGGGTTGGCCGCCGCCGCCGCCCTGTATCTCTTTGCCGAGGGTGCGCACCATCTGACCGGCGTTGAGGCCGGCATCGACACGCTGCTGACCCAGCACAATGAGCAGGGCGGGTTTGCCGTCCTTTACGCTGCCCAGCACTACGGCCATATCGGGATGGTCGTTACGGAGGGCGATAAGGGCATCTTTGAGGGCGGTAACGTCGCTGTCCATACGCTCCACAAGGATGGGAGAGGTCTGCAGTTTGGCAGCGATGCTTTTGGCTACACCGGCAGCCTTCTCCTTCTGCAGGCTTTCGACGGTGTTCTTGAGAAGGGTGTTCTCTTCCTGCAATTTGCTGATGGAGGAGGCAAGGTCCTTGGTGCCCTTAAACAGGTCGTTGAGCGACAGGATCAGATCCTGTTGTTGGTCGGCGTATGCGGTGCAGGCTTCGGCGGTGATGGCCTCGATGCGGCGCATGCCGGCGGCCACAGCACCCTCGCTGACGATGCGGAAGGAACCTATCATGCCGGTGTTCTGCACATGTGTGCCGCCGCAGAACTCCACGCTGGGACCGTATTTAACCACACGGACATGGTTGCCGTATTTCTCGCCGAAGAGGGCCATAGCACCGAGCTTCTGGGCTTCGGCGATGGGCATCTGGCGATGCTCCTCCAACGGCAGGCATTGGCGTATCATGCGGTTCACGCGGCGCTCCACGTCGCGTATCTCCTCTTGGCTCATCTTGGCAAAGTGGCTGAAGTCGAAGCGCAGACGCTGGTCGTCGACGCTCGAGCCCTTCTGCTCCACATGCTCGCCCAGCACCTGGCGCAGGGCATAGTGCATCAGGTGCGTGGCCGAATGGTTGCAGGCAATGGCAGTGCGGCGCTCGGCATCTACCGAAGCGTGGAATGTTGTCGTCAGGTCTTCGGGCAGATGCTCCACAATATGCACAATCAACCCGTTCTCCTTCTTGGTATTTGTAATTTTAATTTTTAATTTTTCATTTTTAATTTCTCCCGTGTCGCCCGTCTGTCCACCGCTTTCGCCGTAGAAGGGGGTGTGGTCGAATACCAGCTGGTAAAACTCTTTGTCTTTGGCCTTCACATGGCGGTATCGGGCAATCTTTACGTCGGCTTCCAATGTGTCGTAACCGATAAATTCCTGCTCAACGCCAGACATCAGTTCCACCCAGTCGTCGCTCTCCACCTTGGCGGCTCCGCGGCTGCGCTCTTTCTGCTCGGCCAATCCTTTGTTGAAACCTTCCATATCAACGCTGAAGCCCTTCTCCGAGGCCATCAACTGCGTGAGGTCGATGGGGAAGCCGTATGTATCGAACAGCTCGAAGGCAAAAGCGCCGTCCACCACTTTGTTGGTGCACTTGGCGGCATAGTCTTCAAAGCGCTTGATACCGCCCGCCAGCGTGCGCAGGAACGCCTGCTCCTCTTCGAGGATGATGCGCTGGATAAGGTCTTGCTGCTTCTGCAGCTCGGGGAATTGGTGACCCATCTGTCCCACGAGGGTGGGCACGAGGGTGTTGATGAAAGGCTCGGTGAAGCCCAGGAATGTGTAGCCGTAGCGCACGGCGCGGCGCAGGATGCGACGGATGACGTAGCCCGCTTTCACATTGCTGGGCAGCTGCCCGTCGGCGATGCTGAAGCTGACGGCACGCAGGTGGTCGGCGCAGACACGCATGGCCACGTCGGCCTCCTCGTTCTGTCCATAGACCTTGCCACACTTGTGGGCAATCTCTTGGATGAGGGGCTGGAAGACGTCGGTGTCGTAGTTCGAGCGCTTGCCCTGCATCACCATGCAGAGGCGCTCGAAGCCCATGCCGGTGTCAATATGCTTGGCCGCCAGCGGCTCCAGGCTGCCGTCGGCCTTGCGGTTGTACTGCATGAACACCAGGTTCCAAATCTCGATGACCTGCGGGTTATCCTTGTTAACGAGGTCCTTGCCGGGCACCTTGGCCTTCTCCTCGTCGGGACGTATGTCGACGTGTATTTCCGAGCAGGGGCCGCAGGGACCTTGGTCGCCCATCTCCCAGAAGTTGTCCTTCTTGGAGCCTTTGAGGATGCGGTCCTCGCTGATGTGCTCCTTCCAGAAGTCGTAGGCCTCGGTGTCCATGCCGAGCCCCTCCTTCTCGTCGCCGCCGAAGACGGTCACGTAGAGCCAATCCTTATTTATCTTCATCACCTCGGTGAGAAACTCCCAGCCGTAGGCGATGGCCTCTTTTTTGAAGTAGTCGCCGAAGCTCCAGTTGCCCAGCATCTCGAACATGGTGTGGTGGTAGGTGTCGTGACCCACCTCCTCCAGGTCGTTGTGCTTGCCGCTCACGCGCAGACACTTCTGGCTGTCGGTGGCGCGGGGCCACTGCCGTTGCTGGTTGCCAAGGAAGATGTCCTTGAATTGGTTCATGCCGGCGTTGGTGAACATCAGCGTCGGGTCGTTCTTTATCACCATCGGTGCGCTCGGCACAATATGGTGCTGTTTGCTTTCAAAGTAGTCTAAAAAGGCTTTGCGTATTTCGTTGCTTGTCATAATCAATTAAAATTCGTCGCGTTCCACCATCAGGATACCGTTCTGGGGAACAATAAAATACTTTACGCCGTCGTATTTTAGCTCTACGGCGTTCTTGAGCATGAAGATGGCCATGTCGCCGGGCCGCACCTGCAGCGGCAGGTAGCGCGGCTCGCCGTCGGCAGGCTGCCAGGCCTCACCTTCGTCCGAAGAGGGCAGGGGATAGCCCGGGCCCACCTTGATGATGTAGCCCGTCTGTATCTCTTCCTTCTCCTGATAACCGGCAGGCAGCAGCAGGCCTCCCTTGGTCTTGTGGGTGGCCACCGCAGGCTCTATCAGCACACGGTCGCCAATCACTATCAGTTTGTCTATGTTGTTCTTAGCCATGAAAGTAATAAAAGGTTTCAAATTGCAAAGATACATAAAAAAGTGAAAAGTGAAATATAAAAAGTAAAAAAACTCCGCCCACCGACTACCAACCACCGGCTACCGACTACCGGTTACCGACCACCAGCTACCGACCACCTTCAGCGCAGCAACGTGATAGTGCCTATGGCGCTCTGTGTGCGCTCGGGGGTAATGTCTGTGGTGTAGGTGAGGTGCCACACGTATGCACCCTGCATGCAGGGCTCCCCTTCGTGGGTGCCGTCCCATCCCTCTTCGGGGTGGTCGGTGGTGTACACCAGCAATCCCTGTCGGTTGAAGATGCTGAGGCTCAGCTGACGCATGCCGGTACCTGTAATGACGAACCGGTTGTTGTCGGCCTGGCCGGGCGTGAAGACGTTGGGGGCGAAGAAGTCGGCACGCACCAGATAGATGCATCCCTTGGCGGTGTCGGCACACACGCCGTCGCTGACGGCCAGCACCACCCGTGTGCTGTCGTCGCCCACATCGGCGGCGTACACCAGATGGGCGGCGGTGTCGGGCAAGGCAAGGCTGTCGCCGTCGGCGTGCACAATGCACCACCGTCGGCTGTGTGCACCTTCGGTGATGTCGTAGGCATGCAAGGTCATGTTCTCATAGGTGAGCAACTGTGGCGTCAGCTTGAGGGCGGCTGTGGGAACGGAGAAAGGCAGCAGCATCAGGGTGGTGTCGGCCTGACAGAAGAGGCTGTCAGTATAGCCGGCGATGAAGTGGAAGGCCGTCAGGCTGTCTACCGTGATGGTCAGCGTGTCGTCTTGCGCAAGTGCTCTCCGGGTGCTGTCGCCCTCATACATGAACAGATGCAGGTCGTTATACAGATGGTCGACACTCAGCGTGTAGTAGCTTCCGCTACAGTTGGGCAAGGCGGTGATGCCAAAGTCCATTTTGGGCCAGCGGCAGAGGTCGAGCCCGACAATCGAGTCGCAGCTATGCATGGTCGCCATAGTGTCGCGCAGGGCGATGCACAGCAGTGTCTGTGGCTGGCTGGTGTCGTTGATTGTGAGGTTACTCCAAGTGTAGCTTTGCCCGTAGCAGACGGTGTCGCGCTCAAGGTCGGCGACATAGTCGGGCCATGCCGTCAGGTGCACAATGACGCTTGAGTCGCAGCCGAACCTGGAGCTGAGCGTGTCGAGCAGCAGCAGGTGGGTGCTGTCGGGAGGCATTGTGAGGAGGGTGTCGTTCCAGAGGTAGGGCTGGTGGTGGCAGATGGAGTCATAGTGCATGTTGCCGTAGCTTGAATGGTGGATGTTAAGCTTGAGGGTGAAGAGCGTGTCGCAGCCGGAGGGGCTGACGGAAAGGTAGGTTACATCGTGAGTATCGGCGATGTAAAGCACGCTGTCGCGCCAGCGCAGCGAGTCGCAGGCAGCCAACATCTCGTCGTAATCAAAAAAGGTGGGCATCCTGACGGTCAGATGCGCCGTGTCGGTGCATTGGCCACCTCCGAGGATGGCGATAATGGTAACGTCATAAGTGCCTGTGTCCGTGTAGATGTGCGTGGGGTTGAGGCCTGTGGCGCTGTCACCATCGCCAAAGTGCCAAATCACCTCGTCGCACATGCCTCCGTAGGGCACGGGGTGGATGCCGTCGGAGCTGATGAAGCTCTCGTTCTTGAAGCCGACCTCATAGAGCCGGCAGTGTTCGGGGTGTATGTATTCCACGCTGCCGGCCGCCTTGGGCAGGCGCACGCCCGCGTAGGTGCCCAGCTCGAAGTTGCAGGAAGGGTCTTCAATCGAGCTGACGCGACAACGGTAGACACCCCCGTTGGAGGGCACCGTGATGCTGCGGCTGGTGCTGACGAGGTTCCAGGCGGAATTGAACCATTCGTAGTTGAACCCCTCGGGGGCCGAGAAGGTGTTGCTGTCGGTGACGCCACATTCCAGGGCTGTGATGGTGCGGGAGGCACATCGGGTGGTATAGTAGGCATAGCCGAAGTGGGCCCCTTGCGTGCAATCGCTGGTCTTGAGGCGCAGGTTGAGCGTCTGCCCGTGGTAAGCCGAGAGGTCGAAGCCTACCGTGGTCCAATCTTTCCACATGACTATGTTCTGATTGTCCAGCGAATTCCACCCCATGTTGGCGTTAGAAACAAACTCGGCGTGGGCGCAGGGATTGTTCACCGGCTGCATGTCCAGGTCCAGCAGGTCGAACGAAAAACGGGGCTGTGCTGTTGCATTGTGGTTGGGATTTTCCAGCACAGCGGCATATTTCAGTATCAGTATGGCGCTAATCGTGGTATCGACGGTCACGGCATAGTTGACGGCCTCCCATTCGGCTCCGACGCTGCTGTTGCCCAGCCGTATCGTGTAGTCGCACCCAGGGCAGACGGTGCGCAGCAGGTTGCCGCCCAGCGTGGCGTCGTATTGCGTGGTGTCGTACATCAAGGTGTGGCGGCCGTTGATGATGCCATAGTGTTCGGGCTCGTAAAATTGGCCATACAGGCAGCTCGTATAGGAAGCGGTCAAAGCGATGGCATCGAAGCAGCCGTAGGCGGGAAGGCATGTGATGTTGCGGAACGAGTGGCTGTACCAACAGCAGTGGTTGCCGCTGTCAACCACCGTGGAGAGGGTGACCGTGTTGTCGTAGTAGCAATCCACGTCGTGCAACACAACTTCTGCCGGCCACCGATCCAGCAGTATCGGTGTCTGGTTGCCGTCGCCCGGATTGACGAGCACGCTGTCGTTCGTGCACGAAAAAGTCAACAACACCGAGTCGCCCACCATGTTGTGGGTCTCAATGCCCCATATCGATGACAGGCAGGAATCGCTCAGTAAGAAAATATCTATGAAAGAGTCGCCTGAAATAATTCTGTCTTCGTCCACATGCACATGTATGATTATCGGCGTGAGGATGTCGTAGAAGTCAGCCTGCTCCGAGGTGGTGGAGGAGTCAATCATGCCTGCTTCATTGCGAACGGTGATGTATCTGCCTCCCGGCATGGCACTCATCTCGTTGTTCACCGCCACAACCGCCACACCATTGCCACGCACAACGGCCCATCCGTCGAATGGCGCGTGAGTTGAGCCGAACCGTGGTCCCGAAAAAACAACATTGTCGCCTGTGCGGCAGAGTTGCACCTCGATGGTGTCGCCGTTGACGAGGTTGTAATTCAGGCTAATCTGCTGCGCCAAGAGGCTGCCCTGCACGAGCAGCAGCAGGGCGCCGAGCACAATCTTTCTTATGGTCGTAGTGGACATGCAGTTGTGTCAATAACAAAATTTGGCTCCGTTTAGTGCCTTATAGACGCACAAGGTGCCAAAATCTGCTCAAACTTTAACTTTATTTAACATTTTTGTTTCGGGCCAAAATTAGGTCGTGCACGACATAAATTGGTGGTTGGTAGCCGGTGGCTGGTGGTCGGAACGGGCCGAAAAACGCTCCAAAGTTGCCACTTTACCGGCTACCAGCTACCGATTACCGGCTACCAAAGCACTAATAATCACTATATCAGTCGTTAAAACTACGGTTTTCCACCCCTGACACACCGCACCCCCTCCGACTCATGTCCGACTCAACTCCGACTCAAGTCCGACTGAAGTCCGACCACAGTCGGACAAAACACGGTGTATCTACGGTGTCGGTGCGGATAGGTCGTGCACGACATAAATAGGTTGTCGGTCGTCGGTGGCCGGTGGTCGGTGGCTGGTCGGCGGGCGACAAAAGAATTAACGAAAACATGTGACTTGATGGTAATTCAGGTGTTGATATTTTTTTTCGTTACGGTTCGGATTTTTTTTGTATTTTTGTAGTCCGATTTATAGCGACAGAAAATGCCTGTAACCGATACAAGACACAAGAGCCGAATGACTTACGACCAAGCCTTCGGCATCAACGGCAACACCCCTCCGCAGGCCGTCAGCCTCGAGGAGAGTGTGCTGGGAGCCCTCATGCTTGACCAGGCGGCGCTCATCAACGCCATTGAGACGCTGCATGTTGAATATTTCTACAAGCCTGAACATCAGGTTATTTACCGTGCCATCCGTAAACTTTTCGAGCAGAGCCAGCCGGTGGATATGCTGACCGTGGTGGAGCGCCTGCGCCTGGACGGCGAGCTGGAGGCCGCCGGCGGCGCCTATGCCGTCAGCAAACTGACTGAAAACGTGGTCAGTGCCGCCCATATCGAATACCACATCCGTGTCCTCAGCGAGAAGTTTATCCAGCGCGAGATGATCCGCATCTCGACCGAGACCATTACCGAGGCCTACGACGAGACCACCGACGTGGTGAACCTGCTCGACAAGACCGAGCAGCGCCTGATGGACATCAACGACAAGAACTTCCGCTCAGACTATCATCCTGTCTCCGACTTTGTTAGCCTGGCCACCGACCAGATTGAGGAGGCCGGTCAGAAGGAGGACGGTCTCAGCGGCCTGGAGAGCGGCTTCATCGGACTTGACCGCATCACCGCCGGCTTCCAGCCCGGCACCCTCGTCATCCTGGCCGCCCGTCCCGCTATGGGTAAGACGGCCTGCGCCATGAGCATGGCCCGCAATATGGCGGTCGACTTCAAGAAACCCGTGGCCTTCTTCTCGCTCGAAATGAGCGGCCAGGAGCTGGCCATGCGCCTCATCAGCAGCGAGGCCCGCATCAAGGGCGACCAGCTGAAGAAAGGACGCCTGGCGGCCCATGAGAAGGAGCAGCTCAAGGTGGCGGCCCAGCGCCTCAGCGGGGCACCGCTCTACATCGACGACACACCGTCGCTGACCATCTTCGAGCTCCGCGCCAAGGCGCGCCGACTGAAGCAGCGCTACGACATACAGATGATTTTCATCGACTACCTGCAGTTGATGCAGAGCGGCAACGCCGACAACCGCAACGGCAACCGCGAGCAGGAAATCAGCATGATCAGCCGTCAGCTCAAGGCCCTCAGCAAGGAGCTGAACATACCGGTGCTGGCCATGTCGCAGTTGAGCCGCGCCGTGGAGAACCGCGTGGGCAACAAGCCGCAGCTGAGTGACTTGCGCGAGTCGGGTGCCATCGAGCAGGACGCCGACATCGTCATCTTTATCTACCGCCCCGAATACTACGACATACAGGAGGACAGCAAGGGCTCCACGGCGGGCATGGCCGACCTCATCATCGCCAAGCACCGTTCCGGCAGCGTGGGCGAGGTGCGCATGCGCTTCGTCAACGAGTATGTGCGCTTCGAGAACCCCAGCGAGCTGGGCAGCCTCGGCGGCATGCCGCAGAACACCGCCTTCGACCAGCAGGGCGGCACCATGATTGTCGACTCCAAGATGAACGAAGATTTGGGTCCCGACGGCGATGTGCCGTTTTGATAAGGTTTAAGGTTTAAAGTTTAAGGTTTAAAGTTATGAAGATAAAGTATCTGAAACTGAAGAGTTGGCTGATTGTCGCGCTGGGCGGTCTGGTGGGCATCAATTTTAGTTGCGACAAGCATGGATTTTGGGATGATGATGCACCAAACGCGTATGGCTGTCCTACGATGAATTTCTATCACTACAATGTGAATGGCACTGTCACCAACGAGCAAGGGCAA
>JAFZKV010000060.1 GCA_017551765.1 Bacteroidales bacterium
CAATACGTATCGCTGGAGACTTATCACGACGCATCGCTGCCGACACTACTACAGGCGCTGAATGAAAGGCGAATGGTGAGTTTCACCTACAGCCCTTATTGGAAGGAGCCATCGTTGCTGTACAACTTCAAGCCTCATGCTCTCAAACTGTATGAGCAGCGTTGGTATCTTATCGGGCGCTGCAATGACAGCCAATCGCACCGTTTCTTTGCCCTCGACCGCATCAGCAACTGCGAGTTGCAGGAGGATACCTATCAGCGCGACCCTCGGTTCAACCTGGAGGAAATATTCGACGGCGCATTTGGTATTATTGTGGACGAAGAACTGCCTGTGGAGAGCATCTGGCTGAAGGCAGAACCGCTACAGGCCAAATACCTGCGGTCGCTTCCGTTGCACAAAAGCCAGCATGAGGTGGGTGAGAAGGACGGTTGGCCCGTCTTTTCCTTGCGTGTGCGTCCCACTTTGGACCTGAAACAGAAACTCTTATCGATGGGCGGTAAAGTGGAGGTGCTGAAACCCGAAAGCCTGCGCGAGGAGATGCGTAAGGAAATCAAGGCAATGGCTGCTATCTACTGCTGACACCTTGGGCAAACGTTGTTTTCTTTTTGGCGGGCACAATAAAGAGGGCGGTTTGTCGTTATAAGGGTATTATGGAACTGAGCAACTATTTTGAACCTATCGACAGCGCCGTTGTTGACTACCACAGCGTGGAATTCCGTCCGATGCTGGGCGACGACATCGAGGCCTATACCGCCGAGGGCGGCTTCCCCGACCTGCAGCAGGCACAACTGGTGCTGCTGGGCGTGAAGGAGGACCGCGCCGCCGTGGAGGGCCAGGGCTGCGCCGAGGCCCCTGACCACATACGCCACTACCTCTACCGCCTGGCCAAGCCGCACGACGACCTGCGCCTGGTGGACCTGGGCAACATTGCCGCCGGCGTGACCACCCGCGACACCTACTTTGCCGTCATCGAGGTGCTGCAGCACATCCTCGACGCTGGTGCCGCGGTGCTGCTGCTGGGCGGCAGCGACGACCTGGTGTTCCCCATCTACAAGGCCTACGAGGTGCTGGGACGCGTGATCAACATCTGCTCGGTCGACTCGCGCTTCAACCTCGAGGGCGGCGACACCATCAACAGCAACAACTACCTACAGCACATCATCCTGCAGCAACCCAACTACCTGTTCGACTATATCAACCTCGGCTACCAGACCTACTTTGTGGGCAGCGAGATGATTCAGCTGATGGAGCAGCTGAAGTTCAGCACGCACCGTCTGGGCGAGTTGCAGAGCAACCTGGAGCTGGCCGAGCCGATGGTGCGCTACAGCGACGTGGTGGCCGTGGACGTCAGCGCCGTGCGCCACAGCGACGCCCCCGCCGCCGCCGACCCGTCGCCCCACGGCTTCTACGGCGAGCAGCTGTGCCAGATAGCACGCTATACGGGCATGAGCGACAAGACCTCGTGCTTCGCCCTCTTCGGCATGGTGCCCGCGCGCGACCGCGACGGGCAGACGGCCCACATGCTGGCCCACGCCGCCTGGTTCTTTATCGAGGGTTTCTGCTACCGCCAGAACGACTTCCCGTCGCACGACAAGCAGGCCTACAAGCGCTTCACCGTGGAGCTGGGCGAGAGCGGCACGGAGATTGTCTTCTACAAGAGCCTGAAGAGCGACCGCTGGTGGATGGAGGTGCCCTGCAGCGACAGCGAGCGCCGCGAACGCTACCGGCGCCACACGCTCATCCCCTGCAGCTATGCCGACTACCAGCGCGCCATGGAGAGCGAGATACCCGAACTGTGGTGGCACTACTACAACCGGTTGAACAATTAAAGCAACAGATATGGATTTAGCTTTCAAAGAGAAAATAGACGCCCTCATCAGCGAGGTGGCAGCGGTGCCCGACCTGACCACCAAGGTGGCCGTGCTAAACTACATACAGCAGGAGTCGGGCTTCCTGCTGTGGCAACTTGAAGACGAACAGCGCATCGATGAAGACTCGAGAGATTTTTAGCCTGCTGGCCTGCCTACTGCTGGCTGCCTGCACGGGCGGCTACTCGTTTACCGGCGCCTCCATACCCCCGGGAGCCACGACCATTGCCATCAGCACCTTCCCCAACTACGCCTCCACCGTCAACCCGCAGCTCAGCCAGAAGCTGACCGACGAACTGATACAGATGTTCTCCAGCCAGACGCCACTGAACGTCACCTCGGGCGAGGGCGACCTGCAAATCAGCGGCGAGATTACGGGTTACGACACCCGTGCGTCGGCCCTCTCCAGCAGCGACGAGGTGTCGATGAACCGCCTGACCATCACCATCAAGGTGAAGTTCGTGAACACCCTCGACCCCGAGGCCGACTTTGAGCAGCAGTTCTCGCGCTATCGCGATTACTCCGCCTCGCAGGACTTCTCGTCGGTCGAGAGCGGCCTGATGAGCGAGATAGTCACCGAACTATGCGAGGACATCTTCAACAAGTCCGTCGTCAATTGGTAGCCCATGACGGGTGGCTGGTGGCTGCTGCCGCCAGCCTCGTCTACCTCCTCACCATTGACCGCTCAGCGTCGTGGTGGGATTGCGGCGAGTTCATCGCTACCGGCCACCTACTGCAGGTGGGGCATCCCCCGGGAGCGCCCGTCTACCAACTGCTTTCGCACCTCTTCATGCTTCTTTCCCTCGGCAACCCGACGCTGGTGGCGCCGCTGAGCAATGCCTTCTCGGCCCTCTGTGGCGGCCTCACCGTGGGGCTGCTCTACCTGAGCCTGCGCGAGTTTGGCACCCGCCGCCTCGGCGCCCTCGTCGGCGCCCTGTGCTACCTCTTCTGCGACACCGCCTGGTTTTCGGCGGTGGAGAGCGAAGTCTACGCACCCGCGATGCTTTTCTGTGCGCTCGACGGGTGGCTGGCCCTGCGCTGGCGCCGCACCGGTAATGCACGTCTGCTGCTCCTGCTGGGCCTGCTGCTGGGCCTCGGGGTGGGCGTACACTTGATGACCTTGCTGGTGACGCCGGCAGTGGCGCTGATTGTGATAAAACGGGTAAAGGGCAAGCTCTTTCCTTTTATTTTTTACCTTTTACTTTTCACTTTATTGGGCCTCACGCCCTACGCCATCGTCCCCATCCGCGCGGCCGCCCACCCGCCCATCAACGAGTACGGCAAGGACCTGGGCAGCTACCTGAGGCGCGAGCAGTATGCCAAAGCGCCACTCTATCCCCGCATGTGGCGCGAGCGCGACAGCGTCCACTGGAATGAATGGAACGCCGGCCGCACCGACCTGCTCGGCAATGCGGCCTACTACGGCACCTACCAGCTGGGGTACATGTATGGCCGCTACCTGATGTACAACTACATCGGCCGCACGAACTTGCGGTGGCATTGCGTCGTCCTTTTCATCCTCCCCTTCCTGCTGGGGCTGTGGGGCTTGCTGCGTCACCGACGGCGCTCGCGGACGGACTTCTGGGCCGTTATG
>JAFZKV010000061.1 GCA_017551765.1 Bacteroidales bacterium
GCCGTTGATGGTGACGACGGGTGTGGGGTTGATGGTGAGCACCAGATGGGCGGAGTCTTCGCAGCCATCAGCGTTGAGGCCCAAGCGGACATACTTGTCAACGGAGTGGGTGTAGGTGGTGGTGTCGACATCCCAATAGTAGCTGTCGCAAGCCTGTACGTTGGTGGTATGGATGGTACTGTGGTTGACGACGACATGGAGTATAATCAACGAGTCGTAGCATTTCTCATAGGTGCGTTCGGAGGGGTCTGTGCTCAGCGTGGTATCGCAGTTGTGATAGATTTTCGGAGTGTATTCGCCGTTGAGAAGGACCTGGACGCTGTTGCAGCCGGTGACGGTGATGGCGGTGTCGGCGCGGTAGGACAAGACAGGAGCCTTGATTTTTAATTTGAGGGTTCTTGCGGTGAGGCAGCCCTTGTTGCTACGGGAATAGAGAGTGTCGCCGTTGGGGCTGGTGGTGTAGTCACCGGTGGTGTTGAACCAGGCGGTATCCCACACCCAAGCGTGGGAAGTCTGGTTGTAGCGGCGGAAGCGATACATGAAGTTGGTGTCGCAGACAGACTGTTTGTCGTTGCTTTGGTTGGAATAGAATTTGAGTTTCAGCACGTAGTGGTTGGTGCAGTGGGCCACAGTGTCCTGAAGGACGACGACGGCGGTGGTGTCCACATAACTCTGGCCGGTGGTGTTGTAGATGTCCTGACGAGTGAAGGAAGTCATGTAGTGGGATTGACGCTTCCACTGGTAGAGCGTGTCGCACGAGGAGGCGAAGAGCGTGTCATATTCGTGGCCGGTGTAGCTCAGCACACGGATGGCAGCCAAACTGTCGCAGTTGGCGGCCAGGGTGTGGAACAGCTGGTAGTGCGTCTTGTTGGTGTCGGTGACGGTGACATCGCCCCAAATGTAGCGGCAGCCGGTCTGGGGGACATCGACGATGGCCACCTGGGCGGTATCGGTGAGGGTGTTGTCAATGGTGAGGTGGAGGGTGCGGTGGATGATGCACTGCTTGTGGCCATTGGCATCGGCATGATAATTGCCGGTGGTATCTGTGTCTGTGTCCTGGTCATAGTTGCCACTCACAAAGATGGTGTCGCGCCAGGTGGGTTTATAGAAGTCGCAGGCGGCGACGACGGTGGTGTCATAGCGATGGCCACTGAAGGTGTTGACGGTCAGTGTGACAATGCTGTCGCAGTTGCCAACGGTCGTGAGGGTGTCGCAATGTGACAAGAGGTCGACGATGGTGTCGGTCTTGGTACCGTGGTGCCAGATATAGGCGCAACCACCGTCAGCAATCTGAACCTGCTGGTTGAGGTATTGAGGGTTGACGGTCAGCGTGAGGCTGAAGTTGTAGTTGCAAGTCGGGTCGGTCGCGCTGGTAATGTTGGTGTCAAGGATGGTGACGGACTCGGTGTAGGTGGTGCCCCAGGGTGCGGTGAAACTGCCGCAGGAGGTGCGGGTGAGCACACTATCGGTCTTGGCCAGGATAACCTTCACTTTGATAATACTGTCGCAGCCCACCAACGGATGAATGGTGTCGCGGTAGGTATTGGTGCGAGTATAGGTTTTGCCGTTGAAGGTAGCGGAGCACTCGCCAAAGACCTCCTCGGTCACGCTGTTGTAAAGGTTGAGGAGACCGCCGAAGTGGTAGTACAGCACGAATGTGGTGTCGCCATTGGTGTAGGTGGCAGTGGTGTCGTTGCTGTAGGTGACACCGTTAACCCATTGGAAAGGGGTGCACGTTGAGGTGTCGAGAGTGACAAACACGTGGTCGGCATTGGCCTGAGCAAAGACGGTAGGCAGGCACACAAAGGCCATGATCAGACTCAATAATGCTTTTTTCATCTTGTTTAGTATCTGTTATTATTATTATTATCTTTATTCTATAAAACTAATTATTAGTTTCTTGCGCTCCCTTTTCCACCTTTCGGTGGCAAGTAGAACAACGTGCAAAGATAACACTTTTTTTTTAAATGTCATCTAAAATGTTAAAAAAACGGTTAATTTTTTGTTTTTTTAACCTCAAAAGGACTTATTGGGCAAGGATGAGTTCGACGATGTTTTCCACGTGCTGGGTGTGGGGGAACATGTCGACAGGCTGGATGCGGCCTATGCGGTAGCGTTCACTGAGGAGTTGCAGGTCGCGCGCCTGGGTGGCGGGGTTGCAACTGACATAGACAATCTTGCGGGGTGCTGTCTGCAGCAGTTGGCGCACCACGCTTTCATGCATGCCGGCCCGGGGAGGGTCGGTGACCACCACGTCGGGCCGACCGTTGGCAGCAATAAACTCTTGGGTGAGCACCTTGGCCATGTCGCCGGCATAGAACACGGTGTTGTTGAAGCCGTTGCGCTTGGCATTGAGGCGTGCGTCGGCGATGGCTTCTTCCACGTATTCGATGCCCACCACTTTTCTGACCTGCGAAGCCAGGAAGAGAGCAATGGTGCCGGTGCCGGTATAGAGGTCGTAGAGAATGTCTTTGGGCTGCAATTCGGCCAGCTCGGCCACGAAGCTGTAGAGGCGTTGTGCCTGGGCAGAGTTGGTCTGGTAGAAGGATTTGGGATTGATGATGAACCGTAGGTTTGCCTGCTCCCCGGGTCGGTAGGGGACCATCTCCTCCTCGATGTGGTCGTTGCCGAAGTAGGTGTGCACCTCAAGGTCGGAGTAGGAGTCGTTCATCTTGTTGTTGATAATATACTGAAGAGAGGTGATTTGCGGGAAGTGTTGGTGCAGCATGTCGAGCAAGGGAAAGAGGCTCTCATTATCCTCTTCGGCCACCACCACGATGACCATCCATTGACCTGTGGATGTGTTGCGTATCACAAGGTTGCGCAGAAAACCCGTATGGTTGCGTATGTCATAGAAGGGGAGGTTGTTGAAGTAGGCATAGTCTCTCACTGCCAGGCGAATAGTGTTGCTTGGTTCGGCTTGCAGGGCGCAGTGCTCAATGTTGAGTACTTTGTCGAACAGCTGTGGGATATGAAATCCAAGGGCTCCCTGTTCGGGTTGGATGTCGTCGGGTGTGGTGCGCCATGCTCGAGTGGAAAAGGTGAATTCCAGCTTGTTGCGATAGTAATAGATGCTATCTGAGCCACAGATGGGTCGCATGCCAGAGCAGTCAATGCCGCCAAGGCGTTCAAGGTTGTCGCGCACCTGCCGCTGCTTGGCTCCCAATTGAGCGGAGTATTTCATTGTCTGCCATTTGCAGCCGCCGCACACGCCGAAATGCGGGCAGGCCGGCTCCACGCGCAAAGGAGATTGCTTGTGGAAGCGGATGGCACGCCCTTCGGCATAGTTTTTCTTCTTCCTGTATAGTTGAATATCAACCACGTCGCCTGGCACCACGAAAGGCACGAAGACCACCAGCCCGTCGACACGTGCCACGGCCATGCCTTCGGCACCAGCATCCATAATCTCTACACGTTCAAGCAGAGGTAATTCCTTATTTCGTCTACTCATACTCTTACCGTTTTATGACTTTTCTTTGGCCGTTCTTTGGTCGTTCTTTGGAAAAAAGCAAAGAACGACCAAAGAACGGCCAAAAAACAATTGAAGAAAAGAGGTAACTATACAAAAAAAGAAGTATCTTTCGGTACTTCTTTCGATTAGCGATGCCGTTGCCTCTTAGCGCTCGTCGGAGACGGTCAGTCTCTTGCGGCCTTTGCGGCGGCGGGCAGCCAGCACTTTTCTACCGTTGGCGGTAGACATTCTCTTGCGGAAACCGTGCTTGTTGACTCTTTTCCTCGTCGAGGGTTGGAATGTTCTCTTCATGGTATATTTCCTTGTTTATTTTGTTGCTGTTTAGGGTGCCTTCCGGCCACAATTATCCTCAAATTTGGAAGTGCAAAAGTACACAAAAAAATCAATACGGCAATAAAAAAATCTTTTCCAGGAGGAATATTTGTGTTTAAAAGTCTGTTTATAAGTAACTAAGAAAATGAAAATAAATTCTTTTTTTTTCAATTCAAAAAAAAATAGTACCTTTGCACGTCCGATTTCAATGCTAAAAGTTGTTAAAATGGATAAGAAAGAATTTGTTAATAAGTTGTCGCGTCCTGACCGCTTCACGTCGCAAGACAGGGGGTGGCTGCGGGCCATGATGGCCAAGTATCCGCACTCGTCGGTAGTTCGTGTGATGGCCGTGTTGGCTGACAGCGCATATAAGTTCGATACTCCCGAAGAGCGACGCGCTGCGGCGCTGTCAATGTGCAATCCACAAGACTTGGGTCCGATGTTGTCAAGTGCAATGCCGGTGGTTCAGGAACGTCAGAACGTGGATATTCTCAACGAAATCAATACTTTCCAAGAAGTTTCCTTCAAGACGGCCCCCAAGAGTGTTATCCTGTCGAATTTCCTGCAAATTGCCACTTCCGAAGGTCAGGAAGTGTCGTCAGAAGTTCCCACACCCGCCGAGACTTCGGACAAAAAAAGCCTCAAGGCCAACCCGTCGTTAGGCACTGAGACCCTTGCTGTTATACTCGAAAAGCAGGGCAAATTCGACAAAGCTTTGGCGATTTATGAGAATTTATTGGCTCATAATCCCGAAAAAAGTAGTATTTTTGCACCCCGAATTGAGCATTTAAAAGAATTAATAAATACAAAATAATAACAAAAACAAACATGTACACTTTTATCGTAATCCTGATTCTGATTGTCTGCGTGCTGCTTGCATTGGTTGTTCTTGTCCAGAACTCGAAAGGTGGCGGATTGGCTGCCAATTTTGCCGCCCCCACTCAGGTGATGGGTGTCCGTCAAACGGCCGATTTCCTTGAAAAGGCTACCTGGTGGCTCGCTGTTATTCTGGTGGTGCTTTGCCTTGTTGCCACGATATCCATCCCTCGCCACAGCGCCGACAATGCCATCAATACCGAAGTGACGACGACCAACACGGCCAGCCCTGTGGAGGCTGCCAGCCCCATCGCCGCTCCGGTTCCCACCGCTGACCAGCAGTAAGTGTGGCTTCCCCGAGTGTAGAACAGTCGGTAGCCCAGCTTATCCTATCACACTTTCCGCATACCCCCACCGACGGGCAACGGGAGGTGTGTGCTTTTATGTCCCAATTCCTCTATGACAGCGATCCGCGCTCGGCTTTTCTGCTGCGCGGTTACGCCGGCACCGGCAAGACATCGCTGGTCTCGGCGCTCATACAAACCCTGCCGCAGTTACGTGTCAACTGTGTGCTGCTGGCGCCTACGGGCCGTGCCGCCAAAGTGCTTAGCGGCTATGCGCACAGGCCTGCTTTCACCATCCACAAGAAAATCTACATGACGGCCACCGATGCCTCGGGAGCCCTGCGCACGGTGCGCGCCATCAACCGCCACACCTACACACTCTTCATCGTCGACGAGGCCTCTATGATTGGCATTGAGCCTACCTCGTCGCACCATAGTTTGCTTGAGGATTTGGTTGATTATGTGTATGATGGAAGCCATTGTCGCCTGATGCTTATCGGCGACACTGCCCAGCTGCCCCCTGTGGGGCAGAGCGAAAGTCCCGCGCTCGACGAGCGTTATCTGGCGGTATCATTCGGCTTGAATGTTTCTTCGGGCGAACTTACCGAGGTAGTCCGTCAGCAGCATTTGTCGGGCATTTTGAACAATGCCACGTCGTTGAGAGGCCAGATAGCCTCTCTTGTGGGCGGAGACGAGGCTGAGTTGCCTTTGTTTCTGACTGCTCCCGATGTGGTGCGCCTGATGGGAGAGGACCTAATGGAGACGCTCTTTCGTGAATATGAAGGCGCGGCGCTTGAAGATGTGGTCGTGGTCACCCGTAGCAACAAGCGCGCCAACCTGTTCAACCAAGGCATCCGCAACAGTGTCCTTTTTCGCGAAGAAGAGGTCAATGCCGGAGACTACCTGATGGTTGTGAAGAACAATTATTATTGGCTTGACAATGACAGTACAATAGGGTTTATTGCCAACGGCGACATTGTTGAGGTACTAAGTGTTCGCAACGTGCAGGAACTCTACGGGTTCCGCTTTTCCGATGCCACCCTCCGCTTTGTTGACTACCCTGACGAGCAGCCCCATGACTGCAAGTTGATGCTGTCGACACTCAACAGCGAATCGCCCTCGCTCACCTCCGATGAGCAAGCGAGTCTATATACCACAGTAATGGAGGATTATGCCGACTTGCCACACAAGGCTGACCGGCTGCGCGAGTTGCGCCAAAACCCCTATTACAATGCCCTGCAGGTCAAATTTGCATACGCTCTTACCTGCCACAAGACACAGGGCGGACAGTGGCGCACGGTTATTGTGGATCAAGGGTTTCTGCCGCCAGATATGCAGTTGGACCGAGAATATTTACGGTGGCTTTATACCGCGTTCACACGAGCCACCGAGCGCGTCTATTTGCTCAATTTTGACTCCCGCTTTTTTGAGTAGCCTTACCGCCGGTTGGCGAGCACGGGAGCGGCGTAGGTTTCAATCATGATTTGTCGCATGTCCGGATTGGGCAGCATGTCGAGACGTTGCAGAAAATGGGACCGTGTGCGCTCGTTGTAATGACCATATTGTTCGCGTCCCGTCAACAAGTTATAGGCTACGTAGTTGGTGGGCATCAATTTATAGCCCGACTGAATGTGCCGGTCGAGCACCGAGGCTACGTGTTCTGCAAGGTCTTTGCCCTCGGGGGGCTGCAGGTCGCGGTGGCCGAGAGGGCGGCCGATGGCGAGGTGTACACGGCCTTTGTTGCCGATGATGCCTGTTACCACGCTCTTTGTGTCTTCATGTCGGGCTTTTTGGTAGCCTCCGTTGCGGCTGAGGTAGAGTTCGTTGGCCTTCATTAAGTCGCAGGGGTCCCACTCGTAGCTGATGCTGACGGGAACGATATGCAGGTCGACAAGTGCCTGTAAAGGGTTCTCTTTTCCGCTGAGGGTGAGCATCTTGATAACAGCGGGGGCGGTTGTGTCCACCCCATCTTTGGCGCGTCCGTTTTTCTGGGCTATCCATACGGACTGACGCTCCTCGGCAATCAGGTGGCGGATGTAGTTGGAGAGGTGCTGCAGGCTCTCGTAGAAAGCTCTGGGGGTGCCGCCGCGAGCCATAGGAATCAGTTTGTTGCAGCGGAATACGTCCTCAATGATAGGGTGCTCCAGCAGGTTGTTGCCGAAGACGATGTAGGCGGTGTCTCCGCGGTGTTCGAGCAGCAGGTGCTGCAGCAGGAAGGCATCGAGCGTGATGTCGCGATGGTTGGAGACGAAGAGGTAGGCTACCCCGCGGCGCAGGTGTTGTAGGCCCGAGTGGGTAAAGCCGTCCGTGGTGGTCTGTATGATGCGGCAGATGGCATCGTTCATAAGCGACGCCTGCAGGTCGTGGATGCTTTTGATGGAGGCTATTTTACCTTTAATCAGTTCGATGTCGGCGGTCGGATAGATAAATCGCAGCGCCTGAGGGAAGTCGGCGTCGTGAATCAGGCGTTGCAGCGCTGCGGGTACCTCGGTGTCGAGGTAAGGGCGGATGTCGTCGAAATTCTCCATTAGAAAACGTTGTCAATCAGATGCTCCAATTCTAATTTAGGGTTGGTGCTTTCATGTAGGATGCGGTAGACGGCATCGGCAATGGGGGTTGGCGCCGGTAGCGACAGCCGGTGCATGACGTCGGCTGAATGAAACCCTTCGGCCACCATACGGGTATGCTTGAAATGTTCGTCGGCAGAGGTGCCGCGGGCCAGAGCCTCTCCGAGGGCACGGTTGCGACTGTGGCGTGAGAAACATGTAACCATTAGATCGCCAAGGAATTGAGTGGTGGGGACGGTGACAGGAATGAGTCCTTGCAGTTCGCGTGCAGCAGCGGTTGTGAGCACGGCCAAGAGATTGTCGCCGTATCCGCAGCCTATGGCGATGCCGGCGGCAATGGCGTAGACATTCTTGGCAAGTCCGCAGAGTTCCAGGCATGTAACTTCGTCGAATGTAGAGGTATGGATGTAGGGGCAGCGTAGCATTTGGGCTACATCGTCGGCCAGCTGTCGGTTACGGGAGGCTATGGTGAGGAAGGTGGGTTGCTTCTCGACCACCTCTTCGGCGTGGCTCGGACCGCTGACGACGCAGATGTCGGAGGATGGAATAAGAAATTTGTGCTCAAGGTATTGTGACACGCTCATTGCCTCTTGAGGCACGAACCCCTTCACGGCTGAGATGAAGCGGTGTCCACGGTAGGTGTCGGCAGGCAGTCGTCCAAGGGTATCGGCGACATAGGCTGCCGGTAGGGCCAGCAGTAACAGGTCGCTGGCGGCAACCACAGTAGCCAGGTTGGTGCTGATATTGGTGCGCGATGTGTCGATGGAAGCGGTCGCAAGGTGGCGCGGATTGTGTCCTTCGGTGACGAGCGATTGTCGTGTGGCGTCGTCGCGCACCCACCAATTGAGGGTCTGAGACTTCTTTTCGAGCAATATTTTGACTAATGCGGTGGCCCAACTGCCACTGCCAATAACTCCTATCATTCTGTCGTTTATTGTTTTATAACGCTACAGGCCCCGAACAGGAGCCTGAAAAGGAAATGCAAAAGTAAGAAATATTTTCACATTTGATAACATTATACTATTAAAATATGTTAATATCAAGCCCGCACAGCACCCCATCTTCTCCGACTTTTGTCCGACTCATGTCCGACTATAGTCCGACTGAAGTCCGACTTTGGTCGGAGAAAAGTCGGAGTTCAGTCGGACATCAGTCGGACCTGTAACGCTGTTTGTGGGGATAAAAAAAAGACGGAACCCGACGGGTCCGTCCTTTTGTTCACGCGGTTAAGAAAACCTTATTTCTTCTTGGCGGTTTTCTTCTTGGCGAGCAGGTTGCTACCGGCTTTGAACTTGGCGACTTTCTTGGCGGGAACCTTTACGGGTTTGCCAGTCTGCGGGTTCTTGGCGGTGCGGGCTTTGCGCTCCACGACGCTGAAGGTGCCGAAGCCGATCAGGGTCACTTTCTCGCCTTTGTTCAGTTTCTCCTGGATGCTGCCGAAGCAAGCATTCATGGCGGCCTTAGCGGCTACTTTCGTCATACCGGTTTTTGCGGCAATGGCGTTAACAAGTTCAGTTTTGTTCATGTTTGATGATGTTTAAAGGGTTATTAATTATGTACTTAAATTTTTCGATGCAAATGTAAGAATTTTTTTTGATGTGAACCAAATTTTTTTTCAAAAATTTTCAAATTTTTTTCAAACATTTTCGTACTATATTAATTCCCAATCACTTATATTATTGCCTCTAAGAAAATCCTCTACGTTATTTTTCTTTTTTCCAGCCATTTGAAGTTCTAAAATCTCAACAAATCCGTCAGTTGCAGCGATTTTTATCACTTTTTTGCCGTCACAAACAAGGGTTTTTGGTGTGGTTTCGAGTGTTTTTAAGGGGCGCACGCGATAAATTTTGAAGGGCACCGTGTCTCCCTTGGGAGAACGTAGCCGTAGGGTGGCCGCAGGGTAGGGGGAGAGCCCTCTCACAAAATCGGCAACTTGTTGGCAACTGCGGTTGAAATCAATGAGGCAGTCCTCTTTGAATATCTTGGGTGCGGGGCATGGCTCACCTTCTTGGGGCTTGGGGATGAGGGTGCCGTCGGCCAGGCCGTCGAGGGTGTGCACAACGAGGTCGCGGCCCATTGTGGCCAAACGGTCGTGCAGGGTGCCGGCATCGTCGTTGTCGTCGATGGGGGTGGATTGTTGCAGCAGGATGGCACCCTCGTCGATATGGTGATTGAGGAGGAAGGTGGTAATTCCGGTCTCGTGCTCGCCGTTGATGATGGCGTGGTTGATGGGGGCAGCGCCACGGTAACGTGGCAGCAATGAAGCGTGCAGGTTGAAGGTGCCGTGGGGCGGCATGTTCCACACCGCCTCGGGCAGCATGCGGAAGGCCACCACGACAAAGATGTCGGCGTGGTAAGCACGCAGGGTTTCAAGAAACGCCTCGTCGCGCAGTCGCTCGGGCTGTAGCAGTGGCAGGTTGTGCTCGAGGGCATACTGCTTTACGGGACTGTAAATCAGTTTCTGGCCACGACCCGCCTGCCGGTCGGGCACAGTGACGACAGCCGCCACCTCGTGCCGAGGCGATTGCATGATGGCATCGAGGCTTTCGACGGCGAAGTCGGGGGTGCCGAAATAAACTACTCGCATAAACTCCGTTGATAAGCAATCATTTTGAGTGCTGTGATGGCGCCTTCAACGCCCTTGTTTCCGTGGCGTCCACCGGCACGGTCGAGGGCCTGCTGCATGGTGTCGCAGGTAAGGACGCTGAAGATTACGGGCCGTTCACGCTTGAGAGCCACGTTGGTGATGCCTTGCGACACGGCTTGGCAGATGAACTCGAAGTGGCGTGTCTCGCCCTGGATGACGCAGCCGATGCAGATAACGGCGTCAATGTTGGGGGTGCCAAGCATCATGTCGGCTGCCGACGTGAGTTCAAAGGTGCCGGGCACGCGGCGCACCAGAAGGTTCTCTGCCTTTACGCCGTGTTCGCTCAGGGTGTCAACGGCCCCTTGCAGCAGGGCATCGGTCACCTCGGGGTTCCATTCGGCGGCAATAACGCCGATGCGGTATGGCGAGCCGTCGGGCACGGCTGTCGGGTCGTAGTCGGAGAGGTTGGTCTTTTTCATTTAATATACTATGGAGTTAAAAGTCTTTTGGGTTGATGTCGGTGGGTTGGTTCTTGGGGCGTTTCTTGCCTTCGCGTATGATGCTGCGGTCGGCCTTGTAGTCGAGCACCTCGCCACGACGCGGCTGGCGGATGCCGAAGTAGGTCTTGTCGAGGTGCAGGCGGCGTGTGCGGAGGGTGTGGTGGTCGAAATCGAGTATCCATTCGGGGTCGAAGGTCTGGTAGAGGAAACGGCACTCGAAGTGCAGGTGCGGGCCGGTGGAGTTGCCGGTATTGCCGCCGTGACCTATCACCTCGCCCACGCTGACTTGCTGGTTGGGCTTGACGTTGATGCGCGACAGGTGGCCGTAGAGGGTCTCCAAGCCGTTGGGGTGGCGCAGGACGATACAGTTGCCGTAGCCGCCCATGCGTCCTGCGATGCGGACAGTGCCGCTAAAGGCGGCATGGATGGGGTCGCCTGTGCGGAGGGCGATGTCAACCCCGTGGTGCCCTCGGTTCCACCGCCAGCCATAGGGGCTGGTCTTGCGTCCCTGTATGGGGAAGCAGAACTCGGAGGTGTCGCGTATCAGGAGTATGTTGATTTCGTCGGGCAGCATGTCCACTTTGGTGCGCCCCATAGGATTGACACGGTGCTGAGGAAAGGCATCATACCAGATAGGCACAATATATGCCTCTTTGGGTACGGCTGCCACCGGCGCGGCAGGTTCTTTGGCGTGCTTGACTTCTTTGGTTTTGGTCTCTTTGCGCGGCTCCTCTTTCTTCTCCACTTTGGGTGCTGCCTTTTCGGCGGTTTTAATGCGTGCGGCTATGATGGAGTCGTAGTAGGAGGTTTGTGAATGGCCGCATAAAGGAAGCAACAGCAGCAGGGCCAGGATGACGCGGCGCAGCCGTGCCACGGGGATACCCAACAGTTCGCGGTATTTTGCCACTGTGCGGCGTGCCAGCGGGATACCCTGTTCGTTGAACAGGCGCGCTATGGCGTCGTCGGAGAGAGGAGATTGCTTGTTTTCACCGGCAATGATGTCGGCCAGCCGTTGTTTGATGGTCTCAACTGACACCTCTTCTCCATCGTCGGTGGCCATGCCTTTGGAAAAGCACTCCTTGAGGGCGATGGTGCCGAAATCGGTTTGGAGGTATTTACTGTTGGCCATACGCGACACGGTGCTGATGTCCAATCCTGTGGCCTCGGCCACCTCGCGCTGCCGCAGAGGCACCAGCTGGTCGGGGTCGCCGGTGAGCAGGAAACGGCGTTGGTGCTTGATGATGTAGCGCATCACACGCACGATGGTGTCGTGCCTTTGTTGCAGCAAGTCGATGAAACTCTGGGCATCGGTCTGCTTGGTGCGCAGGAACTGCACGGTGGCCTTGTCGCCTTTCTGCTGCTCCATCTGGTGCAGCATGTCGGTGTAGTAGCTGTTCAAACTCAGGCGCGGCAGGTGGGTGTCGTTGAGGTAGAACTGCAACTGCCCGTCGTGCTGGGTAAGAATGATGTCGGGGATGATGGGGGTGGCGCCGCTGTTGTCGGCATCCGACGAGCCTGCGGGCTTTGGATTCAGTCGCTTGATGGTGGCAGCGGCCTCATCCAACTCTTCCTCGCTTATGCCCAGGGCGTCGCAGATGCGCTCATAACGGTGGTTGGCAAAGTCGTCGAAGTGGTCGCGCACGATGGCCAGCGGCAAAGATACATCCTCCTCTTTGCGCTCAAGTTGCAGCAGCAGACACTCTTGAAGGCTGCGGGCACCGATACCGGCGGGGTCGAGGCTCTGCACGATATGCAGCACTTCCTCCACCTCCTCGGGCGAGGCTTCTATCCCTTGACGGAAGGCCAGGTCGTTAGTGATGAGTGCCAAGTCGCGACTAAGGTATCCGGCATCGTCCAAGGTGCCGATGAGTTCGGTGGCTATCAGTTGCTGCCGTTCGGTGAGGGGACGCATGGCGAGTTGCTGCATCAGGCGCTCGGTCGACGACAGGCTGTCGCTCACCACAAACTCGCGCCTCACCGCGTTGGGGTCGCTCTCCAGCTGCTCGCGGTAGTCGTAGCCCTCTTCCTCGTCGGTGTCCCAATCCGAGCGGTCATTGTCCACTGTCGGCAGGGGCTGCATGTCTTGTTCTTCGGCTTCAAGCAGGGGGTTCTTCTCCACCTCCTCCTTGATGGCCTGCTCCAAGTCGGTGACAGGCAACTGCAACAGGCGCATCAGCTGTATCTGCTGAGGCGAGAACTTCTGCTGCAGTTGCTGTCGTTGGACTTGTTTCACTTATCGTACGATATCAATCTCTTCTATCAGGTTCTTGGCACCAGCGTAAACGTCGATGACCCACAGCATATAGCGGCTGTCGAGGCAGATGCAGCGCTGCAGGTTCTCCTCGAAGTCGATGTCGCCGCTCATGGCATCGCTGTTGCCGTCGAAGGCCAGGCCGATGAGGACACCGTTGGCGTTGATGACGGGCGAGCCGCTGTTGCCGCCGGTGATGTCGTTGTTGGTGATGAAGCAGGTGGGCATCTCACCGCGCCGGTTGGCATAAGCGCCGAAGTCCTTCTTGGCATAGAGTTCCTTGAGGCGGGCGGGCACGATGAACTCGCTGTTCTCGGGGTCTTCCTTCTCCAGGACGCCCTTCATGGTGGTGTAGTACTTGTAGCTTACACCGTCCTTGGGGTCGTAGCTCATCACGTTGCCGTAGGTGAGGCGGATGGTCGAGTTGGCGTCGGGAGCCACCAGGCGGCGACCTTCGTTGACCTGCAGGATGCCGTCCGTGAAGTCGCGTATGCCGCGCTTGAGGTTATCTTTCGACTGCTGGGAAACGGCTTCGCGCAATTGCTTGGCGATGTCCTGAACTTCCTTGGCGGCCAACAGCATCGGGTCCTTCTCCAGCTGCTTGGCGTTGGGCTTGAGCATATATTTGCCCAGGTTCTCCTGGTTGGCGAAGATGCTGGCCTTGTACAGTTCGTCCACATACTTCGTCCAATCGCCTTTGTATTTCTTGTTGGCCTTCTTCAGGAAGTCGGGGCACAGGTCGGGGTCCATGTGGGCATAGACATACTCGAACATGGCGGCAGCCACGCGCTTCTCCACCTTCTCGTCATAGTCCTTGAAGAAGCTGTTGAACATCTTGTCCTGTGTGCTGAGGTCCATTTCGGGATTGCTCTCCATCATCTTGTTAATGCGGATGGCAAGGCTGAGGACCTCGGAGCCGCCAATCAGGCCTTCGTTAATGTACAGCTGTGCTTCGCGCACGCTGCGGCGGGCGGCATAGCCGTCCTTGATGAGGCCGAGGGCGTTGCTGTACTTGGGGCTGCGCTGGAAGCGGGCCCAATCGCTGTATTCCTTCTCCACGTCGCGCTTCACCTGCATGGTGTTCAGGGCCTGGAGCGCCTTGTTCTGCTCGTTGGCCATCTTCCAATAGTTGGAGCAGGAGGCATATTTCGAGTCGTACTTGATGCGCACGGCCTGGTCGGCGCCCATCTCCTCGCGCAGGATGTTGATGCGCACGGTGCGCAGCTCGTAAACCAGCTTGTTGTTGATGTCCATCGTCTCCTCGAGGCCGTAGGTGGTGATGAAGCGGTCGGTGGTACCGGGGAAACCCATCACCATAGCGAAGTCGCCGTCGTTGATTTCGCCTGCGCTGACGGGCAGGTGGTGCTTAGGCACGAGGGGCACGTTGTCCTTGCTGTAGTCGGCGGGGCTGCCGTCGGGGGCGGTGTAGATGCGGAACATCGAGAAGTCGCATGTGTGGCGCGGCCACGACCAATTGTCGGTGTCGCCGCCAAACTTGCCCATCGAGCTCGGCGGAGCGCCCACCAGACGCACGTCGCGGTAGATGATGTGCACAAAGAGGAAGAATTGGTTACCGCTGAACATAGGCTTCACCTGGGCGGCATATTGGGTGCCCTCCACAGCCTCTTTCTCAATGGCGGCGCACACCTTCTTGATGGCAGCCTCACGGTCGCCCTCGCTCATGTCGTCGCTGAGGTTCTCCATGACGCGGGCGGTCACATCCTCCATGCGCACCAGGATCGACGCCGTCAGGCCCGGGTTGGGCAGCTCCTGCTCCTTGGTGTAGGCCCAGAAGCCGTCGCGCAGATAGTCGTGCTCCACCGTCGAGTGCTCCTGCAGCTTGCCGAAGCCGCAGTGGTGGTTGGTGCTCACCAGGCCTTGGTTAGAGATGATTTCGCCCGTGCAGAAGTGCCAGAAGGGGCGGCCGGCGTTGCCGAGGCCCACGATGGCGTCCTTCAGGCAGCTCTGGTTCACGCTGTAGATGTCCTCCGGTGTCAGCTGGAAGCCGGCACGCTGCATGTCGTCGTAGTTCTTCCCGATCAGCGACAGCAGCCACATGCCCTCGTCGGCGCGGGCAACGCCCGGCAGCATCGTCATCAGGGCCAATGCAATAACTAAAGTACGAATTTTCATTGTGTTATTTGAGTTTATTATTAATATTAATACAATTAATTAGCGGTGCAAATATACGAAATATTTTTGAAATGGAGAGATTTTTTTAGCGAAGGAGGGTGACGGTGCCGGCGCCGTTGCGGCGGTAGTCGTGGGCGTCGCGCATAAACCAATGGTAGACATAGGTCCCTTGAGGCAAGGGGGTGCCGCCCGAGGTGCCGTCCCACGAGGCTGAGGGGTCGGTGGTGCCGAAGAGCACTTGGCCGCGACGGTCATAGACGGTGAGCTCGAATTCGACGGGCTCCACCGTGGTGACGGCCCTGAAGCGGTTGTTCTCGCCGGCATCGGGGGTGAAGACGTTGGGGAACCACACGTCGAGCACCCGCGTGCCGACGGTGAAGGTGGTGTCGGCGCAGCAGCCGCGACGGTTGCAGGTGCGCAGCGTCACCTCGATGCTGTCGGGCAGGGGCTGGTGGAACTGCCGCCGCAGGGGCGAGCCGGTATACACGCTGCCGTTGCCAAACAGCCATCGGCTGCTTACGCTGCCCTCGGTGCAGTCGGTGCAGATGACCACAGGATGGTCGAAGTCGATGTAGGGGCGGCTGAGGTCGACGCACGGCGGCGCCATGCAGGAGGCCAGACGCAGCGTCACTGTGGAGTCGCACCCGTTGGCGGCCGTCAGGTGGAAGGTATAGGTGCCCGGGATGGTAATGGCGGTGTCGGCAATGTGGAGCGTGTCGTCGGGCGCCAGCGTGTCGTACAGCACGGTCTCAAACGAGGGCAACACGGTGAGCGCCAGGTGGTAGACGTGCACCGTGTCGGGGTCGAACAGCTTGCCTTCCAGGTTGTAGGTGCCGCTTGCGGCCAGCTCGCCGTCGGCGTAGTGGAAGGGCCCCCAATGGTAAGGGGCGAGGACACAGACGGTGTCGGCGCGCGTCAGTGTGTCGCGCGGATAGGGGTCGAGGGCCATGCCCACGGCGTTGGCATAGCTGTCGGCGGTGCCGTTGCGCAAGCCATAGAGGATGGCCACAAAGGTGCCGCTGTCGATCTCCAGGTGGTGAGGGCCGAGGCCGACGGCGGTATGGTAGGCTTGTATCTCGGGGTCCCAATTGGGAGGGAAGGTGCTGCTGAGCGAAAGCAGCTGTCCGTCGAGGCGCAGACCGCCTGCACACAGCGTGTCGCAGAAGATGGTGAGGTAGTTGTCCTGGTAGTCGACAAACTGCTCTGCTGTGAACCAGGCCTCGCGCACACCGTGCTCCATCGAGGGCACCGTCACCGAGGCGGGGCCGCCGCAGAAGCCACTCGCGCCGTAGCTGCTCATCAGCAGCGACACTCCGGTGCGGCCCGAGAAGTAGTAGGGCTGCGAGGCGACGTTGCTGGAAAGGGGTGTTTGCTGATTGGAGATTATTTCGCCGCGCGACATGGTATGAGCGTATGTGCCATTGAAGTACAACATATTGCTGTCGTCGCCCGAGGTGACGTGGACATAATAGCTTTGTTGCTCGCCGACACCGCCTAATAGAGAGGTGTGCCCCCATTGGCTGAGGGGAATGGCCTGCTCGTAGAGGTGTGTGCCGCGATAGTTGTCGGTGATGGGCACATGGGCCGCGCTGTTGCCTTGGAACATGGCAAAGGGGCGCCCGTTGGAGGTGACGGTTTTGCCTCCGAAGTAGCCCCAGGTATAGAGCGCGTTGCTCAGCGGCTGTTGGGTGCCGAGGATGTAGGTCTCGCCGCGTTGCAGGGGAATGTGCAGCAGGCCGTCGTCGGGCACTTCGATGTCGCTTGGCACCTGTCGGTTGCCGAGCCAATTGTGGAAGTCGACGGTGATGACGGTGCTGTCCTCGGTGGCCAGGAAGCCCAGCATCTCGGTGTCGCCCTGGGCAGCGGTGGCCGATTGGGCGATGTACTCCGTGCCGAGGCAGCGGGTGGGAACGATCATCGCCACCTCGTGGCTGACGAAGATGGCGTTGCGGGCAAAGAGGGCGATGTCGGCCGAGGCGGTGACGTGGTAGGCACGGCCACGCACCTCCTCGTTTGTGCCGCATACGTGCACCGCCCTGCCGCCGCCGTTGAGGTGGAAGGTGGCGCTATTGTCCTGGCTTTCAACAGTGACAGTGGCATTGCTCGGCCCTACGGCAATCAGTGAGCAGGTGTCGTCGGGCATCTGGTGCGTGCCGCCCGTGTTGGGCAGGAACATCACCCAGAAGTCGCGCCCCATGTTGGTGGAGGGGGCCGACTGCGCGCAGGCAGCCCCTTCCACCAGAAGCAGCAACAGGATGATATGGCACAGCTTTTTCACTCTCCGGAGGGTTGTTCAACGGAATAACGTCCAACTTGCCTTATTATTGTGCACCAGCACTCTACCGTGTGAGGCCGCCGTAGGATTTGGCCGCCTTCTGCAGGGCCTCCTCGGTGGTGAACTGCTGGTAGTAGGTGCTTTGGGTGACAATCTTTTGCGGCGAGCAGCGCTTGTCGGAAACGTGCACCAGGGCCCACCCCTTCATCTCGTCGCCAAATTCGTCGCCCACCAGCGCCAGCTTGCCCTCCACCTCGATTAGCTCGGCCGCCTCCACGTTGCGCACCCCGAAGCACACCATCGGCGTGTCGGTGTGGATTTGCTGTGTGGCGGTGAAGAGGCGCAGCTCGTCGCCGTTGTGCAGCCGGTCGGCCGTGAGGTCGGTGAGCAGCGCAGGAACGCCGTCCACCTCGCCGAGTTGCTGTCCCACCGGCGGCAGGGTGCCGTCGCTCACAGGTATCCCCGGCATCAGCAACGAGCCGTAGGCCATGTTTTTGGGCATGTACACCGCCGGCATCCGCAAGGACATCGACAGGAAGCCGCTATAGGCAATCGCATGCTCGGTGAACATGGGTTTGCACCACTTGAGCGACTGCCACAGCGAAACGGTGTTGCGCATGCGCTGCCGCTGGATGAATTGTTCGCGCGTGTTGCTGCGCCGCTCCATCGAGTGCGCCGAGCGTGCCACCATCCGCCCTTTCTTGAGGTAGAAGGTCACTCCTGATGAACGCATGCTGCCGTTGAGCAGCAGCCCCATTGGTTTCTCTTTTTTCATGGTTATTGTCTCCTTATCTGTTAGGTTATTATTAACATCGCTATAACGCTCACTGTTGTCCATTCGTTGTACACTTGTTATACGCTTGTTGTTCGCTCTTTGAACGGACAACAAGCGGACAACAAACGGACAACAAACGCACAACAGTGGTAGTTATCAGGTACTTATACCAGACCTTGCCTGAGGTTATCCAAAGGCAAAGATAAGCATTTTTTTGAAATAGAGAGAATTATTTTTTGAGTGAGAAGGAATTACTCCCCTTTCACTCCCCCTTCTTCTCACCGTAGGAGGGTGACGGTGCCGGCGCCGTTGCGGCGGAAATCATAGGCGTCCTTCGCGAACCAATAGTAGACGTAGGCCCCCTGGGGCATGGGGGCACCGTCGCGTGTGCCGTCCCATAGGGCGGTGGGGTCGTCGGTGTGGTAAACCAGCAGCCCTTGCCGGTTGTAGATATAGAGCTCAAACTCGACAATCTCGAACGATGCCGTGCAGCCGAAGCGGTTGTTGGTTTCCAGGCCTGGGGTGAAAACGTTTGGGAACCACACGGACCGTATGCACACCGGCACGGTGAAGGTGGTGTCCACGCAACACTGATACCTGTTGCACGAGGTGAGTGTCACCACCACGCTGTCGGGCAGCGGATAGTGAAATTGTCGGCGGGGTTTGTCACCTGTGAGGGTGACGCCGTCGGAAAAAGTCCAGGTGGAGGTGGCGTGCCCCTCGGAGCAGTCGGTGAAATAGACAACCGGATGGTCGAAGTCGACAAAAGGCCGTTCGACCTCGAAACACATCACGGGCGGATTATCGATGCCCACCATTAGCTCGGCGACGGTGTGCCCCTCGGCGTCAATCAGCCGGTAGATTGTAGTGGTTCGCGGGCTGACGTTGATTGAGGCCTGTCCTTGTTGCGCCTCAAGGTCGGGGTCGGGTGGGTCGGCAGCCCAAAGGAAATAATAGGTTCCCGTGGCTGTGAGGGTCAGCGTGTCTCCAGGACAGATGCCGTCGGCGCTGGCCGAAATGCCTGCCACGGCGTAGGACAGATGCAGCGTCACCGTAGAGTCGCATCCGTTGGCCGCCGTGAAGGTGAACGTGTAATCGCCTGCCTCCATCAGCGTCGTGTCGGCGAAGAACAGCGTGTCGCCCTGAATGATGACGGCCTCTGTATCGATGGCGGTGTGGGGCAGGATGGTCAGCAGCAGGTGGTAATAGTGGAGCGTATCGCCGACGAGTTCGTTGCGCCACAGTTCCAGGGTCCCGGCGTTGGCCGTTGTCGCCGCGTCGACCGAGAAGCCATAATCCTCATACGGCAGCCCTTGGCATACAGTGTCGCGGTACACCGTAGTGTCGGTGGTGATAGGTCGGGGAGTACATTCTATATGTAGCCTTAGTATAGAATCACAGCCATTTGCGGCTGTTAGATAGAAATTATAGGTGCCCGCAGTCGTGAAGGCGGTGTCGGCATAAAACAGAGTGTCGCCCTCATAGATGTGTGCTGTTGTGTCGCCATAGGAAATAGGCAGCACGGTGAGCGTGAGGTGAATGTGGTGCGTGGAGTCCCCGTTGTAATCCAGCCGCCATAATCCCAGATTGCCCGCTGATGAGGTCTGTTGTGGACTGAGGTTGAATCCGTTTGCCGAATACTCTTGTCCCATGCACACAGTGTCGTAAATCTGAACGGTGTCAATTATGAAGGGAATTATTGCGGTGGAATCGACAGACATACCGGTGTTGTATGCGTAGCTCTCCACTTGTCCTATACCATAGGCGGTCGCTATAAAAGGACCGGCAGAGTTGCTTAAAAAATGTACGTTGTTGCTCACTGAGACCCGAGCATAACTATAGGCGGTATCTAATGTGGAAAATTGGTATGCTATGTTGTTGCCGTCAAGGGTCATGGAAGAGACATATTGGGTACGTAGTACGATGTTGACATAATGAGTATGAATACGAGAGGATTCGTAAGTGGTGAGCCCAACACGTTGTAAACCTCTGTCCAAGGGAGTGATCATCAGTTCATTGGCATCCCCAGGTTCTCCATAATAATCCGATGCTTGTTGATACATTCCGACACAAACAGGCTTTGTTGTCCTAATACGTTGAGCGCTATTGGCCGACATGACATATTGGTAAGTCTGTCCAGAATTGAGAAGAATGGGTGAAGAGAAACCGGAAATGTAGACGTTGCAGTTGTCTTCAGACGAGGTGATTCTGACATAGTCGCCAACAGTGCGCTGTGCTGTTGTAATGACGGCAAAATCGGTACCCCAATTTTTGACGGGTATGCTTTGTTCAAAGATATGGTCGCCACTTGGGGAGCCTGCGGGTATGCTTGTAAATTTGTTCCCTTGAAACAATGCGAATGGTCTATTTCCTCGGACTTTGCAACCAGAAAATGTGTTTGGTGTAGGTGTTTCGAGTAGGTATGATTGTCCTTGTTGTAGTGTAAGTGTTAGTGTGCTGCCTGGAGATAAACTGCTGCCTACCAAGGAAGAATTCACCACCATTTGAATGACGGTATTGTCTTCGGTGGCCACCATCATTATTTCAGCGGCTGATGTCGACGGGCGGTTATTGTCTCCAGGAAAATCTTGCGCCATATAAAGAGTGTCGAGTGCACGTGTGGGCAGTACTTGGGTGATGCCGCAGCTGGCCAATTGGTGGGAGACAGCGAAGAGAAAAATGCTGGCGGTTGACGTTATATGGAAGCCGTTGTTGGCGGGAGAGTTGAATGAGGTTGGAATAGCAGAGCTGTTGGGAAGGATGATTTCTACACGGCTACCGGCATTTAGGTGAGCCGAAAGGTGTACATTGGCCCCGATGTTGTCTACAAAGATGTCACAAGCGGTGTCTCCAATGGCGATGACTTTCCTGTATTCAGGTGTTTGATCGCCTCCGTTGATGAGAAACCCAACCCAGAAGTCGCGACCCATTGAGGTGGAAGTTCCTGATTGTGCATGGATAACCCCTCCTGCCAGGAGTAATAATAGGGTTATAAAACACAATTGTTTCATGGGTGAAAAGGTAATATTCTCTATAACGGGCTAATACCCTTTTTATTGTGCATGATTGTAAAAATGCCCGCAAGCTTTTTTTTGTTGCACAAAACTTGGTGTCGACTGGTGGTGTGGATGGGTGTAGATGAATGGTGTTTGGAACCCTGAGGAATGGTAAAAAGTTTTCAACCGAGGTTGGTGGTCGGTGGTTGGTGGTTGGTGGCTGCTGGTTGGTGGCTGGAGATGGGTTGTGTTTCTGTTTGTTACAAAAAAAGTTTGTATTGGATGAAACTTTTTTTCAAATGTTGCGTTAAGGGTTATGAACAACAAAAAATGTTAAAAAAAGGAAATAAAAGGAATTTTTAGGCAGAAATTGGAATTTTCTTCGTAATTTTACAACCTGAAAAATAGTAGGTAAAAATGGCGTTAATACTTGGAAAAGAGTACTGTAAGGTCGATTCTAACGGCCGTTTCAAGTTCCCGATTGCCCTCAAGAGGCAGTTGGAAACCGAGGACGGGCGTTTTGTGATTCGACAGAGTATCTATGCCGAGTGTTTGGAGCTGTGGACTTATGCGAGTTTCAGGGAGGAGGCGGAGAAACTTCAGGAGAAGCTTAATCCTTACCGCCGCGAGGACCGCGACCTGCTGCGCAAGCTGACAGAGGGCAACATCATCGAGCTTGACTCGAATGACCGTCTGCTGGTGCCTGCCGAGCAGAAGGCCCTGGTGGCGGGTGCCAAAGAGGTTGTGCTGCAATCGACCGGCAAGTTCATCGAGCTCTGGGACCGCAAGACCTACGACAAGATGAACACTTCCGGCGGCGACTTTGCCCTAAGGGCGGAGCAGCTGCTGGGTCAGTCGAAGGCAGAGGATGACCAATGAATACCATAAGTCGGTAATGCTTGCCGAGGCCGTTGAGGGCCTTGCCATTCGCCCCGAGGGCACGTATGTGGACGTGACCTTCGGCGGCGGCGGTCATTCGCGTGCCATCCTGTCTGCGTTGGGCCCCGAGGGACGCCTCTATGCTTTCGACCAGGACGAGGACGCCCGCGCCAATGCCATTGACGACCCGCGCTTTACGCTTATCGGCGAAAATTTCAGTCACTTGAAGGCTTTCTTGCGCCTGCACGGTGTGCGTCGTGTGGACGGGGTGTTGGCCGACTTGGGGGTGAGCAGCCATCAGTTCGATGTGGCCGAACGTGGCTTTTCGACCCGCTTCGACGGGGCGTTGGATTTGCGCATGGATCGCCGCAGCCCTGTGACGGGCGCCGACCTGGTGAACAACAGCTCGGAGGAGGATTTGGCGCGGTTGCTGCGCCTCTACGGCGAGTTGCCCAATGCGCGCCAGATGGCACGGGCGATTGTGAAGTATCGTGAGTGCAAGGGAGTGCAGGGGAGTGCAGGGGAGAGCGGTATTAAGACCACCTCGGACCTCAAGGAGGCGGTGGCGAAGCATCTGCCGCGCGGCATGGAGAACAAGTATCTGGCCATGCTGTTCCAGGCGCTGCGCATCGAGGTGAACGGCGAGCTGGAGGCCTTGAAGGCTATGTTGCAGCAGGCCAGCGAACTGCTTGTGGAGGGTGGGCACCTGGTGGTGATCAGCTATCATTCGCTGGAGGACCGCCTGGTGAAGAACTATATGCGCAGCGGCAACTTTGAGGGGGTGGTGGAGAAGGATTTCTATGGCAACCCGCTGTCACCGATGCGCATGGTGTGCAAGTGCACCGCCACCGACGAGGAAGTGGCCGAAAACAACCGCGCCCGCAGTGCCATGCTGCGAGTGGCGGAGAAAGTGGAAATGAAAAACGAGAAATGAAAGATGGGAAATAGGTTCAGAGAAAAGGTAGTGGAAGAGGGACTCGAGGAGCCTCAGGTGGTGGAGCCCGTAGAGGCCGAAGCTGCAGTCGTGCAGGAAACGCCCAAGGAGAACCATCGTGGCGACAAGGCGGCGCGCGGCATCGGACGGGTGCTGGGTGGCGATGTGCTGGCCGACAAGCTGGTGCTGAAGCAGATACCGCTGGTGCTGCTGTGCCTGTTCTATCTGCTGCTCATCGTGGGCAACCGCTACCGTGTGGAGAACTACAGCCGCGAGAAGGCCGCCACCGAGGAACGCATCAACTATCTGCGTGAACACCGCATACAGATGCAGAAGCAATATCAGCAGAGTGTGAAGATGTCGCAGATAGCCGAGGACCTGAAAGAGACAGGGGTGGGCATCACCAGCGGCCCGCCGTATGAAATAGAGTAAGGGTTATAGGTAAGAGAAGAGATGAAAGAAGAAAAGAAAGATAAAAGGATGACGCGCGGCATGACGGCGCTCTACCTGCTCCTGACGCTGGGGGTGGGGGTGGCCATCGTGGCCGGCATTATCAATATACAATGGGTGCACGGCGACGAGTGGCGCGAGCGTGCCAAAAAGCGCGAGGCCGACCTGCGCACCGACCCCGCCCGCCGAGGCATCATCTACTCCAGCGACGGCAAGATATTGGCCACTACGGTGACGGAGTGCGACCTCTATCTGGACCTCTTCAATGAGGTGGAGTATGACGAGTTCGGGCATGTAAAATATGATAGGAAAGGGGTTCCTGTGGAGAGTGGCCCGATTACTGACACCTGTTTTGCGCTTTATCTCGACAGCGTCTGCCGGATGCTGCATGATGCGCTGCCGTACCGTTCTGTCGAATACTATCGCGACCGTATTGCCTCTGAGCGCGCCAAGGACAAGCCGCGTCGTTGCTTCTTGGTGGAGCGCCATGTGCCCTACTCGGTGTGGATGCAGATTGCCGCTATGCCGGGTTGGCGCCGCGGTGTGGTGAGACAGGTCGACGGGCAGAGTGTCATCCATCAGGAGCGTGCCCACATCTATGGCAATATGGCCAAGAACACCATAGGCTTCCAGAATCAGCGCGAAAGTATGACCTACACGGGTTTGGAGGGTGCCTATGACAGCATACTGCGAGGTCAGGATGGCCTCTTCAACTGTCGCCGCTTGACCAAGGGCATTTGGCTTCCAGACGAGCCGCACGGCACCAAGGAGGTGCCGCAACGGACGGACGAGGACCGTATTGACACCGTGGTGCTGCGCAACAAGATTGATGGCCGCAGCATCGTGAGCACCATCGATACCCGCTACCAGGATATTGCCGAGAGCTCGCTTCGCAAGGCATTGCGGCAATATGGCGGTTCGGCTGGGTGCGCCATATTGATGGAGATGCAGACGGGTTATGTGCTGGCTTGTGTCAACCTGGCGGTGGATACGGCGGCGCACGACTATCTGGAAGTGCGCGACCGCAATGTGGCCGTCAGCGACGTCTACGAGCCTGGTTCCACCTTCAAGACGGTTATCCTCACCGCTATGCTTAACGACCCCGACGTGAAGATTGACACCGCCATGCAGCTCAAGTCGGGTTATAAGAACTTTGGTGGCAAATATGGAGAAATCAAGGATGACCACACATTGGCCGGTCGCGATTCGCTGAATGTGCGCGAGGTGATAGAGCAATCGTCCAATGTGGGCATGAGCGACTTGGGTTGGCGGCTTTACAGCGAGCGGCGCGATACGCTGCGTCATTTGGTGGAGCGCATGTTCCCCTATGAGAATTTGCATCCCGACGTGAAAGCGCGCGAATATAAATCTCGTATCAACAACCTTCATGCCTCCAACCGCGACTTCCTTAACTTCTGTTATGGCTACTCCACCCGTGTGTCGGCCCTGCAGCTGGTTACCTTCTACAATGCGCTGGGTGCCGAGGGGCGTATGGTGAAGCCGCAGTTCTGCAAAGGTGTCATGGATGGCGAGCGGTTGATAGAGAACAAACCGATTGTCCTCAACCCTCAGATGTGCAGCCGTGAGAGTGCCCGCATGATGAAGACGATGCTCGAAGGAGTGGTCGAACACGGTACAGGTAATAATATAAAGAATACAACTTATGGTATAGCAGGCAAGACGGGTACTGCCGTGCACAGTTATGCCAATGTGAAGCGCTACAATGCCTCTTTCTGCGGCTTCTTCCCCTCGGAAAATCCACGCTACACATGCCTTGTGGTGCTGCAGGACATCCCTTACTATGGTCGTCAGGCGGCATTGGTATTCAAGGCCATCAGCGACTGTGTGGTGGCGGTGGACAAGAAGCTGAGCAACGGAGCCGTGAAATCGGTGTGGCCTCGTTTGGAAGAGGACAGCGCGATGGCGCAGCAGCGTCCTGTGGTGGCGCGGGGTGACCAGAGCGAGATGCGTCGGCTGTACAAGTTGTTGAAGCAGTCCTTCCTGTCGGCCGACTCGGCGGCACGATGGGTGGTGTTTCAAGAAGCTACAGACAGTACGACAGCACAATATTACCCCTATGAGCCTGCCCACGGCCGCATACCCAACTGCTACGGTATGACCGCCAAGGATGCTGTGGAGTTGTTGCACACGATGGGTTATAGCGCCACGGTGAGCGGCTATGGCAAAGTGCTCTCGCAACTGCCCAAGGCTGGCACCAACGCCAAGCAGGGCACACGGGTGGAACTGACGCTTAGATAAAAAGACAACATGAAACTGAAAGATATATTAAAAGGAATAGAGGTTCAGGTGACAGGGCCGGCGGAGCTGGAGGTCAAGGACATGCAGTTCGACTCTCGGCAGGTCACCGAAGGTACCCTCTTTGTGGCTCAACGTGGCACCAAGGTGGATGGTCACCAATTCATTTCCGGTGCCATAGAAAAAGGTGCGGTGGCCATAGTGTGTGAGGAATTGCCGGAGAAGCTTGCCGAAGGAGTTTCCTACGTCAAGGTGCCCGACAGTAGTGAGGCTCTTGGGTTGATGGCGGCCAATTACTATGGCCACCCCTCCGAGCAGTTGAAGCTTATCGGTATTACCGGCACCAATGGAAAAACCACCACCGTTACCCTGTTGCACCGCATGTTCCGCATGCTGGGTCACCATGTGGGCCTTGTGTCGACCATTGTCAACAAGATAGACGAGGAGGAGTTGCCCACGGGCCATACCACACCCGACGCACTCGAGCTCAACCAACTGTTGCGTCGCATGGTGGATGCCGGATGTGAGTATTGCTTCATGGAGGTGAGCAGCCACGCCGTGGTGCAGCACCGCATTGCCGGTGTGCGCTTTGCGGGGGCCATCTTCAGCAATATCACGCATGACCATCTGGATTTCCACAAGACGATGGCCAACTATATCGCTGCCAAGAAGGGCTTCTTCGACGGCTTGCCTGAAGGTGCATGGGCGTTGGTGAACATTGACGACAAGAACGGCCGCGTCATGGTGCAGAACACCCGTGCCGAGGTACACACCTATGCTTTGCAGCATGCAGCCGACTTCCATTGCCGCTTAGTGGAGGACACTTTTGAAGGGATGCACCTCGACATCAACGGGCAGGCGCTCTGGTGCCGGCTGGTGGGGCGCTTCAATGCCTACAATCTCACTGCCATCTATGCTGCTGCAGTGCTTTGCGGTGCTGATCAGCAGGAGGTGCTGCGCTTGTTGAGCCTGCTGGAGGCGGCACCTGGCAGGTTCCAATATGTCAGTGGCCGTGGTATCACTGCCATTGTCGACTATGCCCACACTCCCGATGCGTTGCAGAATGTGATTGCCACCATCGACGATATTCGTCGTCCCACACAGCTGCTTATCACGGTGGTGGGTTGTGGTGGCGACCGCGACCGCACCAAGCGCCCCGAGATGGCCAAGATAGCTGCCGAGGGCAGCGACAAGGTGGTGCTCACCAGCGACAATCCGCGCACCGAGAATCCCGACACCATCCTCGACGAGATGGAGGCAGGACTCACAGCACAGCAACTGAGCCATGTGGTGCGCATCACCGACCGCCGCCAGGCCATCCGCACCGCCTGCATGATGGCCAAGGAGGGCGACATTGTGCTGGTGGCTGGCAAAGGCCACGAGAAGTACCAGGAGGTAAACGGTGTGCGCAACCACTTCGACGATGTGGAAGAACTTGAAAAAGAATTGAACGTTAAGAATTAAGAGATATGCTATATTATTTATTCGATTGGTTGGACAAGGCGATGGATTTCCCCGGAGCGGGTGTGTTTCAATACATCTCCTTCCGTTCGGCGGCCAGCATGGTAACTTCGTTGCTTATCATGTTGCTGCTGGGCAAGCCCTTCATCCGCTGGATGCAGAACAAGCTGGGTATGATGGACGAGGTGCGCACCGAGTTGGGACTTGAGGGTGCCGAGCGCAAGGCCAAGACCCCTACAATGGGAGGCGTGCTGATACTCGCCGCCATCATCATTCCCACGTTGCTCTTTGCCAAGCTGGACAATATCTATGTGCAGATTATGCTGGGCACTACGTTGTGGATGGGCTTGGTGGGCTTCCTTGACGACTATTTGAAAAAGACACGCGGCAAGGCAGGTTTGCCCGGCAAGTATAAGGTGTTTGGCCAGGTGCTGCTGGGACTTGCTGTGGGCTTGCTCATCACATTCCACCCCGACATCACCGAGCCGATGAAGACCACCATCCCCTTTGTGAAAAACAATGAGTTCAACTATACATGGCTCGTCTCGTGGATGGGTCCGTGGGCCACCAAGTATGCGTGGGTGCTTTTCGTGCTGGTGGTGATATTCGTAGTGACGGCTGTCAGCAACGCCTCCAACCTCACCGATGGTATCGACGGCATCGCTACCGGAGTGGCGGCTGTCAACGGTGGTGCGCTGGCACTGCTGGCATGGGTGAGCGGCAACGTGATTATGGCTGGTTACCTGAACATTATGTATCTGCCCAATATCGGCGAGTTGGCCATCTTCAGTACCGCCTTCGTGGGGGCTACGCTGGGCTTCCTGTGGTTCAACACGCACCCCGCCGAGATATTCATGGGCGACACCGGTTCGCTGGCCATCGGCGGCATCATCGCCGTCTTTGCCATCCTCATCCGCAAGGAACTGCTGCTGCCGTTGCTGTGCGGCATCTATCTGATTGAGGATGTGTCGGTCATCATCCAGACAACGGGATGCAAGCGCTACCGTCGTAAACATAAATTGCCTACGGGTGTGCCGGTGCCTATCGAGAAACGACCCTTCTTAATGTCGCCGCTGCATCATCACTATCAGAAGAAAGGCGTGGCCGAGGAGAAGGTGGTCATGCGCTTTGTCATCATTGCCATCTTGCTGGCAATATTCACCCTCTCGACATTGAAACTGAGATAACAACAATACAAACTATAAACAGACACAGAATAACAATATGACTATTGAAACTTTGGCTTTGCAGGGTCGTGACAGGGTTCACACCGGATTGGCAGGACTTGACACACAACGGCTGAAAAGCATGCGCAATGTGGCTTTGCGCTCTTGCTTCAACCGTCTTGAAGATACGCGCTACCGTCTTGAGTTTGTGGCTCGTGTACGTGGACGTGAGTATGTCAACGATGCTGCTTCGCGCACTATCAATGCTACGTGGTACACCCTTGAGAAGTTGCAGGGAGGTCTCATCTGGATAGCCGACGCCAACGACCAAACGGCCGACTACAGTCGTCTGGTGCCGCCGGCGCTGCGCAAGGTGCGCATGTTGTTGGTGGTTGGCGATGCCGAGGACAGGATGCACCACACCTTCAAAGGCATTATCCCCACCATCGTGCGATGCTCCACGATGGCCGAGGCCTTGCAGCGCGCCTACCGCTACGAGTCGGAGGATGAGGTGAAGGTGCTCTACTCGCCGGCTTGTTATAACGGCCACTCCACGATAACGCAGGGCGAGGTGTTTCGCCATGAGGTAAACGAATTATGAAAACAGGCAAGATATTCAGGGGAGACAAGGTAATCTGGGTGGTGTTCCTGCTGCTCAGCATCATCTCGCTTGTGGAGGTCTACAGTTCCATCGGCCTCTATGCCTATTCGCTCCCGGGTACCCATCCCACCGGCCTCTTCCTCAAGCATTTTGCCATTGTGGTGGCCACCTATGTCGCCATCATCTTCATCTCGCGTGTCAACTACCGCTTCTTCTCGCGCTTCGCCATGTTAGGCTATTGGATTGCGTTGGTGTTGCTTGTGGTGGCTTTGGCATTCGGCCGATGGATCAGAATTCCCGTCATAGGACAGTTCCAGCCTTCGGAGATTGCCAAGATAGTGTTGATTGTCTTCGTGGCCCGCATGTTGGCATTGAAGAAGGAGCATGTTGGCGAAATCGGTACCTTCTTGCAACTGATGATTTACACGGTGCTTGTGGTTGTGTTGGTGTTTCCGGCCAACTTCTCCACGGCGGCGTTGATATTCCTGGCGTGTTATATCATGATGCTTCTTGGTGGTGTCAACCGAAAATATTGGTGGCGCCTGTTGCTGATAGGCTTGGTGGCGGTGATTGCCTTCCTGGCCGTCAGCTATTACCGCTATGAGCGTTCATTGTCCACAGGTCAGGTTCAAGAGCAGGTGTTTGAGCGTCAAGACACTTGGGGACACCGAGTTTATTCTTGGATTAACCCGCAACCCGACGAACTGACACAGGAGAATATGGCGCGTATGGCCATCGCCCGTGGAGGCGTGCTGGGTGTCGGCATCGGCAACACGGTGCATGCACGATTGATGACACAGGCTCACAACGACTTCATCTATGCAGTCATCATAGAGGAAATGGGTATCGTCGGCGGCATCGTGGTCTTTTTGCTCTATAGCATCCTTTATTTCCGTTGCATACGCCTGGCGTGGCGCTGCAAGGGGCGCTTCGGAGCCCTCACGGTGGCAGGTATGGGAACGGTCATCTACCTGCAGGCATTGGTGAATATGTGTGTGGCTGTAGGAGTGCTGCCCGTGACGGGACAGACGTTGCCGTTCATCAGCTATGGCGGTACGGCCTACCTCTTTATGGGGTGTGGTTTGGGTATCATTCAGTCGGTGGCTGCCGACGTCTATGGAAAAGAATCCGAGGAGGTTACTATTGATAAAGAAAAGGTGAATAAAGATAATAATGTGTCCGACTCAACACCGTGATTTGTCCGACTCATCACCGTCTTTAGTCGGACATCAGTCGGACAAAAGTCGGAGATGGGTCGGAGGTGAGTCGGAGATGAATGGGTTAAATGACAGAAAAAATAAGATAAGAATATGAAAGCAATTGTTAGTGGAGGAGGATCAGGTGGTCACATATTTCCGGCGGTGGCAATAGCCAATGCTATCAAGAAGCGATGGAGCGATGCCGAGATACTCTTCGTAGGTGCCGAGGGACGCATGGAGATGGAGAAGGTGCCGGCGGCAGGGTATGAAATCAAAGGGCTGCCCATCGCGGGTTTGCAGCGCAAACTGACGCCTGCCAATATTGTGAAGAACCTGCAACTGCCGTTCCGTATGCTGAAAAGCCGTAGGATGGTGAAGCAAATATTGCTTGATTTCCAACCTGATGTGGTGGTTGGTGTCGGTGGTTTTGCCAGCGAGCCCACCCTCAAGGCTGCCGCCAAGATGGGATACAAGACGCTGCTGCAGGAACAGAACTCCTATGCCGGTTTGACCAACAAGCTGTTGGCCCGTGACGCACAGGTGATTTGTGTGGCTTACGACGGCATGGAGCGCTTCTTCCCGAAGGAGAAGATTGTCTTCACCGGCAACCCTGTGCGTGCTGACATTGAGAATATTGCGGTTACATCGGCTGAAGGTCGCGCCCATTTCGGTCTCAACGCTGAAGGGCCTGTGCTGCTCTCGGTGGGTGGCAGCCTCGGTGCGAGGACTATCAACCAGATGATAATCAATCATCTTCATTTCTTTAAGGAAAAGAAGATACAACTGTTGTGGCAGACGGGCCGTTGGATGTATGACGAGGCGGTGCGTGCCGTCAATGCCGCCGGCGTGGGCGAGTGGGTGAAGGTGCATCAGTTCATCAGCCGCATGGATATGGCCTATGCTGCCGCCGATGTGGTTATCTCGCGTGCCGGCGCCATAGCTATCAGTGAGTTGTGCCTCGTGGGCAAGCCCGTGGTGCTCATTCCGTCGCCCAATGTGGCCGAGGACCATCAAACCAAGAACGCGTTGGCTTTGGTTGACCGTGGCGCTGCATTGATGGTGCGCGACGTGGATTGCGACAACCAATGCCTGCCGCGCGTGCTCGAACTGTTCGAGAGTGCCGACAAGCGCGAGGCGATGAGTGCCGCCATCAAGGGTATGGCAGCCCGCGGTGCTGCCGACAAGATTGTTGACCAGATAGAGAAAATATTGAAATGAACTACTACTTCTTAGGCATAGGAGGCATCGGCATGAGCGCTTTGGCGCGCTTCTTCCATCGGCGTGGCGACACGGTGAGCGGCTATGACCGTACCCGCAGTCCGCTGACCGAAGAGCTTGAGAACGAGGGCATCAGTGTGCACTATGACGATGCCCCCGACCGTTTGCCCCAAGACATCGACCTGGTGGTATATACGCCTGCTGTGCCGAAGGATTTGCTTGAATACCAAGCGTTGGAGCAACGTGGTGTGCGCATAGAGAAACGTTCGCAGGTGCTGGGTGAGCTGACCCGTGGCAAGAAGTGCATCGCGGTGGCCGGCACGCATGGCAAGACCACCACATCGACCTTGATTGCCCATCTGCTGAACGAGGCCGACTGTGGCTGCAGCGCCTTCCTCGGCGGCATCAGCAAAAACCTTGGCGGCAACCTGTTGGTGAACAATAAAAGCGAGTATGTGGTGGTAGAGGCCGACGAGTACGACCGTTCGTTCCTGCAGTTGCACCCCCACATGGCCGTCATCACCGCCACCGACCCCGACCATCTCGACATCTACGGAGACCACGAGCACATGCTCGAGGCCTACGCGCAGTTTGCCAACCAGACCGACCCCGACGGACACCTCTTCCTCAAGGAGGGCATCTTCATGCGCGAAGACGGCGAGCCTTATATCGAATATGGCCACGCTCACCACGACCACGAAGAGCATGACGAACATACTCATCACGTATCACTTAACACACCTCTCTCTACTTATACAGCCCGCGGCATCGATGCCGACTATTACGCCATCAATGTGCGCACCTACAATGGCAACCTCTTCTTCGATATGCGCACCCCCGACGGCGTCTTCTATGATCTTGAGCTCTGCGGTACAGCCCTCTTCAATGTTGAGAACGCAGTGGCGGCATCGGCTGTGGCGCTCAGCTGTGGGCTTGACCAATACCAATTGCGCAATGGCCTTAAGACCTTCGCTGGTGTGAGGCGTCGCTTCGACTACCGCATCCGTGAGAAGGAGTTGGTTTATATTGACGACTATGCGCACCATCCACAGGAGATACGCTCCACGCTGGAGTCCATCCGCTACCTCTATCCGGGCAAGCGTGTGGTGGGCATCTTCCAGCCGCACCTCTACACCCGCACGCGCGACCTAGCCGACGAGTTCGCCAAGGTGCTCGGCACCCTCGATGAGCTCATCATGATGCCCATCTATCCGGCTCGCGAAAAGCCCATCCTCGGGGTTACTTCGAGCATGGTGCTGCGCAAGGTGGACAGCATGTCGAAATACCTCTGCACGCCTGACCAGGTGCTCGAGCTGGTGCCTGCCCTGTGTCCCGACGTGGTGGTGACGCTTGGTGCCGGCGACATCGACCGTCTGGTGCCGCGTCTGGAGGCAACACTTAGAGAACAGATGCTATGAAAAGACCGTACAAAATAATGCTCATCCTGCTGGGAGCCGTGGCACTAATGGTGCTTGTGGTGGTGGCCAACGTCAGCCGCTCGCGTTCTACGGTGCGTGGCATCGAGGTGAATATCCGCTATGGCCGCCAGCCGCAGCTGGTGAACAGCCAGGTGGTGAAGGACAGCATCCTGGCCGTGGTGCCGGCGCTGTTGCAGCAGCAGGTGGGTCAGGTGGACCGCCAGACGGTGGCCGAAGCGGCCAGCCACGTGCCTTTCTTGTCCGATGTCAGTGCTTCGACCAGCGTCAGCGGCAAGGTGGTGGTACGTGCCACCCAACGCCGTCCCATCGCACGCCTGTACTATGGTCCCAAAGAATACTATTTTGACAGCGAGGGTGCCTTGATGCCTTCAAGCCCGCTGGGCAGTTGCAATGTGCTGGTGGTGGGTGGCGACTTCACCGAACCCTTGCGCGCCGACAGCCTCAATAGCCAGATGCTCGCCCTGCTGGACATTGCACGTTTCCTCGACCGCGAGAGCAAATACGGCGACCTGATAGACCAGGTATATATCGAGCGCGACGGCGACATCATGATGGTGCCCAAGCTGGGCAACCATGTGGTGGAGCTGGGCACGCCCGAGGATCTCGACGCCAAGTTCAGCAACCTGCTGACTTTCTACCGCAAGGGCATGCCGCGTGCCGGATGGGACACCTATTCACGCCTTAGCCTCAAGTTCAAGGGTCAGGTGGTTTGCACAAAGAGAGAAACAAAATAACAAAATAAAACATACAACTATGGGAACAGAAATTATTGTAGGCCTCGACATCGGTACCACGAAGATTGCGTGCTTCATCGGTGTGCGCGGCGAGAATGAACGGGTGAAAATCCTCGGCTTCGGCAAGACCGAGTCGCTCGGAGTGGAACACGGCATGGTGAAGGGCATTACCCAGGCGGCAGAGTCGGTCAAGCGTGCCGTCGAGGAGGCTTCGGAACAAGCCGGTGTAGATGTCGAAGAGGTGTGGGTCGGCATTGCCGGTCAGCACATCAAATCGCGCCCCAGCCAAGGGGTTGTGATGATTCCGTCCGACCATGAGCTCATCGAGCAGGAGGATGTGGATCGTCTCACCAACGAACAGTACAACACCATGCTTGAGCCCGGCGAGGAGATTATCCACATCTTCCCGCAGCAGTACTATGTCGACAACGAGGCGCTGAGCCGCGATATTCCTCCCGTGGGTGTGGCTGGCAAGGTGCTCAAGGCCGACTTCCACATGGTGACCGGCAATGTGCAGAACCTGCAGGCCATCAAGATGGCGGTGCAGCGCGCCGGCCTCAAAATCAAAGGCGTGGTGCTCGAGCCTGTGGCATCGGCCAAGGCTGTCCTCGACGACAGCGACCGCGACGCCGGTGTGGCTATGGTCGACATCGGTGGCGGCACTACCGACATTGCCATCTTCCACGACGGCATCATTCGCCACACCTCCGTGTTGCCGTTGGCTGGCAACGCCATCACCAACGACATCCGCGAAGGCTGCAACATCCTGAAGAAACAGGCCGAAAGCCTCAAGGTGAAGTTCGGCTCCTGCCTCGTGCAGGCCGTCAGCGAGAACGACGTTATCTCCATCCCCGGCATCCGCAGCCAGGCTCCGCGCGAAATCTACGTCAAAACCCTTGCCGGCATCATCAATGCCCGCACCAAGATGATTATGGAGCAGGTGGATTACGAAATCAAGCTCTCCGGCTTCGCCAAGAAGCTCATCGCCGGTGTCGTCCTCACCGGTGGCGGTGCGCAGTTGAAGAACATCAAGGACCTTTGCGAACTCATCACCACCACCGACACCCGCATCGGCATCCCCAACGAGCACCTCGAGCCCGACAGCGTCAGCTACAAGGAGCTCATGCACCCCATGTATGCCACCGGTATCGGCTTGGTGCTCTTCGGCCTTGAACAAGCCGAGCGCAACGCCGACGACGAAGAGGTCGCCGGCATCAAGACAAAGCGCAAATCGGAACACGTCGACATCTTCGCCGACCTCACCGATGTGCCCGAAAACAAGCCCGAAACCAAGGTCGAGAAGCCGGAACCCAAAGACGAGAAAAAGCCCAAACACCCCAAGGACGAGACCTTTGGCAATGCCGTGTCGCGCTTCTTCAACAAGGTCTTCAATGAAGGGATTGATGAGTAATAAACACATATTGTTGAAAACTAATTGGTAACGAGGACTCGTATACGCGATTTTATTAGTAATTTTACGCTACCGAATACAATAGGCATAATAGTTTAACGACATCTTTATCAGTAAGATAGAAATATACAAGCACAATGGAAGAAACCGCAAATTCGACTTTTTTCACCTTTGATTCGCCCAAAGGACAGTCTTCGTACATCAAAGTCATCGGTGTCGGTGGTGGTGGCGGCAACGCTGTGAACCACATGTACGACAAAGGCATCGAGGGAGTAGACTTCATCGTCTGCAACACCGATATGAAGGCCCTCAACGCCTCGCCCGTGCCCAACAAGATACCGCTGGGCGACCTCGGCCTGGGTGCCGGCAACAAGCCCGAGCGCGCCCGCGAAGCAGCCGAGAAGAAAGCCGACGACATCCGCGAGGCTATCTCCCACAACACACAGATGCTCTTCATCACCGCCGGTATGGGTGGTGGCACCGGCACCGGCGCCGCCCCTGTCATCGCCGAGATAGCCAAGAGCATTGACCTTGAGAACGACGAGAACAAGAAAATCCTCGTCGTGGCCATCGTCACCCGCCCCTTCAGCTTCGAGGGCCAGCGCCGCCGCGCCCAGGCCGAAGCAGGCATCGAGGAGCTCCGCAAGCATGTCGACTCCATCATCGTCATCAACAACGACAAACTGCGCTCCTTCGGCAACATGCGCATCAGCGAAGCCTTCGGCATGGCCGACGACGTGCTGCTCACCGCCGCCAAAGGTATCGCCGAAATCATCACCAAGAACGCCTACGTCAACCGCGACTTCCAAGACGTCAACACCGTCATGGAACACAGCGGCACCGCCCTGATGGGCACCGGCAGCGGCAGCGGCGAGAACCGAGCCCTCGAGGCCATCACCGCCGCCACCACCTCGGTGCTGCTCGACGACAGCGACATCAACGGCGCCAAGAACGTGCTGCTCTACTTCTCCTACTCGCGCGAGCATGAGATGACCATCGACGAGCAGACCGAAATCACCGACTTTGTCATCGAGCGTACCGGCGGCAGTGCCGACGTCATCTGGGGTGCCGGTGCCGACGACTCGCTCGGCGACGAACTGAAGGTTATCCTCATCGCCACCGGCTTCGAGAAGTCGCGCGTCGAACCCGAAGAACCCAAGGTGTTCAAGCTTGCCCCCGAGCTGCCCGTCGAGGAGGCCAAGCCCGTGGTGGAGCAGAAGGCCGACGAGGAAGGCATGGAGCTCATCCACCGCGACGAGCCCGCCCCCTTTGTGATTGAAGACGTTGTGGCCGCCCCCAAGCCCGCCGCCGAGAAGCACGTCTTTGTGCTCGACGAAGAGCCCACGCTCGAAGTGGCACGTGAGACGGCCGAGGCCCAGGTGGAGGTGAAAATGCCCGAGGTGGACCTCCTGGTCGAGGACATCCACATTGTGGACCGCGACGAGGCCGCCCAGCCCGTGGCCGAGGTGGTAGCCGCCCCGCAGGTCGAGGTGAAGCCCGCCGAACCCGTCTACAAGAGCGCCTTCCGCAACGACAACGACCTCGCCACCGTGGCCGACCGCATCAAGCACATCCATGAACTGCTGCGCAACAGCGCCAACGGCGCCGACATCGTGCAAGGCATGCCCACCAGCCAGATTACAGAAGAGGCACTCTTCGAGGGTCGCAGCTCCTCCATGCGCGAGTCCTCCACCGCCACCCTGCGTCCCGACGGACGCATGGTGCAGAACCCCTACTTCCGCGACCAGGCCGACTGATTGTGTTCAGTCTTAAGTGTTAAGCTTTAAGTTTTAAGTGATTGAAAATTAACTCAAACCTTAAAACTCACAACTCAAAACTTGTAGTTGGCATCCTTTGTGCCATCGGTGCCGCCGTCTGCTACGGCACCAATCCGCTGGGAGCCCTTAACCTATACGCCGAGGGGATGAATACCCCCTCGGTGCTTTTCTATCGCTTTGGTTTGGCATGGATGATCATCGCCGCCGTGATGCTTTTCAGGTGCCTTCTTCGGCGCGAGAACCTGCGCGTCTCCTGGCCCGAGTTCCGCACCGTCACCGCCCTGGGCCTCCTCTTCATCGGCTCCTCGCTGACGCTCTACCTCAGCTTCCACCACATGCCCGCCGGCGTGGCCTCCACCATCCTCTTCACCTATCCCGTCATGACGGCCGTCATCATGCTTGTCTTCTTCCGCGAGCGCCTGCGGTGGTCCGTCGTGTCCGCCATCCTTCTCTCCCTGGCCGGCGTGCTGTTGCTCTATTGGGGCGACACCGGCGGCACCCCCAGCATCGTGGGCATCGTCCTTGTGCTCGTTTCGGCGCTCACCTACGCGCTCTATATCATTGTGGTCGACAAGTCGCCCGTCCGCATGTCGTCATTCAAAATCAACTTCTATGTGCTGTTCTACTGCGCCGCCGGCATGGCCCTCTTCGCCCTGCTGAGCGGCCAGCCGCTCATGCTGCCGCCCTCGCCGCGTGCCTGGCTATGGGTGGGGTGGCTCGCCCTCGTCCCCGCCATCATGGCGCTGGTGATGATGGTCTACGCCGCCAAATATCTCGGCAGCACACCCACCGCCATCCTCGGCGCCCTCGAGCCCACCACCGCCGTGCTGATAGGGGTCCTTGTCTTCGGCGAACCCTTCGGTCCGCGC